>JAAYRB010000102.1 GCA_012519005.1 Clostridia bacterium
CATGGCCTGATAGTTGAATTTATACTTCTTCTGTTCCCTGGATTTTTTCGCCCAGATGAGAGTCTCATGGGCATTGGTAAACCTCACACCCCTAAAATTGGGCATGGGATTGGTTTTGATCCAAAGGATGTCATTCAAAATCCAGTAGCCCAGATCCGTCAATACTTTGCCCACCCGGAAAATACTGTGATAGCTGCCTATCACCCATAGAGTCCCCGTGTCCTTCAACACCCGACGGCAGGCACTGAGCCATTCATTGGTGAATTCATCATATTGATTAAAGGAGGAGAAGCTGTCCCAAGCATCCTCCACCCCATTTACCTTGGTCTCGTTGGGCCTGTAAAGCTCTTGATCCAATTGTAGATTATATGGGGGATCTGCAAAGATGAGATCAACGCTCTTTTCTTCAAGCCCGGCCATGACCTCTACACAGTCCCCATGGATAATCCGATTGATATATTTATCCAAATTACAAACCACCTCTTGCGGTCGCTGATTTCATGCCTCCATAGATAAATTAGATAGTCGCGGGCCTTAATCCTTCGTTTGCCCACCGGGAAAGGAATCGAGTAGTTTAAGGCAAATTATGCTAAACTATTTCAATTATCTACTATATAATACATGGGAAGCAATATCCCAATGTTATGGGGTAAATATCTGCCTGCAATGTATTTGCCCTAGGTACTAAAAAACCATCAGGGAGGTATTAAGATGGGTGCTCTCCTATATGCAATGATACTTGGCATCATCCCCGGCATGATTGCCAGGAAAAAGGGAAGGAGTTTTCTGGGCTGGTATATCTATGGTGTGCTGCTTTTTATCATCGCGCTGCCTCATTCATTGATTATGAAATCAAGATACCAATGCCCCTACTGCATGTCGAATATTGACCCGAAAGCCGTGGTTTGCCCAAAATGTGCTAGAGATATAGGGCAGGAGGACAATTTGCTCAATGAAGCTGAATGATCCGGCGGGGCCAGGTCCTCGCCCGCCGTCATTCCGAACGTATGTGAGGAATCTGACGCACCGTCATTCCGAACGTATGTGAGGAATCTTATACTCAAGAATCATAAGAAGGATCCCCTCGTGAAACTGCCGATTAAATAGGTTATGACTTTAAATGCAGATAAATATGTAGTTGTATTTTAAGTAAGATATGGCTATGATAATATCAGCAAAGGAGATGATATTATGCCAAATATAAAACCGGTATCAGATTTATGGAGCTATACTGAAGTCTTGAAAGATATAGAAATTGGTGAGCCTGTCTTTTTAACTAAAAACGGTAGGGGCAAATATGTAATACTAGATATAAAGGAATATCAAAAAAACCAAGCTACGATAAAATTACTATCAAAATTAATGGAAGCGGATCAGGCAGTCGTAACCGGTGATGAATGGTCATCCGGGGAAGAAATTCGCCGGGACTTGGGTATATAGCTTATGCGTAAGTTAAGAATAAACCCCTTAGCAAGAAAAGATTTGCTAGAAATTAAAGAATATATTACTGAAGAACTGGAAAACCCGAAGGCCGCTGAAGAAACACTTACAGGTATTGCCGACAGTTATGAAAAACTAAAGGATTTTCCCCATATGGGTACCAGGCTGTCTTCACGGATTGATATTATAACTGATTATAGATTTTTGGTTAGTGGTAAATACATCATTTTTTATAAAGTAGATGATGTTTATGTTAGTATTTATCGAATTCTTTATGCAAGAAGGGATTATTCAAGAATTCTTTTTGATGAGGAACAATAGATTTTATACCTTTGTTAAAAAAATTGGATTAGAGTTAAGGATATTCTGAAAAAAGGAGGGAATAACTTGGATAATAAAAAGCACCCCAAAAATCTTATCATCTTTCGAATAGTAACGAAGTCACTGATACTTCTGTACTTAATATTGCCGTACTTTGGATTGATGGAATATGGTACAACTCCATTTGTTATTCTCATAACACTTTTCGTGTTTTGCGTTATAGAAAATAGACATGGCAAAAACTGTGAAGGTGGAAAAATATAAGGAAGTAAAATCTTAAGGGGGATAATTATGAAAAACAAAGATTCCTCGCTTTGCTCGGAATGACATTTTGAAGCCTGGTATAATATCCACAACCCACCGTCATTTCGAACGAAGGTGAGTAATCTTATCCTAACAGCCCCCTGGGCCAAAACCCCAAAACCAAGATTCCTCGTTTCACTCGGAATGACATTTTGAAGCCCAACGTAACACCTATGGGCTTGAAATGACACTTTGAAGCCCCACATAACACCTATGGGCTTGGAGTGACAACCGATCTAATTACAATATAAAAAACCCCTCCCCTTTAGGAGGGATCTAACATTTGGAGCGGAAAACGGGGTTCGAACCCGCGGCCCTCGGCTTGGGAAGCCGATGCTCTACCACTGAGCTACTTCCGCAAATTTATCTTAATCTATATCCTGTATAATCTTTATTGTAATATTTCTGCACAATATTGTCAATAAAAATACCTTGATAATAATACAGCCAATATTTGGGGCGGGCATGATAGCCCACCCCCCACAGGCAATTATCTTGAAGCTTTGAAGACCTTTTCTTTCTCCAGCTTTCCATCGATATATGCCTTCACTGTACCCTCTCTACCGTAAAACCTCACCACCACCTCCGCCTTTTCCCCGGAGGGGATGGTATTTGAATACACGGAATTAGTACCACGAATATCAGTCACCGTTATTTCCACATGGTGATCCTCATCATCTTTAGGAACATTTACCTTGACCTTAACATCGCTTGCTTCATCTTCCGGCGAAGGTTCTGCCTGCCCCTTGCTCAAAATCAGCTTTATCGGAGTATCCTCCCTGATCATGGTGCCGGCCTTGGGTTCTTGATCAATGACTATGCCCCTACCATGCTCCTTATTATCCACCCATTCCACGGCACCCAGTTGGAGGTTGTTTTTTTCCAGTTCCTTTTGGGCCTTCTCCAAAGTTAAACCAATAAGGTCCGGAACAACACTTCCCGGCTTAGGCCCTTTGGAAATATAAATATTTACTTCGCTTCCCTTGGGGACCTTATCCCCAGAGGCGGGGTTTTGACGGAAAACATAGCCCTCGGGAACAGTATCACTGTATTCATTCTTGACAGGCTCCGCAAGAACCAAACCCTGTTCCTCCAAACGATCCCTAGCCTCCGCTAGAGTCAGCTGATGCAAATTAGGTACGGATCGCAGGTCAGGCCCCGTGCTCACAGTCAATGTCACCAGGGAATTCCTCTTAACCTTAGTTCCCGGGGTAATATCCTGTTCAATCACCAAGTCAACAGGAATATCCGGGTGGTTTTCCCGATTGACATTAACCTGAAGATCATACTGACTTGTCAATAAGTCCTTGGCCTCCGTAACATGCATCCCCGTGACATCGGGCACCTCAACCTCGCCGGCATGTAGGCTTTGGCTGAAGAAATGATATAAGCCAATGAGTCCTCCGAAAAACAACAGCATCACCAAAGCAGCCAATGCGACGCGGCGAGCGGCTCGGCGTTTCCCTGAAGCAGCCTTGGGCTCTATGATTTTTTCAGCCGGGGCCGCCCCTACTTCCTCAAAATCTTCCACGGGGTCTCTTATATCCTGAAAATCCCTCACCGGGTGGATCACCCGGGTGGCCATGTCGTCCTCAATACCCAACCCCCCACTCCTAAGCAGCAGGGACATTTCCCCTGCACTGGAAAAACGATCATGGGGATTCTTTGACATTGCCCGCAGGACCATCTGGTCCATGGTAGGCGGTAGGGCAGGATTGTATTTGGAGGGGGGTTCGGGGTTTTCCTGGACATGCTTCAATGCCAGGGCGATGGCGCTTTCATCCCTAAAAGGCACCCTGCCGGTGAGCATCTCATAAAGGACGACCCCTAGGGAATAAATATCCGAAGCTGGGCTCCCCGGCTCCCCCTTCACCTGTTCCGGGGATAGGTAATGAACTGATCCCAGCACAGTATCCGTCATAGTGACAGTGGCGGCTGTAAATTCCCTTGCGATACCAAAATCCATCAGCTTGGCCTGGCCGTTTTTCGTGATCATTATATTTTGGGACTTCACATCCCTATGAACTATGTTGTTTCCGTGGGCGTGTTCCAGGGCAGCCAAAATCTGAACGGCTGTTTCCACAGCTTTGTCCTGTGACAATGCCCCTTCCCTGCGGATCAAGGTTTTTAGATCCTCACCCTCCACATATTCCATTACCAGGTAGTGGATTTCATCTTCCTGTCCCACATCATGGATGGCTATTATATTAGGATGGGAAAGACTTGCGACGGCCTGGGCCTCCCGCCGGAAACGCCGGGTAAAATCTTCATCGGAAGAAAACTCTGGGCGAAGCACCTTGATAGCAATGAATCTATTCAAAAATACATCCCGGGCCTTATAGACGATTCCCATACCACCGCCGCCCAGTTTCTCGAGTATCTCATATCGGTTTCCCAATTGTCTCCCAATCATTATCCATCACCTCAAATTGTTATCACCAGTCCCCTTACTCCAATAAATGCCCCTGTGGGCGAAATATCATTCATATCCTGCGCTGCTGGAAATTTTGCCCCCTTAGGGGCGTACCGGCGACTTCAGTTCCTCCCGGATAATTTCCCTTGCAATGGGTGCGGCGGCCCTACCTCCTGTCCCACCGTTCTCGACGATGACTGCCACAGCAATCCTGGGATTCTCCGCCGGGGCAAAGGCCACAAACCAGGCATGGGCGTCACCATGGGGATTTTGTGCGGATCCAGTTTTCCCCGCCACCGTCGTTCCAGGGATTGCGGCATTGGTCCCGGTCCCCTCCCTCACAGTTTTTACCATGGCATCCCTAATCACCGCCGCCGACCTTGGCTTCATGGCGGTGAGCCATGACCCGGGAGCAGTCCTGAACAGGGGCTCCCCGCTAGGGCCATGCACACTTTCCAGCAAATAGGGCCTCATGATTTCTCCGCTGTTTGCCACGGCGGCAGTTATCAGGGCCATCTGAAGGGGGTTCACCAACACTTCCCCCTGCCCGATGGCAGAAGAGGCCAGCATAGCCTTATCCATTTCTTCCGGCTTGCTCAGGCTTCCGGGCCTGTAAGGTATCTCAGACCGACTACCCTCCCAGGGGTTTTTGGTCAATCCGAAATTCTGTGCAGTACGATAAAAGGCATCCTTCCCTGCGTCCATACTCACAGTGGCAAAAAAGCTGTTGCAGGAGACAGACATGGCCCGGGCGAAGTCCACTTCGCCGTGAACGGCGATGTCAGGTAATTGGAACCCACCGGCCTCTATGCTTCCCCGGCATTTAATTCTCTTATTTGCCGCGTTCCCATCGGCTTCTAAAGCCGTAGCCCCGGCCACCAGCTTGAACACGGAGCCGGGAGGGTAGGCACCCTGGGAGGCACGATTTAATAATGGGGAATCTTCATCCCCCTGCAAAGTTTCATAGTAGTTATTCTGTGCATCCCTTGGCTGTCCAAGAATATTGGGATCAAAGCTTGGTGTGCTTGCCAAAGCCAAAACAGCACCGGTGGCAGGATCCAGGGCCGCCACTGCCCCCCGCTGATCGCCCAAAAGTTCCATGGCAAGACTCTGCAAACGGGAATCAATGGTAACAGTTATATCATTACCCACCCTGGTTCTCCCCATCAGGCGATCTATCAGCTCCTCCATTCCAGCCTCGCCGGTCATGGCCAACAGATACCCATCATATACGGATTCTAGACCCGTCCTTCCATATCTCTGGGACACAAAACCTATGACATGAGCCGCCTTTTCCCCCAAAGGATAAATTCTCTCCCCATCTTCTGTCAAAGCTAGAGGCTCACCCCGCCGATCATAAATGGTACCCCTATGTATCCCCGCTTCCCTAGCCGCCAAACGGCGGTTGTGGGGATCCGTGGCCAGGGCCGGGCCCATGAATATATTTATATAACCCATGTATAAACCCAAAATAGCAAAGGAAATAATGAGCGCAAAACATAAGTGACGGATGTTTTTTCTCATCTTCTACACCGCCTGCAATTCAGATTCTAAAGCCGGGGCGGGTCTCTCTTCTCTGATGGTATTGTTTGCGTGGGAAATATTGAGGAGCAATGCAAGAATAATAAAATTTGCCACCAGGGAGCTGCCGCCATAACTTATAAAGGGTAAAGTAACGCCGGTCAGGGGCAGCATCTTTGTAACCCCGGCCAAAATAATAAAGGACTGCAATCCCATAAGGGAGGTGATACCCACTGCCAGCAAAGAGGAAAAGTCATCCCCGGCCTGAAGGGCTATGACAAATCCCCGATAAACAAAAATTATATACATGATGATCAGCGCTATGCCCCCGGCTAGACCCAATTCCTCCGTGATAGCCGCAAAAATAAAATCCGTGTGCACTGCAGGAATATATCTCGGCAGCCCAGCCCCTATGCCCGCACCGGCGATTCCCCCGGCAGCAATGGCGAATAGGGATTGTGCCACCTGATAACCGTAGGTTTCAATATGCTGCCAGGGGTCCAGCCAAATCTCCACCCTCATGCGGACATGGTGGAAAAAGCTGTAACTGGCACCGGCACCGGTCAAAAACATCAGGCCGCCAATTAAAACATAGGAAGCCCGGCCGGTGCTGGCATAGACAATAAAAAGGAAGGTGCTGAAATAAATGAGCCCTGTCCCTAAATCTTTCTGGAAGATCAATAATATGAGGGAAACCCCCCACATAATCACCAAGGGCCCCCATTCTCTTATTGTGGGAAGACCCACACCCATCACTGTCCTAGTCCCCTCAGTCAAGAGAAGACGATTTTCCGTCAAAAAGGAGGCTAGAAAAAGCACCAGCAGAATCTTCACAAACTCCGAGGTCTGGAGGGAAAAGAAACCCAGGTCAAGCCAACTTTTTGCTCCGCCCTGCTCCACACCAAAAAATATGGGAAGCACAAGGCCGACAATTCCCGCTAATGCGTAAATATATTTATAATGGGCCAGCACCCAATAATTAGTCAGAAGCCGGGTCATGGTCAACAGCACCAGAAGCCCCCCCATGAGCCAGACGAACTGCCGAGCCGCATAAATTGGATTTAAACGGCAGAGAAAAATCAGACTAGTAGAAGCAAAGAGTGCCACCAAGGGAAATAAAAAGGGATCCCCCCTATAATCCATCAATGACCAATAGTAATTCAAGGCCCAAAAAGTGAAGACCGTGATCAAAGCACCTATGATGATCACATTGAGAGACGGAGCCAGCCCAAGCATATATAGAACCCCCGCCCCTAACAATGTGTAGATGCTGACAAGAATCAGCAGCTTTCTTTCTATTTTTCGAAAATAATTTTTTACCCCAACGGGCATCCTGCAAACCCCCATCCCATGGCTACCCAGATTCTCTTATGTCCATTTTATAAACTTAAAGATAATTCCCCCGATACGCAGTTGATCGCCATCCGCAAGGACGGTGGGTTTTTTTAAAGGGACTTCATTTAAAAAAGTACCATTCTTGCTTCCCAGATCCTGTACCCAGTACTGTCCATTTCTAATAAACACCGCGGCGTGTTTCTGTGAAGAGTAGGGGTCTTGGATAACCACATGATTTTCATCCGAACGACCCAAGGTGGTCCTAGCACCCAGTAGAAAGGTCTGCCCCTCGCGGGGGGCCTCGTCCTCACTGGCCACCACCACCAGCCGCCCCTCCTCCCTCCTCACGCCCCCCTCCCTGGTGACGAGGGAAGCAGACTCGCCCACAACACCCACGGGAGATCTAGCTGGGACACCGGCGGGAAGATGCCTAAACATCATC
>JAAYRB010000103.1 GCA_012519005.1 Clostridia bacterium
GCAGTTCCATGACAACTTTGGACTTAAATTCAGGTTTGTAAGTGTTCTTTTTTCTTCCCCTTTTTCATGTCCCTGTTCCGGGGGGCATTATAGTAGCCTGCGGCCCAAAAAAGCTAGTAGGAGCTGAAGGGAACCCCGAGATTATAAGTGAATGGCCAGAAAAGTGAGTTGGGAGTGAAAAGACCGCTAAAGTCCTAGCTTAATGGCCCAACTAACTTTTTTGACCTTCTGATAGGGATATTCAGAAGCAGTATGGAAATGGTATAGGATTAAAACTATTAACATAATGCCTAAATGCGTATATAAGCCTCCCGGGATTGTGGATGCGGTTTTTGGGGCTTTTTCCATGCCTGAAAACAGCGGAACCATATGGAATTTATTGGACGCCTTAAGAGGTGATGTTGTATATGGACCCGCCTTCTAAGGGGGCGAGCACTATGACTGATAGGCTGTCTTTTGATACGGATTGTATTTCCGCTTTTTATGGGTGAATAAGGAAAATATTATCTTAAAACTGTAGCTTTTTGGGGATGATTACTCTAGGTCGCTATTGAGCCACGAATCCGGTCTGCGGGAGGCCACTTATTCGGTGTCTGAGAGCTGGTATTCTGGTAATGAAAGCCACCCTTTAAGATTAGGTTTATGCTCCTGCCCAAATGGCGGCGTATATTTAATTGGGAAGGCTCATGATTGTGATTTAATATCGCAAAGTTCCCCAAATGTATACAATATAGGAACCATAACTAGTTTTATACGTGAGTAAATAAGTGCTCGGAGGAATACCATGTATCCATTTACGGATCAGTTTATGTCCAATGATAAAAATGTTGAATTCCTAAAAGCAACAATGATGGGGCCAAACGCCATGAGATTATCGGAGGAATTATCATCGCGCTTAAACATCAATGACAGTATGAGGATCCTCGATCTGGGCTGTGGGCGCGGCCTTTCCACGATGTTCTTGGTGAAAAAATATGGCGCATCCGTTTTTGCCGCCGATTTATGGATTTCGCCAACCGAAAACTATAGGCGTTTTAAATCTCTTGGGATTGATGGTGAAGCCATGCCGATTTCCGTTGATGCGACTAAAGGACTACCTTTTGCAAACGGGTATTTTGACTTGTTGTTCACTGTGGATGCCTACCATTATTTTGGTAATACTGCGGGAATGCTTCCGTCACTTATCCCTTTGGTTAAAGAGGGCGGTTACATCGCTGTTGCCATCCCCGGTATAAAATATGAATTTGGGGAAAATGTTCCTGATGAAATGAAGCCTTTTTGGAATGATGAGATGGCAAGGACCATACATTCTCTTGCCTGGTGGGAAAATCTATGGAGTAAAGCCGGGGGTATTAAGATAGTGGATATCAGGGAAATGAATTGTTGCAAGCAAGCCTGGGCTGAATGGCTCGCCAGTCCCGATCCCCATGCCAAAGAAGACGTGAAAATGATGGAAGCCGAAAATGGACAATACTTCAATTTCATTCAAATGATTGCTCTCAAGCAAGGGATCTGAACTGAAAACAGGAATAAATAAACCCATATAAAATGTGATCCGCGCAAAATATAAAGGGAGGGGTATACAATAAAATCATTCCGAA
>JAAYRB010000104.1 GCA_012519005.1 Clostridia bacterium
CGATTTTTAAATAAATCTTTTGTTGTTTTTTATTGTCCTGTTTGCTTAATTTTTACAACGTTCTTATTACTTATGCTAAAAAAATTAAGGGTTTTGGTGGGCTATTGAGAGGGGAGGTTGAATTGATAATTAATAATATTTATGGTCGTTTTTTTCGATTTTCATATGTTTTTTTGTTGGCTTTTATACTGTTAATGCAGCCTTTTATTTGGACACAAAAAAACGAAGCTCATGCGGGAAATAGCGGAGCAGACGCAAAGACTGTGTCACCCCAATGGACGACCGAGGAGATCACCGGCGCTTGGGAGGTGGTTTCACGTGTGTATGTGACCTTGCTGGAAGAGGAAACGGCCGCCCCAGATTTTGTTGCTGATATTCAGGCATTAAATACCTCGCTGGCAGAGAAAAGGATTATCGAGCGCTTTTCGGATGCAGTATATAACCACTTTGATTCCGAGCTAGGAGGTGAAAATGTTATTTATGATCAATCTGCTGATGCGCTATTTGTGTATCACACTGGTGACCCTGTGATTTACCAGTTCACATTTGCGCAATACCAGAATGATGCTCTAGGTGAGGGCGCTCATGACAGTCAATGGGCACATGTGGAAACAACCACTCAAGCGCATGATCCTATTCTAGGTTTTGAGGTGGAGCAGGTTCGTTATTGGGATGAGCAAGACGACGATGAGAGCATCGCAGAGGTGCTGTATTGGGTGAGCTCTGAGCTACCTTCGTGGTTTTATCAACTCAAAGACTTGGGTGTGCCAGGGTATGCGTTAAAACAGTCAAGTAGCATGTCTATAGAGGGGCACCAATTACGAGTTAATAAAGAGGCCATCAGTATCCATCCCATCGATTCTGCTGCGTTATTACGTGCTCCTGAGGATAGTTTTAATGTGGTTCTTTGGGAGGAGGTGCGCGAGGAAAAGATGGCAGAGCGGCATACTCATGACCTACCTATGCCTGATAAGCAAGGTGCGGCACAAGAAAATGCGGAGATTTCAGCGAATCGGGATGATAAAGCCGAGGCGTCATTAACGGAAGTAGAGCGTCAGCAGGCTGGCTTTCTAGAGATGTTAATGGCGAGCAACCCCAAGGCTTATGATGCCGTGTCCGTTTTTCAAGGTGGGTTGGCTCGTGTGGAGCAAGCTGGGAAGACCTTTTATATTAATACGCAGGGCGAGCGTCTGTTCGATCATCAATTAGATACTGTGCTGACTGCTCAGCAAAGAGGCTGCTATCAGTTGAACTCTTTTGATGAGGGTGTCATAGCGCACTATTTAGTGGCGCGTGATCAAAAAATGGGGTTGGTAGATCCGCATACGGGACAATGGTTGATAGAGGCTGACTATGATTATTTGGAAAAAAGACCCTGCCAAATATTAAAGTCTTATAAAGATGGGCTGGTGGGCTTATTTTCTTTCGAAGGTAAAGAGTTGGTCCCTACTAAATATCAGGATGTACGGTCATTTGGGTTCCAAAATTTTTTTGCTGTACAACAAAAGGGGCAGTGGGGCGTTTATGAAGGGGGCTCACGAGAGCTCGTGATTCCTACCAAATTTGATCAGATCAGTTATTGCGGGGGGTGTGGCTCAAAGCCGGAATACTTTTATGCCAAAAAGGACGGCCACTGGGGGCTGGTAGGGTTTGACGGGCAGCTACGGCTGCCCTTTGAGTATGAGTTTCCTCAGCATCGTTTTATGCGTGGTGATCAGTGGGTGGTAAATTTGCAGCGTGATGGGCAAGAACTGTTGATTCATTTAGGTACAGGAACACATTATTTTAATAAGGATTACGATGACGTTCTTGTGTTAAATGACTTTATGGCCCTTAAAAAAGGGGGACGCTTTGCCTTGTTTAATAGGGCTGGTCAGCAACTCACGGATTTTGAATTAACGGGGGTTTACGAGCTCGATAATTATTCCGGTCAAAATCTCTATATAGAGGTGGCAAAGGAGGACAAGCGCGCGATTCTGGATGCATCAGGTGCTGATGTCGTGCCTTGGCAACGGGCGGAGTACATCAGCCGCTTAAGACAGGATTATTTTCTTGTTCACCATAATAAGAAGGGCCAGGTAGAACTGCGTGATTTAAGCGGGACGGTATTAGTGCCAGCACAATATGATGGTTATAGTATTGAAGCCCGCAAGGACGAATCCAATGAGTGGGTAGCTACCAATGTACTCAAAGTGCACAAAGGAAAATTACGTGGTTGGTATTTCGCGGATGAGGGGGTTTTAGTTGAGCCCACATTTGACAATATTCGTTATTGGGCGCCAGAGCACGCTGAGCATCCCTATATTTTGGTAGAGAAGGGCGGGATGAGCGGGCTTTATAAGCTTGATGGCACAGAGGTGCTCCCACCAGTATATGACTCATTAAGTTTGCA
>JAAYRB010000105.1 GCA_012519005.1 Clostridia bacterium
CGCAGTTTGCCGTCTACGGGAACTGCTGCGAAAATGATATTAATGCGTCCGGTTGCTTCCTCAAGCACCTCATTAGGTGGGCTTGTGGCTACATCTGCTACCAATGCAGCCGGGTTATCATTTAAAAGCTGTCCCCGGATTGAACCTTGGTCACGCAAAGCCTCCATCCAAAAGTGTTCTAATTGGCCGCCGAATGTTCTGATTAAATCATATTCTTCATCTGTCAGAGATGAGCCTTGCAGTTCTTTTTCAGAAATTGTCTTCAATTTTAATGCTAACTCTTCCATCCGTTCTAGGCTTTCGGTATCCCGCTCGCTTATTAGACCTCTGGCCAGAAGACCATCACGGGTTAAAGCAGATAATGCCGCCAGCCTGCCGTATAGATGTGGGTTAGGCTCTACATAGCCTCTGTCATCATAATCAGCAATACCCCCACCACCCATTTCAGCATAAACCTGTTTGGCATAAAGGATGGTATCATGTTTCAATTCTGTCCAGCTGCCTAAAAACGTGGTCAATTGTTTGCGGGCCCAGGCACTATTTAGCATAAACGATGGATAGCCTGTGGGAACATCCTTAGCTAGGGGTTTTAACGTATAAATCCAGTTCCAATATAAATTCTGGTGCCAATTATCCTTTTCTAATTCCTTTAGATATTTTTGCATTTTGCCCATTTGCTGTGGGTAGTCTTGGTACTGATATTCCCCCATATCCTTTAGGATACTCTCTGCTGCAGCCGAACCTAAAGCTGCCGGAATATCTAATCCTTTAGGTAATAAACGGCGTTCTCCTTGTGGATTTTCACCCACTTCACGGTAAATTAGCCGTTGAAAGATATCGGCATCAATAGTGTAACGCTGCCCCATAAATCTAAAACCGCTTATTTCTCTATCCCTATCAGGCTGCAGTTGAGCATCAAAAATAGGAATTGAATTTATTGCCGGTCCTTTGGTTTCCAGAACCTCTTCTCTAAACTTTACCCATTTGGGCCCATCGCTTTTTAATTCCGCCAACTTTATTTGAGTCCCATAAACCTTTTGGGCAATTTCCTGGTATTCATAAAACCCAAGATCATCACTGCTGCCGACAAAAAAATCGGTTGTCTGATAGATTTTCTCCCAGGCCTTTTGATTAGCCTCATTTTGCAATGCGACAGTCATCAGAAGAGCGGAACGGGTCTCATCTTCATCTTTGTGGCGAAATGTCATTCGTCCATACCACATCATGGTCTGAAAATAGCTCTTTAACTCTTCACTGCGGGTGTAGTGCCCACGTGGTATGTATTGTGTGTAATCCTCTTTTAGATTCTGCACTAGATCGGCATTTTGTCCTATTTTCATGACCGGTGAAATGGCAGTTGCATTTTGGGCCTTAATCAGTTTTAATTCTGCTTGCACTTCCTTTTCTACTCCGGCAGGTATAACTGATTGGGGATCAGTTAGCAAACTGGCAACGGTGAAAAAAGCCAAGTTGCGTTTAGCCGCATTTTCCCAAACAGTATTTCGCAGCAATTTGTAGTGTTCCTGTGAAACCTCAACCATTCCCTTATTCAGTTTTTTCAACTCCGGTATTAATTGCTCCTCTTCTACAGTTTTGAGCAGATGTTCAAAAAAAAGATGATAATTATGCAACATCGCATCAGTTGTAATAAAATTAGGTACTACATCATAACGATTAAATTCATATACCATAAAAAACTCTGAGAAATGACCCGGTAAAACCACAAAACCGTTTTTCACCAAAATATCCTGGGCATCTTGGGAAAAAACAAACCGATCGGCATTTTCCACGTTTTGCAGTTTGGGATCTATTTTGTAAGGTTTTAGATTCGGCTTCTCATTAACTGTCACTTCTTTATAAGGTGCAAATTCATATGCTGTTAATGCATAATCAGCCAACACGTCCTTATCCGCTTCCAACTGTGGAACCTCATTGCATCCGCCTATAATTACAATGGTAAAAATAAGCAGCAACAACCAAATAAAACTCCTCTTAGTGTGCCATTGCATTTACCATACCTCCTTTGCCATAATACGTAATAAATAATTTAAACTTACAAGCGGACCGGGTTAAAGTGGGTGGTTTTGTTTAGGGACAGTCTGCCGGCCTTTCACGACTGGTCTGGGTTGCCTTTTACGAGGAAATCCGGGTTTGCTGTCAGTTAAAAAAATATTTGGCGTAGTACTATTTAAATC
>JAAYRB010000106.1 GCA_012519005.1 Clostridia bacterium
AGCCCGGGCATCCTTTTGAAAATCGAACAATTCAACTTTCATGCTATCTTCCCCCCTCCCTGTTAATCACGAAGTTTTCAATATAATCTCTGTATAGCTGAATAACATGGGGAACTTTTATTTGGCTGGCCATTTCCTGAAAGGCTTCCTCGGCATCTGTCACTAAGTAAACATGGGTTATCCCATCTTGGCCATTTAAGGCCTCTAGAAAATCTGCAAAATACGTCTCGTCAACCAGCACCGCAAAGGAGTTATCTTTGGATATAAGCATTGCCGGGACAGACCCTTCACTCGGCAGCTCCGGACGCGGCCCAACGGCACCGGAACGAAGCCAAAGAAGGGGCAAAATTTCACGAAACTGACGGCCCAAAGCAACGCGGTCTTTATCTAAAAACTCTAGCCGGAAATATTCGAGATTAGCCTCAAACCCATCCTTGATGGGCCTCTTTTCCTCCTCAGTAACTGTCATTGGCCCCAGTAAATCAGTGATTTGATCCTTGATCCTGTTAAAATTAGCCGGTCTTTCAGTTACAATATAAAAATCAGTAATATGTTCGTGGTCAGTTAAGGCATCAAGCCAGGCATCTGCCTGGGTGTCATCAAATAGGACCGAGACGAAATGTTTTTCATTATCAGATAAAATAAATGCTGAATCAGGTCTTACTAGCGATTGCGGTATTCCCTCTATTATTCTAACAAACCGCTTTTTCCTGGCCGCGGTTGTAAACACCTCGCCTGGGGCAAAATCGATATGATAAAAATTGCGCGGTTTTTCCTTTTCAACAAATTTGCCAGTAAAATATTCCCCCTCAATTTCCGTTCCATCATCCCGCTGGCCAAGGATTGTATATTTTGAACGGGGCCAGGTTATAGCCTGGCAGATACCGTGTTTTTCCCATTCGTCATCCCCGGGCATCAGGCCTTTAGCACGCAATGTTTTCGCTTCATCCTCTGCTACTTCATTGTTAGTTACCATAATACAGCAACGCCTTCCGCCGTCCTCCGCATTCAAAAGGTTAACGGCATTTAGGGTGGTGCCGCTACCGGCGAAGAAGTCTAGGATTAAAGCATTAGGGTTGTCCTTGGCCACAACACCTATAGCATCGTGCACTGCATAAACTGATTTTGGAAAAGGAAAAGGATTGGGCTTATTGAAGATGTTCGTAACCATATCAGTCCCATAAGTTCCAGCATTGTGCGAATTTCTGTACCATACAGTCCGAACCAGTTGCTCTGTTTTTTTGGCGTACTCCACATTAACAGCACCTGTGATCTCATCACGACCTGTAATAATTATATCGCCACGCTCTATCTGTTCACGTTGTTTTCTAAATAAATATCTAATAGGCCATGTTTTTCGCTTGGCATCATATTTCCCCACATCTACATATCCAAGTTCAATCATTTCATTCAGGGTATTATTGCCCATGGCCCAGCGCCCTTCAGACAAGTCGGTCCGAACAGGCCAGGCAGCTTTATAACCTTCTATGGTGGCATCATAATCGGGATGCTTGCCTAGTGGCAAGACGGCCCCTGCTTTAACAACTCGATTATTTTCCTCATCAATTAATATAGGATAAAACAGGTTAGGTGTATCTTCCCTGTATGAATCACTACCCCTTCTAAGCAAAGAGGCCCAAGTTACCTTTTTTGAAAAAGTTTCGTCTTCGCCAAGCATTTTATCATGCCAATTTGAGACACTTGCCAAAGGCATAAAAACGTATATGATGTACTCTTCAACCCTAGCGAAACGATCCTGCGATACACCTTTATAATTGATCACATCTGTTATCATTTGGATATGTGCATTAGGGAAAATCTTGCTTAACAAAACACGCAAATGGTGCACTTCGTTTTCATCAATTGTAACAATCAACACTCCAGTTTCAGAATTTAATAAGCGTCGGGCTATTTTTAATCTACGGTTCATCATCGCCAGCCATTTGCTATGCCGCCAGCTATCATTGGCATCAACGTAATCATTGTTGTATTTCCAATCCCTAGCCCCTGTGTTATAAGGTGGGTCTATGTAGATACAGTCGACCTGCCCCGTATAGAGATATTCCAACAATTGCAGGGCATGGTAGTTGTCCGCCTCAATGAGCGTATGCCAAGGTGCATCACTGGGCCCATTCCGAATTTTATCTACGGGCATCAGAGTTGGGAAGATTGGCTCACCAAAATTAGCAACCGCCATTATTTCGTGGATGGGGAATTCCTTCCTTTCCCCGCTCCTATAATTCACGCATATTCCTTGTCCCGCTAAAATTGATAGTACCCGCCATAGTTCTGACAGATC
>JAAYRB010000107.1 GCA_012519005.1 Clostridia bacterium
AAACGGTATCAGAACGGAACTTTCAAGAAAGGTTTGTTCGCGAGCTGGAAAAATACAGATGGGTTGCTCCCGATGATTTAGACGGTAATAAACAGAAGGTTACGGTGAATGACTTAATTGACTATTGGCGTTCGGAGCTCAATCGAATCAATACCGATATGCTGGAAGGTGTCGCCCTTACAGATAACGAGTTTCAACAGGTGATGGCAAAGGTGGGGCAAATAGACAACAGCTTTGAGGCGGCCAAGATCCTGGCAATGGAAGGCTCCATGGGCAAAATAGACGGCATCTACAGAGATGACAACCCAAAAATTACCCGCAAGCAAATAACCTTAACCATCTTTAAAAAAGCACAGGTTAGCGGCGGGGATTCCAGCTATACCATAGCAAGGGAAGTATCTACCCCCAATGGCAACAGATTTGACATATTGCTTTTAATAAATGGACTGCCCTTGATCAATATTGAACAAAAAAGAGCCGACAAATCCCTGACCGAGGCTTTTTATCAGTTTAAAAGATATTATGGTGATGGGGAATATACCAATAACTTTATGGCTTTTTCTCAGATGATGGTTATTACTTCGGAAGTAGCAACCAGATATTTTGCAACCCCTAAGACCATCAATGACTTCAATCTAAGCTTCGTTTTCGGCTGGGCTGATAAGGATAATCACCCCGTCAACCACTGGAAGGATATCGTTGCGAGCTTTTTAATGATCCCTATGGCCCATCAGCTGGTGGGTGATTATCTCATTATAGATGAAGCTGAGGACGAGGAAAACAGAAAGCATATGATAATGCGGCCCTATCAGGTATATGCCCTGCAAGCTGTGGAAGGTGCCGCCTTTGGTTGGGATAATGAGGACAGAATCCCCCACGGTGGCTATGTATGGCATACCACCGGTTCAGGCAAGACAATCACAAGCTTTAAAACGGCCCTATTCCTCTCCACCCGGGGCGGCTTTGATAAAGTGATTTTCCTGGTGGATAGAAGGGAATTAGATAAGAAAACCAGTGAAAATTTCAAAGCATATTCCACCTATGAGGCGGTATCCGTTGATGATACCAGCCACACATATCAATTGAAGAAGCAGCTCCTATCCAAAAAAAGAGGCATTGTAGTAACCACCACATTTAAACTAAACAATCTGGTTAAGGAATTGATGGAAGGAGCAGACTTTGGCCTGTCCGAGAAAAAATTCGTCTTTATCATAGACGAAGCCCATAGAACCACCATGGGGGAAATGATGGTCAATATAAAAAGCTTTTTCAAGAAAAACGGGCTTTTTTACGGTTATACAGGCACCCCCTTATTTGATGAAAACAAGGTTACCGGCATGGTGGATGAAAAATCCCAGGTCATAGATACCACTGAAAAGCTTTTCGGACCGGAGCTCCACAAATATACCATAGATCAGGCCATTGCTGACGGCAATGTTCTGGGATTTAATGTCGACTATATCAATACCGGGGAATTTGTAAGTTATGATGATCTCCGGGAACAAATAAAGGCACGGATAGAAGAAGAAAAACCGGATATGGCAAATTTAGATATAGAGAGACTTGTCTATGGTTGGAGCGATTTAGAAGTAGAGAAGGAAGCTAAGGATAGGGGTATTCTTTTTTATCAGGATGAAACCCATATTCCAAGGGTTGTGGAACGAATCCTAGATAATTGGGAGGATCAATCCAAGGGAAGGATATTCAACGCTATCTTGACCGCGGCCTATAAGAAAAGGGCCCTGGCATATTTTAAAGAGTTTAAAAAACAGCTCCAAGAAAGAGATGAGCATCTAAATCTAGCCCTGACTTTCAGTCTTGGCAGTGAAAGTGAAACTGACAAAACAGCACCGGAAATAGTGGAAATGATGTTCAAGGATTACGCTAGTTTTACAGGTATTGAATTTGTCGGCGGGGATAAGGCAAAGGGCGAGGATGCCTACTTTGAAGATATTGTGTTCCGGAGTACCCGCGGAGGCAGCGGCAGAAATAAGAGAAATATAGACCTTATCATAGTTGCGGATCAACTGCTTACGGGCTATGACTCTAAGTTTTTAAACACCCTATATGTGGACAGACCGCTGGCTCTACAGGGTCTGATACAAGCCTACTCAAGAACCAACAGAATATATGGCAAGGGTAAGGAATTTGGGTCCATAGTAAATTTCCAGTATCCTAAAATGACCGAGGAACAAGTTAATACTGCTTTAAGATTATACGGCAGCGGTGGGACAAATTCCAGGGCCATTGTGGAAGATTATGACACTGCCGTGACGAAACTGTCCATAAAAATTGAGGAAATGATTAAAACATTGGACGACCCCAGCCAATGGGAAAGCCTCGAATCCGATGAAAAAGCTAAGGAATTATTTATCCTGTCCTTTATAGATGCCAGCGGGCAGTTGGGTACGGTCATGCAGTACTATGAATATGAATGGGATGATGAAAGGTTTAAAATAGATGAGCATAGATGGTTAAAATATACAGGTGCATACAAAAACCTGACATATAAAGAGAAGGATATAATAGAAGAACCCATAGTCCCCCTAAGGGGTAAAACAAGAATTACCACAAGGCAGGTAATAGACGATAAGCATATATTGAGTTTAATTGGCTCCAAGATCAAGAATGATAAAGGCATCCAAACAGTGGATGATGAGACCCTGAGGCTAATCTATGAGGAAATCCAAGAATTAAGTGATATGGGACAGGCCGAGCAGGCTAAATTATTAAAGGAATTTGTAGAAAAGGAGTTAATAACCGGACATTTAAGGGCTGATCTGGATTTTGACCAGGCCTTTGAGAACTGGAAAATGCAAAAGGTGAGGGAAGAAGCGGATAAATTTGCAGAAAAATGGGGCTTTGACAGCTATGTTTTGCTCAAATCCCTAGATCAATACTCCACAGCCAAAGAAGATACTATCCCCTATATAGATGAAATACAGCTAAGCATTGACTACGAAAAAGCCGAAAACAAAGAAGCCGGCTCCCAGCTGCCCCATACGATGAAGGTGATAAATAAAGCCCTACCGCAGTGGCTTACAGAAATGAAAAAGCAGTATGATTAGAGATGTTGTGAACAACAGCGGAATTGGAACGCTGTCATTCCCAGAATATAGTTGTCATTTTTGGCATGTGGCTGTCATTCCCGGTATGTGGTTGTCATTCCGAGCAAAGCGAGGAATCCTGGTTTTAGACTCCGGTGCTTGGGCCGACAGTAAAGATTCCTCGCATGCGTTCGGAATGACAATGGGCTTGGCTGTCGTAAAAAATAAGATATAATTAAAATTACAATAAACCCTTCTGCAGGTGATATTATTTCAACAGAAAATAAAATCCTTGACTTCTTGAAAACCTATAAAAAAAGGACAATCCCCTTGTCGGATTTAGAACTGCAAGTAAAAGGAACCACAGATTATGAAGAGCTTGCCGCGGCAATTCAAGGGCTTATGGAAGATAATATCCTTGACCCTGTGAAATCCCGGGGCACCAATGGCAAATCCCTCCCCTTATTTAACAGCTATCGCATCAACAAAGCTTACCTTAGGGAAACCCTCAATGCTGAAATTCAAGGCTTCAGTATCAGATTAAATCCCCCTATCTGTCTAGACACCTATTTTTCATTGGATGAAAGGGAATGGAACAAAGACCTGCCCTACATAAAAAAAATCAATGCCATGATAGAACGGAAGGGTCTGCCATCTGATTATGCCTCCGCACAGGAAAGATCCTTCGAGCTCACAGGGGATGAGAAATGGATAGACGAAAAGGAAGGTAAAAGACTTCTTGAGAGAATCCGGCTGTGGGATAAATTAAAGATCATCACCAATCCCGAACCGCTCATGTTGGCCATCAATCCATGGAGGTTCGATAAGTCACGGCATATCCACTTGGCGGTGGAGAATAAGGCCACCTTTTATGCCCTGCTGTCGTATTTAAAGGAGACGGATTTTACTACGCTAATATATGGTTCAGGGTGGGGGATCACGTCAAATATTGACAGACTGCCCACACAAATAGGCTTGGAAGGGGACAGCCACAGGGTATATTACTTTGGTGATATAGATCCGGAGGGCATTTCCATTTGGCATTTGCTTAAGGTGAAGTACGATGTGGAATTGGCCCTACCTTTTTATAAAGAGCTTCTCAAGAAGGATTATTCCTTGGGCAAGGAAACCCAACAAGGGAATCCGGAGGCCATCATATGTTTTAAAGCCTTGTTCCCTGAAGGGGAGAAAAAGGTCTTGGAGGAAATGTTCCTGAACCAAGGTTATCTTCCACAGGAGGGGCTTGGGAAGGAAGAATTAAAGGATATTTGGGGGAGAGGGCCGTGGATATTTCCATAAAAAATGTTACAGAAAACTACGGGGACAGGATGCAAAGGTTGGCATTGTTCGACACCCTATATGGCTTAGAAAGAAAGACCGGAAGGGACAACAATGGTAACCCCATAGATTATTTCGGCTTAGGACTTTTGGCATTGATATTTTTCTTTGAAAACATGCTTATCAGGAACAGGAAAGCCGGGGTCGTGGAACTTGCTCAGTTTTTTATGGAGCTTGCCCAAGAGGAAATGGAACTGAACCGAAGCGATTATCTAAAACTATCAAGGGAGATAATCCAGTCTTTTCGCCCCCCTAGCGGGAAAAGGAAT
Organism: Clostridia bacterium; assembly: GCA_012519005.1. GTDB lineage: Bacteria > Bacillota > DTU086 > DTU086 > DTU086 > JAAYRB01. Next base: position 4,655 of record JAAYRB010000107.1, read on the forward strand.
CACCGTATCTTTTATAACTGGGAAACAGGAAAAGAAGAAATTGTCCAATATTCCATACTCAGGGCTTCCCATTTTGATGCCGAGACCAACAGCCAATATTATGAGCTGGACGAGCAAGGTCTAGAGCTTGTTTTTGCTACCAAGGAATATTTTTCGGAATTTCAGCTTTCTATAAATCAACTGATTTTGAGAAAACAGCTGGAAAAAGGGGAATTTGTAGGAGCCCTTCGGCAAATTGATGAGATGCGGATGGATGTAAGAAGTTTACAGGATAAGATATCCAGGATAAAGCATGAAATCCAAAGAAATATCATATCCGATAAGACTTACCAACGCTATGAGTTAATTGTCGATGACATACATTCCCGATTGAGTCGGGAAAATGAAGAGTTTGAAGAGTTGAAATCCTTTATAAGGCAGACCAGGGCAAGGCTAGAGCACGAGACCCATGAAGAAAAAATGAGAAAAGCCTATGTTTTGATCCTCAAAATAGATAAGGAATTGGGGGAGGTCCACTATCAACACAGGGCCTTGCTGTCCCAGAGTATAGATATGAAGACCACCGCCTTAAATGCCGCCCAAGAATCCCTGTATTATATGGGTATCGACTCCTTTAATTTCCGGGAGCAGATTGTAAACAAGCTTCTTTCTACCCCATTACCCCTTGAATCCTCCAAAAAGCTGGTAAAACCTTTTCTTTCTTTAGAAAAAGGGGAGTTGTGGTCACCTCTTTCGGTTTTTTCGAGACAGCGTATTGAAAGAAAAGGCCTAGAGGAAGGTGATTCCGCCTTTGCAAAGCCTATGGAGGATTGGGAAGTGGAGGAGGATATCAGAATCTGGCAAAAAAACTTTGAAACTGTCATGGAAAGGGTTCTCAGATCCGTGGAAGGTAGAAACAGCATCACCCTAAAGGAACTTATAAATTCCATAAGGGAAGGCGATGATGAAAAAATGCTTGATTATAGATTTTTTTACGATTTCTGGTTATTACTTCATCATAAATCACCTATGGAAATTGAAGGGCAGGAAAATCAAAATCTCTTACTAAATGATGCCATGGCCTTACTGGAAGGGAAGTATGAGGGGCTATATGTTGTGGAAATTCCGGAAAAATTGCGGCCCAATGATAGGTATTCCATAAAAAATATGAAATTGGTACTTGAGGGGAAGACAGATGCTGTATGAGCAGGAACAGGTAATTCAAGCCTTTAAAATGTACTCTACTTTGGCCATGGGTAAAAGTGCCCACAAGGATGATTTCAGGCTCTATTTAGCTGACGATCACATTAGAGGGTTGACGGATAGATTCGCAAGAGAAGTGGATTGTACTATTTTAGTGGTAGGGGATTTGATTTACATGATTCCCTTGTCTACTAATTCCCCTTTTCACATATCCAATGAAAGCCTTAAGGCAAAACATCTACCTGCAAGGGCAATAAATGCTGATATATATATGATGTATGTGGCGATTATAATTTTATTTGGGGAGTTCTATGACAGTTATCAGACTGCGGAAGCCGTGAGGGATTTCTTGAAAATGGAGGACTGGCTTGGTAGTGTCAATGATAAAATACTTTCGTTATCGGCTTATAGTGAAGAAAAATTAAAGGAACTGGAGAAAAAGTACGAATACAACTGGATTGCCGTGGTGGATAAATGGGATGCCCTGGATGATATAAAGGAAAATGTCCAGCAAACCGCTAGGACTGCAAGCAGGATGAGCTTTATGAACATCGTGAAGAGATTCTTGCTTGATCAGGAATTAATAGAGGAAATTGGTAATGATGAGATCCAATTGACAGAAAAAGCAAAGGCTATTATCCAGAGATATTATATGGAAATGGAGTACAATAGGGAAATATTGGAGTTTATATATTCCTTAGAAAAGGAGAGCGAAGGCCATGCCCGCCATATCAAAGATTAGACTTACTAATATAATTTTCGAAGGTGGGGCCAAGAGATTTAACGACGATATATTCGAATTCGATGGGTATAACGGGGTTATCCTGCTGGAAAATGGCGGGGGT
>JAAYRB010000108.1 GCA_012519005.1 Clostridia bacterium
AGCTGTAATCAAGGGGCTGTTAAAATTAAATAATTTGTTAGAATAGTATGAAACTATTAAATGGTGGCCGGCAGGCTCTTTATAATGGTTTCTTTTTGTTTTTCTGGGGGGGAGTCCAGGTGACCATTGAAGAGGTTTTTAGGAAATGGTCTTTGAGGTAGAAAAACAAACAGGCCAGCGTTGACCTTTGGGATTCTATGGCCGCGGGCTTTGGCGGGTATATATTACCGACTTTTGAGGACAGCGGCTTACTCCGAATCCTGCTTCAGCGGGGGATGTTGAAGGAGGATTCCCATGTGCTGGATGTTGGCTGCGGTGCAGGGAAATACGCCCTTGCCATGGCGGGGAAATGTGAAAGAGTCCTGGGATTGGATCTTTCCCCGAAAATGATTCACTTAGCCAGGAAGAGGGCAAGGGATGAGGGCATCACCAATGTTGATTTTCATTGTGTAGATTGGCATGATATTGACCTCAAATTTAGCGATTTTGAGGCTGCCTTTGACCTTGTTATCGCCCATATGACTCCCGCTGTCCAAAGCGCCGATACCTTTCAAAAATTATCCCTAGCCAGCAGGGGATGGTGCCTCATGTCAAAACCCACTAGGCGTAGTGATCCCGTGTCTGACAAAGTAAAAAAACTTGTGGGAATTGAGGAAAAAGAAGGGGGCAGTGACGAGGATATTGTCCACGCCTTTAAAATTTTATGGCATCAGGGCTATCATCCCTATTTCGATTATGAAAAGCAGCAGTGGAATATGAAAAAAACGCTTGATGAGGCCTGTACGCTGTATATAAATCGTGTGAAAACCTATGGGGAGGTTTCCTTGGAAGAAGAGGGGAGGATCAAAAAGTATTTGCGCTCCATTGCTGTAGGTGGCTTTATATATGAGGATGTGGATACCATTATCACAACTATTTCTTGGCAGGTTCGGAAGGCCTTGAAAGGGGGTAATCTGGGATGAAGAAGGAATTATGGGATCAGGCGGTATCTTTTCATGGGCATGAATGCCCTGGATTAGCCATTGGTGTCAGGGCTTGCGAGGCTGTAATGGAAAGAATGGGATTTGGTCCCTCCTCCGATGAGGAGATTGTATGTGTTACTGAAAATGATGCCTGTGGGGTGGATGCCATCCAGGCCATTCTCAGCTGTACTATGGGAAAGGGAAATTTGATTTACAGAGGAACGGGGAAACAAGCCTTTTCCTTCTATCACCGCCACAGCGGCAGGAAACTGCGTCTTTATTTAAAGGCAGAGAGAGATGAAAACATGGAATCCCAGGAATGGCGGCAGTATCTATTGAATGCCCCCTTGGAAGATATTTTCGAATTTTCGTCTCCAAAATTTACCCTTCCTGAGAAAGCCCGATTGTTTCGAAGGGTGGACTGCGAGGTCTGCGGCGAGGGCGCCGCGGAGCATAAAATGCGTCTTCAGGACGGAAAAAAGGTTTGTATGGATTGCCTTATAGTCTACGATAGGGGCTGGTAAAGGGGGTTGCACTGCATGAAGGCATTGGGTAAGAAACCATATTTACTTGTTTTTGCGGTCTTGTTGGTTGTAATAATTGTTGGCTGCTCCCACGAATCATCTGACACTACAGCCCAGGGGGAAGCATACATGAGAGTTATCATTGACTCCTTGGGCAGAGAGGTGGAAATTCCTGCACGGGTGGAATCCATAGCAGCTGCCGGCAGCGCTGCTAGATTGATAACCTATGCCGGCTGTGCAGATAAACTGGTGGGAGTAACCGATATGGACAAGGAAAATATCGTGGAAATGCCCTACACTGTGGTGAACAGCCAGGACTTTTCAAGGCTGCCTACGGTGGGTTCCGGGGGCAGTAAGGATATCTGCTATCATGAAGAGTTGGTCCAACTAAAGCCGGATCTGGTCTTCAGTAATATGTCCTTGGATACCATAAATGATCTACAGGCTAAAACTGGCATCCCTGTGGTGGCCCTGGACTACAGCGGCATTTTTGATGAAAGTGTATATGATTCTCTGCGGCTGGTGGGAGATATTATGGGAACCAAAGAACATTGTACAAAAGTTATTGAAAGCATGAGGGGATGGCAGGAGGATTTACATAACCGTACAAAGGACATCCCGGAGGAAGAAAAGCCAACGGTATATACCGGGGCTGTTAGCTTTAGAGGGGGGCGTGGCTTTGAAGGAACCCATGCAAATTATCCTCCCTTCACGGCGATTAACGCAAAAAATGTGGTGGATGAAACCGGGGGGGATGGAGCATTCATGATTGATCACGAAAAGGTTTTGGTGTGGGACCCCGAGATCATTTTTTTAAATCCCAGCAATATGAACCTGGTGAATGAAGATTATAAAAAAAACCCTGGTTTTTATGACAGTCTCCGGGCAGTTAAAGATGGTAGGGTCTATACGCAGCTCCCCTACAACTATAATAATACAAATATAGAAATTGCCATTGCCGATGCATACTACGCGGGTAAGGTGATCTTCCCTGACCAATTTAGGGATATTGATCCAAAAGAAAAGGCAGATGAAATTTTCCAAAGGATGTTGGGGCAGCCTTTCTATGAAAATCTTGAAAGGGCGGACCTTACCTTTGGTGTCATCAAGATAGGGGAATAGTACCTTGCACAGTACCTTAAAAGCACAGTCCTACCAGGGCTACATTCGGCAAAAAAAATTAGTTATTTTGATAATCATGGCCCTCACTATTATCATGGCCTTAATTGCAATCAGTTCAGGTTCTTCCGGCCTACCTCTCAATGAAGTAATGCTGACGCTGTTGGGGAAGGGCACAGAGAATGCGGCAAGGATTGTCTGGAATATACGGATGCCCCGTATAGTCACCGCTGTTACAGCTGGCGCTGGTTTGGCCGTTGTGGGATGTGTGATGCAGGGGATTCTCCGAAATCCTCTGGCTTCCTCATCAACCCTGGGGGTATCCCAGGGGGCGGCCTTTGGTGCCTCTATTGCCATCATATATTTTGGTGCCGGTGTTCAGGGGCAAATCTTTGATGGTGTAACCATTATCAACCCCTATATGATCTCGATTTGTGCTTTTCTAAGCTCCATGTCCGCTGCTGCGGTAATCCTGGCACTTTCCCGTTTCAAAAAAATATCCCCGGAAGCAATGATTCTTTGCGGAGTAGCTTTAAGTTTCCTGTTCTCAGGGGGAACCACCTTGATGCAGTATTTCGCTGATGATGTGAAAGTTGCGGCGGTGGTCTTTTGGACCTTCGGTGATCTGGGCAGGACATCCTGGCGGGAAGCGTCTATCATTGCCGCCGTGGTCAGCATTTCCCTGGCCTACTTTAGTTATAATTCATGGAATTACAATGTACTGCAGGGGGGGCAGCATACGGCAAAGGGCCTGGGGGTGAATGTGGATGGTCTCAGGGTGGTGGGGATGATTATCTGTTCCCTCTCCGCATCCATTATTGTTTCATTTGTGGGGATTATCAATTTCATAGGACTCATTGCCCCTCATCTTGTGCGAAGGTTGGTGGGTAGTGATTATAGATATTTGCTTCCTGCTTCAGCGGGAATGGGTGCATTCCTGCTGCTGCTCAGTGATACCGCCGCAAGGCTTGCGGCCGCACCGGTTATTTTGCCCATCGGAGCCATCACCTCGTTTTTCGGTGCACCCATGTTTTTGTATCTATTATTTAGGGGGCTTCCCAGATGATTCAGGCGGATTCCTTGAGATTTTATTACCATCCTGACAGACCAATATTGGATGAGATCAGCTTCCGGACCCAGGAAGGCTGCGTTGCGGCTGTTCTGGGCAACAATGGTGCCGGTAAAAGCACACTTCTCAGCTGTTTAAATCGTATTATTCATCCTCAAAATGGAGCAGTGTATGTGGATAATAGAGATATTATGGGGATGAAGGGCCGGGAAGTGGCAAAACATATTGCTTATGTAGCTCAACAGAGTGAAACCAGCCGTTTCACGGTTTTTGACGCCATCCTCATGGGCAGGAAACCCTATATTAAATTCAGCCCCGTACAAGAGGATTACGATATCGTTCAAAATATCATTAGACAAATGGGATTGAAGGGCATGGCTCTTCGTTACATAGATGAGTTGAGTGGGGGGGAGCTGCAGAAGGTGATGCTGGCTAGGGCCCTGGCACAGCAGCCCAAGGTGCTGCTTTTGGATGAACCCACAAGCAATCTTGACCTAAAAAATCAGCATGAGATGCTGAGGATCATAAGAAATATTGCGCTGACGGAAAAAATATCTGTTATTATCGTTATTCATGATTTGAACCTTGCTCTAAGATACTGCGATAAGTTCCTGCTTCTCAAAGACAGCAGTATTTTCGCCCATGGAGGTAGGGAGGTCATGACTCCCCGAAATATAAAGGAAGTCTTTGGGATCCCCGTGGCCATCCAGAAGGTAAATGAAGTGTCCATTGTGGTTCCCTACCCCCAATAGTTTCTATTTCTAATTGACTATTTGTATCTATGGATCTAAACAAACTTATCCCAATTTCCCTTATTTTGCCGCCGGGGTTTATTGTAGGGCCAAAGGATAATCCACAGCATGGAGAGAAACTGGGTTCATCTAAACAAAATACATTCCAGTGGGAGGGAACAGGGTATCAATGTCCTTGGAAACAGAGGAACGCATTTATTTTCAATACGGCATAAAGGAAACAGAATATCTAAAGGGTCGTGATCCGCTTCTTGACCGGGCTGTTGATAAAATAGGTCATATATACCGTGAGGTGGATGATGATATTTTTTCTTCCGTGATTCGCCATATAATAGGTCAGCAAATATCCACCCCGGCACAGGAAACCATCTGGAAAAGACTCAGGGACAAGATTGGGGCTGTCAATGTAGATAATATATATACACTGCAGGAAGATGAACTGCAGAGGCTGGGAATAACTTTTAGGAAAGCTGGATATATCAGGGGCTTTGCCAAGATGGTGAAGGATGGCGAATTGAGTATAGAATCTCTCAGGGGCATGTCCGACAATGAAGTTATTAAGGAATTGACCACCGTTAAGGGTATCGGCCCGTGGACAGCTGAGATGGTTCTCACCTTTTCACTACAGCGTCCTGATGTTGTGAGCCATGGGGATCTGGCTATTCGTAGGGGCATGATGATGCTCTATGGACTTGAAGATATAAGCCGTGAAGAATTCAGAAAGTATAAAAGGCTTTATTCGCCCTATGGCACGGTGGCCAGCCTCTATCTTTGGGCCATCGCCGGTGGGGCGCTCCAGGGGGCAGCAGACGGACCAGTGGATTAGTGGGAAGATAATAACCAAGGGTCGAAGGTCCATCTCCACGGATTCAATTTATCACCTTCTGTACTGCTGGAAATCATAAATCAACCCCCTACTGAGTGGGGTGCAGCAATTATGCAAAAAATAGGGGGTCCGGCATCATCCATGGCTTGGGTGGTGCTTTTATTTTGTAAATAATTCGGGGAAACAGCATGATTTTCCATACCGTATGTCGAAACGAGTCACATAATACGGGCGGCATGGAGGATATTGGACGGGTTGGGATATGTTTGCGGGTTCATACAACAGCCTAGGGCTTTAGGAGAACAGCATATGGACTTGTAAGGATTTACATTTTTATAGGTGCAGCTGTCCCCCTCCCCTCTTTAGTGTGATAGAATACTAAAGAAAGGTAAAATAAGCCCTCTTTCCTTTTTATAAGCAGCAAAGGTTTTTTATGGAGGTATGTTTCATGGATTATGCTCCTTTATCTTTCTCACTATTATTTTTCATAGCCTTTGCCGTCTATTTATTTTTTGGAATATATATTATCCACCTGGATTCAAAATCTTATTTAAACAGGCTGTTCTTGGGTGTATGTATTGCCCTCTGTCTTTGGTCCTTTGGATTCTCCATGGCCAATTCAGCTCCCAGTGGGGACATAGCCCTATTTTGGAGGCGGTTTTCCGCCCTGGGGTGGGCATCCATCTACAGTTTATTGCTGCATTTTTTCCTGCTGCTCACCGATGAAAATAGGGGTGAAAGATTAAAGCCTACAAATTTACCCCAATACCTATTGTTCCTTTTGTACATTCCCGCCGCGGTCAATATGTATCTGCACTCACTTTCTAGTAAAACCACGGCGATCCATTATAATTTAATAAGGATGGATTACGGCTGGGTCAATGTTTCTTCCCACAATATCTGGGATTTGTTTTTCTATGCTTACTATGCCGGCTATATATTGATCAGCCTGATGCTTCTCTGGCGTTGGAAGAAAAAGTCGCCGGATGTGGGCACCGGGAAAAAGGTAAATTTAATTTCCTCCGCCATTTTGGCTGCTCTGTTTTTTGGGAGCCTCACAGATGTGATTTTGAGTTCTCATCTAAAAAATCCCTTACCCCAAATGGCACCGGTGCTGACCCTCATACCAATTGCGGCAATTTACTACTCAATAAAGAATTACAGTCTTCTGGGAAAAATAGAAGAAGCCCGGGACGATACTATATTGGATGAAAGGGCCAGGGAAAGTCTCTACTATCATCTGTCCATGGTGTTTATTGCATCGGGGCTGTTGTGTTTTCTCCCTAGATTCCTGCCGTATATGACCATGGGTGAGGAAAGCCTTCACTCCATGTTGGTTTCCAGTATATTTTTATTCTTCATAGGAATTGCAATCATGATTATTAAGCTCATGAAGGACAAGAAGACCAGAAGTGTATTGATAATATTACTTGCTCTCCTCAGCATTCCTCTGATTACCCTTTTGTTCATAGAGTATTCCTCCATAACAGTTTGGGCGTTCCCTATTATTTTAATGATTACTTCCCTTGTTTTTGATACTCGGATTCCATTGAGTCTAATTATGGTCACAGCGGTGGCTACTCAAATACTTGTTTGGGTATATGCCCCCATTGGGGATGTACAAATGGATAAAATCGACTTCTTGTTAAGGATAGGTATGTTTCTGATAGCATTTTGGCTGGGATCTGTGGTGAACAAGATTTACGTGAAAAGATTGAAAGAGAATATCCGTCAAATGGATTTTCAGAAGGTAATTTCTGAAATTTCCTTTGATTTTGTCAATGTTAATCAGGAAAATATTGATGAAAAGATCAACAATATGCTTCGCGGGATAGGTGAGTTTTTTTTAGTGGATCGGGCCTATGTGTTTTCCTCCGGATGCGGTGGGGGGGCCATGAAATATCTACATGAATGGTGCAGGAGTGGGATCAGCCCTGGGCTGGGAAGGGCCCACGAAATTACCGCGGAGGAATACCCTTGGTGGATGGAGCAGCTGAAAAGAGATAAGGTTCTCTATATAGACGATATAGACAAGCTGCCCCACGGGGCGGCTTCGGAAAGGGCCAGGCTCAATAGGCAGAATATAAAATCCCTCGTAGCCATACCCTTTGAAAAAAATGATGAAATCATGGGTTTCATCGGGCTTGATTCTGTGGAATCGAAGAAAAAGTGGTCAGATCATTATCTTGGGATGTTAAAAATATTTTCCAATCTGCTTGCTGATGGGATGATGAAGGTAAAGGCGGAAAAGGAAATAGAATATATGGCCTATTATGACCGCCTCACAGGTCTACCGAATCGCACACTCTTTACGGATAGATTGGACCAAGCCCTTCACATGGCAAAACGCCATAGCAATTTTGTCGGTGTCATGTTCATGGATCTGGATAACTTTAAAACTGTAAACGACATACTTGGACATAGATGCGGGGATGGCCTAATAAAAAAGGTGGCCCACGGTCTAAAGGAACGATTACGTAAGACCGATACCGTTGCCAGGTTCGGCGGGGATGAATTTTTAATTATGCTGAATAATATATCCAGTGCAAAGGACATAACAAAAGTAGCCGATGACATCATGGATTTATTTGCCGAGCCTTTTAAAATCGATGGAAGGGAATTATACATAACTGCCAGTATAGGTATTGCTGTCTTCCCCTATGATGGTGCAGAGGCAGAAACATTGATCAAAAATGCGGATATTGCAATGTATAGGGCGAAATCCGGGGGTAAAAAACAAATATGTCCTGTGTACAGAGAATATGAAGGAAGAAGTAAAGAAAAACATGGCTTTGTCCAACAGCCTGTATAGGGCACAGGAAAGGGATGAGTTGATCCTTCACTATCAGCCCCAGGTGAATATTGACACGGGCAAGATTGTGGGTCTTGAGGCATTGCTGCGCTGGAAGCATCCAAAAATGGGCATGATCCCTCCCAATGTATTCATACCCTTGGCAGAAAAAAATGGGATGATAAACAGTATTGGTTTATGGGTCCTGGAAACGGCGGTGAAACAAAACAAAAAATGGCAGGATATGGGCTTCCCACACCTGCGCATGGCAGTGAACCTCTCCATAGCCCAGTTCACCAACCCTAATTTCGCAAAGGATGTTGATCAAATCCTAAGGGATACGGGGATGAATCCTAAATACCTGGAGCTGGAGATCACGGAAAGTATTGCCACAAGGCAGGCTGAATCCTCCGCTAATATATTAAATAGGTTGAAGGAATTAGGGGTGTCCGTGTCCATCGATGATTTTGGGGTGGAATATTCCTCCTTGAACCGTTTAAAATTATTGCCCATAGATCGAATCAAGATTGATATGCAGTTCATACATGGTATAGAGGTTAGTGAAAAAGACAAGGCCATCATAAAAGTTATAATCAATTTAGCCAACAGTTTGGGCCTGGAGGTTCTAGCAGAGGGGGTGGAAACGGATACACAGTTGAAATTCCTCAGCAAAAATATGTGCCATGATGTCCAGGGTTATTACTTTTATAAACCCCACTCCATTATGGAAATAGAAAAAATACTGCGCAAGGGTGTGGGCAGGATATAGGTTTTGAGATGGGTATTGCTGTCTGTTTCTTTGATGCCCTCCTACACGGCGGAGAAGATCTTATCATTCAATATTTGGGGGATTGGACTAATATTTATATCTGGTGTATGATAGTACAATAGCAAATGGAAATACTTTATGCTATAATATTCAAAGCATTTTAAAGTAGGGGAGGTCTGCTCCAGATGCGAGAAAAGGTCGAAGCGGCTTTAGAAAAAGTTAAACCCATGCTGAAAGCTGATGGGGGCGATGTTGAGCTGGTAGATGTAGACGATGAAAGCGGGATCGTCAAGGTCAGGCTCACCGGAGCCTGCAGCGGCTGCCCTATGGCGGGCTTGACTTTGAAACATGGCATTGAAGAAGTGCTGTTGAGGGAAGTAGATGGTGTAAAGGAAGTTGTTGCAGTTTAATGACAATAGAGCCCGGTTTATCCGGGCTTTAATCTTGCCCTTAAGGGGGACCCAAAACAGTTACCCCCCCTGGGCATTATAAAAGAATTTATGGTGGTATTCCCATGTTAATCAGAGAATACTTGGAAGAAAAAGAGAATGCATTGTCCGGCTTTGCGACCAAAAGTATTGATTCCAGGGGAAGGAAGCACCCTGAGGCCCAGTGTGCGGTGAGGACTGATTTCCAAAGGGACAGGGATCGGATCATACATTCCAAATCATTTAGAAGGCTTGTACATAAGACCCAGGTGTTCATTGCACCGGAGGGCGATCATTTTAGGACACGCCTAACCCATACCCTTGAGGTTTCTCAAATCGCCAGGACCATCTCCAGGGGGTTGAACCTGAATGAAGATTTGACAGAGGCCATTGCTCTGGGGCATGATTTGGGTCATACTCCTTTTGGCCACTCCGGAGAAGAGATTTTGGATGAAATTATGCCGGGAGGTTTCAAGCATAATGTTCAGAGTCTGCGGGTTGTTGAACACCTGGAAAAATACGGAGGGTTGAATCTCACCGAGGAGGTGAGGGATGGAATACTCCACCACACGGGAAATGGGATCCCCTTCACATTGGAGGGCCGGGTGGTGAAAATTGCTGACCGTATTGCCTATATAAATCACGATATAGATGATGCCATAAGGGGCGGTATCCTTGATACAGATGATTTACCCCGGTCATATATTTCCCAACTGGGTGGGGATTGTCGAACCCGCATAAATAATATGACTGTGGATATCATCCTGAACAGCAAAGGTAGGGATGATATCAGGATGAGCCCCATCGTGTGGGAGCTGACCGATGGATTAAGGGATTTTCTTTTCAAAAGGATTTACAGCGATTCTTCCGCCAAGGGTGAGGAGGGTAAGGCAAAGGTTTTAATTAAGGGTTTATTCCACTATTATTTGGAAAATCCCGATGAGCTGCCGGGCAGCTCAGAAAAAAGGGGCAGCGATATGAATGAGAGTACACTCTATCGGGATGTTTGTGATTACATAGCCGGTATGACGGACAGATTCGCAATATCCCAGTACCAAAAATTCTTTATCCCTAAAGGTTTTCAAATTTAGCCCCTTAATAACCTTTCCGTTGAATCCATGACTACCTAATATAAATACATGCTGACACGAAAAGAAATAAAGAGAGGGAAAAGCCCATCTCTTTTTTGCGGTCAAGCTAGTTAGATGCTGACTAAACAGCTAACAGGAGATTGGCTGTTCCCTCGTGTACTATTATAGCCCCTTGGGGAATTATTATACATGGATTTTTAGGTAAAAAAAGGAAGAGGGCACCTTGTCAGTGCCCTCTCAGGTTAAAGGGAGGCTCAAAAAGAATGAAGAGTGTTTCTATACTGAAGTATAGCATACTAGTATTGAGCTGTCATGAGGTAAGTATTGCTACAGAATGAAACTATTGTTTATTCTTCAATAATGGATGTATAAGCGGGTATATCATCCCCTTATATAAAGCATATAGGGTTACGCCTCCGATAAAAACCAACAGTACCAAGGATAAAAGCTTGATCATTTCCCACACTCCTTTCCATTTATATTTTCCTGCTATGGCTCAAAAAAATACATCAGATAATACTCATAGAAAATAAAATGTTCAGCATTTTTTATAATAAAGGATATTATTTTGAGGATATAGAAGTTTATTAAACAATGGATGAAATACGATTAGGTGATAATTCTGAAGATCTTAATTGATGGTGATTCCTGTCCGGTAATCCCGGAAGTCTTAGGGATTGCAGAAAAAATGGACATTGATGTCCTGGTCTTTCGAAGTTTAGCTCATTTCTCTAACGATTTCCCCAAAGGAAAAATAATATATGTGGACGACACACCCCAGAGCGTGGATATTCAGCTGGCCAATAGGGTCAAGGCCGGGGATGTGGTAGTCACAGGGGATTATGGTCTTGCCGCCCTTGTAATAGGTAGGGGTGCCGGTGCAATTACGCCCAGGGGAAGGATACTTGATAAACACAATATAGACCAGGCACTCCTAAAAAGACATCTTGGTGCTAAAATCAGAAGGATGGGAGGGCGCATAAAGGGACCCAGTAAAATTTTAACTGAGGATATTGATCGATTTAAGG
>JAAYRB010000109.1 GCA_012519005.1 Clostridia bacterium
GGCAGCAGCACCATGATGATCAGTAAAATAATCTACACCATCATTGGAATAGCCGGTATTTGGTCCCTAAGATTATTTACAAGGCCGCAGATAGAGACAAAGACATGAGCCAAAAAGCCCGCCCCTCGGCGGGCCTTTCTTATACCTTATTGACCCCAAGCCAGCTTGCATGTACTCCCAGGGAAAAAGTGTGGAACACACACAAAGCCGCTGATTCCAAAAAAGAACCAGCGGCTCCACCTGGTCGGGACGACAGGATTTGAACCTGCGGCCTCTTGAACCCCATTCAAGCGCGCTGCCAAGCTGCGCCACGTCCCGATACAAGATTCCATCTACATGCAAAGTTAATTATACTTCATACTCCATTTGAAAGTCAAATATTTTTGAAGAACCGAAAGGGGGGAAAATCCCCCCTTTAGATGGTTGTTGTATTATCAAATATATATCTTTAGTTGTGGGTCAGGCATTTCTTTTTCAATATTTTATTGCTAGAGGTTGAATGTTGCTGCGGCCTGCTGCAGCTCCTGTGCCATTACGGCCAGGGCCTCCGCAGAGGATACTATCTCCTCCAAGGCGGCATTCTGCTCCTCACTTCCCGCGGATATTTCCTCCGCAGATGCGGCGTTTTCTTCGGATACTGCCGCCACGGATTGGATGCTTTCCGCTAGTCTTTCTGAATTTTTATCAATTTCCCTGGAGGAATTGATAATACCCTCCACCCTCTCCATTACCATGGCCGCCGCTTCGGCTATGTTTTGAAAAGCATCGCCGGTCAGCGCTCCGGCCGCTTCCTGTGCCTCTACAGTTTCCTTGGATTTGTTCATTTCAGTCATGGCCTCCTGGGCACCGGCTTGAATCCTTTGAACTATCTGTGCAATTTCACCGGTGGCCTGTGCCGAACCCTCCGCTAACTCCCTGACTTCCTCAGCCACCACTGCAAATCCACGGCCGTGTTCCCCGGCCCGGGCGGCCTCAATAGCAGCATTCAGTGCCAGCAAGTTGGTCTGATCAGCAATATTGGATATGGTCTCCAATATATGGCCCACCTCCTGGGCCTCCTTGGCCAGGTGGTCAATGGAACCTCCGACATTTTCCACAGCCTCTACACTCTCCTGAATCTTCTGCTTCTGATCCTCCACAACTTTAAGGCCCTCCGCTACTAAGTCTCTTGCCTGGCCCGCCGCCTCAGAGATACCTTCCACTCGACCATAATTCTCACTGATTGCAGAGTTTATCTGTTCCGCCATTTCAGACATATGCTGGGAACTGGTGGCCTGCTCGTTGGCTCCTTGGGCCATATCCTGGATGGCCAATGTCACCTGCTCTACACTTCTTTGGGATTCTTCCGAGGAGGCGCTGAGCTCTTGGGATGATGAGGCCACCTGGTCACCGGTATTTTGAATTTGGATGATTAGATTTTTGAGACCGTCAATCATATTATTAAATGCCCCAGCTAATTTCCCAATCTCATCCTTAGAACTGATGTCCAAGGTTTCCGTCAAATCTCCCCCGGCAACCCTTGCCGCCGCCTCGGCAATCCTGGTGATAGGTCGGCTAAAAAAGTTTGAAACCCAGAACGCAAATAAAATAAAGACCAGGAGTAAGATCCCCGCCGCGGACAGAACCTTCCAAAGTGTCTCCCTGACCGACGCAAAGGCCTCATCGGCATTTTGCGAAACAATTATACTCCATCCAGTATCCCCGATGGGCATATATGCGGCCAGGACCTCTTGCTCCTCCAGAGGGTCATGAAACCTCCCCACTCCGCTCTCACCGGCCATGGCCTTACTGACCATGGACACATTAGTCACATCTGTAATCTCGCTGGTAAATTCGGTATTTGGGTGGGCTGCCAGAATACCACGGTGATCCACCAAGTATGCATGCCCTGTTTCACCAAAAGTCAACTGCCTGCTCAAATCATTGAGTCTTCCCAGGGAAAGTGCTCCCATCCATACAGCGGTGGGCTCCCCATCCGCCCCGATTATAGGGCATGAGATGGCAGCCGCCGGCTGATGCCCCAGGGCAACACTGATGAAGACCTCAGAGATATATATATCCTTATTACTCAATGCTCCTTGGAACCAATCCCTGTCACCAAAATCCATCTGATCGGTATCTATTTGAGTCTCCCAAGGTTCCATGACAATGCTCCTGGCAATATCGGGAGTCACCTGCCTCATATATGTGAAATCCCCATACTCCTCAATAACTGAACTCATTATTTCGCGCTTCTCCACATCTACATCCCGGGGGATGCCTTTAAATTCCTCGCTGATCTCCGATATTGAGGATACATCCCGCACTATGGGTAAACTTGCGGTCATCTTTACTACACCTCTGGCATCATCAAAAAATTGCTGCACCTCAGCACCAAAGGTCTCTGCCAAGAGCATATGATTTTCCTGAATTTCTTTTTCCATTCCTATTTGCATGGAAGATATAGAGATAAACCCCACAATACCAACAGCGGCAATTACTACTATGGATATCAATAATGTCAATTTACCCCGCAGCCCAAAGTTGAATATTTTCCCCATTTGTTGCCTTCTCCTCCAGTTCCTTGTAATGAAAATCTTATAAATTTATGAATCATTCTGGTCACACTGCCCTATGAAACTTGGGCAAAATCATACCTCCTCCCTTGGAAATTGAAAAACAACCATTCCCGCAGCCTTACATGCATTAAAAACGCCCTGGGGCCGGCAGGGCAGATGGATAAATAGTAAAACATATTACATCGGCAGCCCGGCAATCACAGCTCTTCGGAACCGTAGACCCATGGCTTTGCGTCCCTATCTTTCAATAGGTTTGCTAAATATAGCATTTGTGATTGCATGTTACCGCGTATTTCGACCATTTCCGAGCAAAACCTCTATGTATCCTGGAATACCATTGGAATTCCTTGGTATACCATCTTTTGCCTGGGGGTTAACGTTATTTTTGGACAAAAAAAGGATCCCAGACATCTGGGATCCTCTGTAATATGAGGTTATTCAACTTTGCTTGGATTTATTAATCAGGTATTCCCCTTTCTAAAGCCTTCGGCAAACCCCTTCATCTTTGATGCATTACCATCATGGTCTCACTAAAAATAAACCATTGGCTGGTTTTGGGTCATTATTTATAATCTAAAGACGGATATAGCCTCCTGGAGCTCCTGTGCCATACCAGCCAGGGCCTCGGCAGAGGAGACAATTTCCTCTAGAGCGGCATTTTGTTCCTCGCTGCTGGCAGAGACCTCCTCAGCTGATGCCGCGTTTTCTTCGGACACTGCCGCCACGGATTGGATGCTTCCGGACAGCCTCTCGGAATTTTCATCAATCTCTCGGGAGGATGCTATTATCCCCTCTATTCTCTCTATCACAGCATTGGCGGCTTCCTCAATATTTTGGAAAGCACTGCTGGTATGGGCACCTGCTGCTTCCTGGGCTTCCATCGTCTCTTTGGATTTTTCCATTTCCTCCATGGCTTCCTTGGCTCCATCCTGTATTCTTTGAACGATTTGTGCAATATCCCGGGTGGCATCAGCAGAACCCTCAGCCAGCTCCCTGACCTCCTCCGCCACCACTGCAAAGCCCCGACCATGTTCCCCCGCCCTGGCTGCCTCAATGGCGGCATTCAATGCCAATAAATTGGTTTGATCGGCAATATTTGATATAGTCTCCAGTATCCTGCCAACTTCCTGTGCTTCCCTGGCCAGGTGCTCGATGGAACCACCGACATTTTCTGTGGCTTCCGTGCTTTCCTGAATCCTGAGCTTTTGTTCTTCCACAGCCCTTAAGCCCTCTTCTACCAGATTGCCAGTTTGTTCGGATGCTTCGGAGATACCCTCCACCCGATTGTAGTTCTCGTGGATGGCAGAAGTGATCTGCTCAGCCATCTCCGACATTTCCTGGGAACTGGTGGCCTGCTCGTTGGCTCCTTGGGCCATATCCTGGATGGCCAATGTTACCTGTTCCACACTTCTTTGGGATTCCTCCGAGGAAGCGCTCAATTCTTCTGAAGCGGAGGATACCTGTCCGCTGGTATTTTGAATTTGGACAATCAAATTCTTCAGGCTGTCCACCATATCGTTGAAAGCCCCCGCCAGCACACCCACCTCATCTTTGGAGTTTATTTCTATTCTCTCGGTGAGATCCCCCCCTGCCACTTTACCTGCGGCATCTGCCATTCTGGCAATGGGTCGGCTGAAGAAGTTCGCAATCCAAAATGCCAGAAGGATGAATACCAGCAGCAGGATCCCCGCCGTAGCAATTATTTTCCTTAGGGTTGCATTCACGGGAGCAAAGGCTTCATCGAGATTTTGCGTGACCACTATACTCCATCCCGTGTCCCCTATGGGCATGTAGGATGCAAGTACTTCCTGCCCTTCTAAGGGGTCATGAAATTCCCCCACTCCGCTTTCTCCGGCCATGGCCCTTTGCACCATGATGATATCCGTGACATCTCTTATATCCCTAGTATATTCCGGATCCGGGTGAGCCGCCAAAGTCCCAAGTCGATCCACCAGATAGGCATGTCCAGTTTCTCCAAAGGTCAGCTGACGACTAAGATCATTTAGCCTATCAAGAGTGAGGGCTCCCATCCAGACGGCTGTGAGATCTCCTGCATCGTCCACTATGGGGTGTGAAATGGCCACCACCGGTGCATTTAATGAGGAACTGATATATACTTCAGAAATATGTGCATCCATTTTTTCAACGGCACCCTTGAACCAATCCCGGTGGCCAAAATCCAACTGCTGTAGATCCAGTTGAAAATCCCAGGGCTCAATGAGTATATTATTCCCCACATCGGGGGTCACCTGTTCCATATAGGAGAAATCCCCATATTTATCGATGACATGGTTCATCACTTCTCTTTTGGGGACATCCACATCCCTGGGTACGCCCTTGATGTCCTCTCGGATCTCTGGTATGGAGGACACATCCCTCACAGCCGGCAGTTGGGCCGTCATCCTCACCACGCCCCGAGCATCATCGAAGAATTGCTGCACCTCGGCACCAAAGGTTTCCGCCAAAAGCATTTGGCTCTCTTTTATTTCTCTTTCCATCTCCTCCTGCATGGAAAAGGTGGAGATAAGGCCCACCACACCCACGGCCACCAGTACCACCACTGAAATAAGTAATGTAAGCTTGCCCCTGAGTCCAGGATTAAAACCCTTTTTCATGTCAAACCTCCTCCTTCTTTGTCAATCTTTGTCGAGTAATGTGCAATCATCTAAAAATCAGCTGCCGTGCCGGTGAAAATTAAAACTGCTCTTTATACAGCCCCCTCTCTGACGAATTAACGCATTTAGCCCCCGGCATACTAAAACCCCGCATTTTGCGGGGCTTCTTGCCGATTCATATCACCATACTATATGCAGCCTGGCTGTCCTGGCTTTTTAGCTGCTTTAGACCCGCGGCTTTGCGTCCCTGCTTTTCAACAGGTTTGCCAAATATGGGGTTATCTGGTATACCAGATACTATTTTCCAAAATTCGACATGATTCTATATTTTTCCTCTTTTTATTTGGTTTCTTGACAAGATACCTTGGTAAACACAAAAGGTTAACATAAAAAAAACGGCCTCCCTGGGGAAGCCATTCTTTGTTTTATAATATTTTAGGTAAGGTCAAGGAGATTAAACCCATCCCCGACTTTTTACCGCCTCGGCAACCCGCTTGACGGCAATGACATAGGCCGCATCCCGCATGGTGAGGTCTTTTTCCCGGGCCAACTCATATACAGAGTTAAAAGCCGATGTCATTTTGATCTCCAGCTTTTCAATCACTTCATCTTTTTCCCAATAATAATTCATATTGTTTTGTACCTGCTCAAAATAGCTGCAGGTAACCCCGCCGGCATTGGCTAGAAAATCGGGAATCACAAATATATCCCTTTGATTGATTATCTCATCGGCATCCGGCGTAGTAGGTCCATTGGCCGCCTCGGCAATAATTTTCACCTGTTGGCTTATTTTTTCTGCATTTTCCGCGGTGATTTGATTTTCCAGAGCCGCCGGAATGAGTATATCCACATCCTGCTCGATCCAAGCCTCCCCAGGAAGTATTTCCAAGCCCAATTTCTCAGCCATCTCCCTGTTTATGCATCCATAGGTATCCGTAATATCAATCAGGGAATCCACATCAATGCCTTCTGGCAGCCGGTAAGTGAACGCCTGTTTGTCATTATGGCTCCAGCTGGACATGGAGACAATCTTGCCCCCCAGCTCACTGTACAGCCTTGCAGCGTATTGGGCTACATTGCCGCAGCCTTGGATACAGGCAGTGGTGTTTTTGATATCTATATTCAACCTTTCCAATGCCTCCCTCAGCACATAGACCACACCAAAGCCCGTGGCTTCAGTCCTGCCCAGGGATCCTCCCATACCCACAGGCTTGCCCGTGATAAAGCCGGGGTACCTGCCCCCATGGATGGGTTCATATTCGTCCAGCATCCAAAGCATGTGCTGGGCGTTTGTAGCCACATCCGGTGCCGGGACATCGGTTACGGGGCCGAGGTTTTGGGAAATTTGACGCACCCATCCCCGGCATAACTGCTCCTGCTCCCTGGGGCTTAACTCCCTAGGATCACAAACAATTCCGCCTTTTCCTCCTCCCAACGGTATGTCCACAACAGAGCATTTCCATGTCATCCACATGGACAGGGCTCTGATGGTGTCCACCGTCTCCAAGGGGTCAAACCTTGTCCCACCCTTGGCAGGGCCCTTGGCATCATTATGTTGAATCCGATATCCATTAAATACTTTTGTACTCCCATCATCCATCTTCACAGGAATCAAAAAGTGATTCTCCCGAATCGGCTGACGAAGCAGCTGGCGGGTAGCATCATCCAAATTTAATTTTTCTGCTACACCATCAAACTGCTCCTGCGCTATTTCATAGGGGTTGTATGATTTGCCCATTATTAGACCTCCAGTTAGATATTATGTAATTAAATTTCCACAGCGGTATCCCCCACCGCTTCTCCCAAAACCACCACCGGCATAAACAGAAAGCCGGTATCAATATAATACTGTCAATAATACAATCCATCCGCTGTGGTGTCAAATTTTTGCTCCCACTTCATATTATAAATTCCATTGTCGCTATGGAGAGCTGATCATCCCATATTGAAAATATCCCAGGGCGGCCTCTTGCCCGGCAAACAGGTGAAACTCATTTTTTTTCTCCGGGTTGGATGTTGGCAAAGGATCTCATGGGACCATAGGGCGATTTGTTCCCTACTATCTCCTTCCCCGGGGCCGTAGCGTTGATCCCCGTAGAGGGGATTACCCATGGAAGCAAACTGAACACGTATCTGATGGGGTCTGCCCGTAATAAGATTTATCTTTAGAAGACTCAAGCCCCCCTTAGATTCCATGGTCTGATAATTCAATAATGCCTTTTTTGCACCCAGGGTGCCCTCATCCACCGCGAACACCCTATTTGCTTTCCTGTCTTTTTTTAGATAATGAAGCAATTTCCCTTCCTTTTCCGCGGGCTCGCCATGCACGGCGGCTAAGTATATTTTTTCAAACTCCCTTTTTCTGATTTGATCAGACAATCTAGATGCACATTTGGAGGTTTTTGCAAAAACCATTACACCGCCCACGGGTCTGTCAAGGCGATGAACCAATCCAAGAAAAGCATTGCCGGGTTTTTTATATCTTTCCACCAGATCCGCTTTTAATATTGTAAGCATATCTGGATCCCCCGTCCTATCCCCTTGGGAAAGTATATTGGGCGGCTTCTCCACCACCAACAGATGGTTGTCCTCATAAATAATCTCTATATCTGATTTCATTTAATCCTTCCTAAAAAATATTGATCCGTTTTATCTAGGTTGAACTTTTTATGAATAGAAGCCACGGCCCTCTCAGTTTCCCCTTTATTTATGATGCAGGAAACTTTTATTTCAGAGGTGCTGATCATATGAATATTGATTTCCTCCTCCGCCAGGGCTTCAAACATTGCCGCCGCCACCCCGGGATTGGTGATCATCCCGGCACCTACGATGGATACCTTGGAAACATCACGATCACAGGTGATTTTGCTGATGCCGATGGTTTCCGTTAGGGGCTTCATTATTTCCAGCACTTTCTCTATGTCCTCCGAGGCAGCAGTAAAAGAGATATCATTTCTGCCATTCCTCATGGCCCCCTGAACGATCATATCCACATTTATATTTTCCCTTGAAAGAGCGGTGAAAATCCCATGAGCAACCCCCGGCCTATCAGGAACATCGAAGAGCCCGATACGGGCGGTATTCAGATCATAGGCCACTCCTGTGACCACAACATCCTTTTCCATCTGACAATTATTATCCATGTACCTATCCTCCCTGACAATGGTGCCATCCCGATGATTAAAGCTGGAACGAACATGCAGGATTACATTATGTATTTTTGCAAACTCCACAGATCTAGGCTGCAGCACCCCGGCCCCTAAGCTGGCCAATTCCAACATCTCATCGTAAGTTACCACGGCTAGTTTTCTGGCTTCAGGTATCATCCTTGGATCCGTGG
Organism: Clostridia bacterium; assembly: GCA_012519005.1. Lineage (GTDB taxonomy): Bacteria > Bacillota > DTU086 > DTU086 > DTU086 > JAAYRB01. Next base: position 8,514 of record JAAYRB010000109.1, read on the forward strand.
TATAAACCCCTTCCACATCGGTGAATATTTCGCAGACATCCGCCCTGAGGGCAGCAGAAATAGCCACCGCAGTGATATCAGAACCCCCCCGCCCCAAGGTTGTTATCTCATTATCATTGGTTATCCCTTGAAAGCCCGCTGTAATAACTATTTTCCCTTCATCCAGTTCCTTACTCAGCCTTTCCGGATTTATTTCGATTATTTTTGCCTTTGTATGGGTCTTATCTGTCAAAATGCCAGCCTGGGCGCCGGTGAGAGAGATGACCTCATATCCCATATCTTTGATTGCCATGGCTAAAAGTGCGATGGAGACCTGCTCCCCGGTGGAGAGCAGCATATCCATTTCCCTCCGTGATTGACACTCCGCCACCTGCGTTCCCAATTCAATCAATTTATCCGTGGTATCTCCCAAAGCGGACACCACAGTCACAACTTGATTGCCCGCTTTACTGCATTCTATCACCCGGCGAGCCACATTTTTAATCTTTTTAGGGCCATCTAGAGAAGAACCACCGAATTTTTGTACAACTATACCCATTTCTATTTACCCCCATTTTCATCCAAAACTACTGCCCCTTGCAAATCCGGACGCACATCTTTTATTATACAGCTTATTTCATGATCTTTAAATTTTTCTTCCATGGCAGCTTTTATATTTGGCATATCCCCATCCCCTGCGGTGAATGCAATCAAGGTGGGGCCGGCGCCGCTCAAAGCCGCACCCACCGCCCCGGCTTCCAAGGCCGCTGAAAAAACATCCCCCATCCCCGGGATCAGGGGCATCCTATGGGGCTGATGAAGCCTGTCCTTCATGGCCAATCCTAGAAGGTCCAGATCGCCTCTCTCAAGAGCATGGACAAGCAGGCCGACTCTTCCCATATTAAAAATCGCATCTCCAAAGGAAACCCTTTTGGGCAGCACGCTCCGGGCTTTTTCCGTAGAAAGCTCATACCGGGGAATGGCAATTACCGCCTGCAGTTCACTGGGGGGGGCCATTTTTCTGTATACCAGCCCACCGTCGTCCTCAATGCAAATGGTCACCCCTCCCACCAAAGCAGGTACTGCATTATCTGGGTGGCCCTCCATTTCAGAAACCATCCCCAATATCTCTTCTTCCGTTAGCTGTCCTCCGGAAACGACATTGGCGGCCAGGGCGGCACCCACCAACGCAGCTGCACTGCTCCCAAGACCCCGGGCGGTGGGGATTTCATTGACCAGCCTAATCCCTAGGCCAGAAGGTTCATGCCCTACCCTATCAAATACCCTTCTAGCAATCAGGTAGGCGATATTATTCTTCCCCCTGTCAATACTATCCTTGCCCTCGCCGTCAACAATAATCTCTAGACCATCTGATATTTCCCACATCTCTACATAGTTATATATATTTAAGGCCATCCCTAACACATCAAAGCCCGGCCCCATATTGGCGGTGGTGGCCGGTACCCGAACCTTTACCATCCTTTCACACCCTCCTTAGCGCAAGCCATATTGTTTTTTAAAAAGCAGTGATTTATCCTACAATTAAATCCAGGACTGCCTGCTCATGGGCGGGCACACTGATGGGCTCGGGTATATTTTTAATTGCATTGTCAGGATCCTTCAGGCCGTGGCCGGTGAGTACAGCCACGATAGTATCATCTTTCGAAAATAAACCCTTTTCTTTGGATTTTATCAGTCCTGCCACAGATGCAGCGGAAGCCGGTTCAACAAAAATTCCCTGGGTGCGGGCCAAAATGCCGTAAGCCTCTAAGATTTCCTCATCGGTCACCATATCTATCAGTCCCTGAGATTCCTTTATCGCCCTTTCCGCCCCATCCCAACTGGCGGGATTGCCAATTCTGATGGCAGTGGCAATGGTTTCTGGATTTTCCACCACATGACCCCGGACAATAGGCGCCGCGCCGGAGGCTTGGAATCCCAGCATTTTAGGTTTTCCATCAGTCTTACCGCATTGGTGGTATTCATTGAAACCCTTCCAATAAGCCGTGATATTTCCCGCATTCCCCACGGGGATGGCAAGGAAGTCCGGTGACGCCCCCAATACATCACAGATTTCGAAAGCGGCGGTTTTCTGTCCCTCTATTCGGTAAGGATTGAGAGAATTCACCAAAGTTATGGGGTACTTTTCAGTGATACTGCGAACTATCCTTAGAGCATCATCAAAGCTTCCTTGAATGGAAACCACCTGGGCGCCGTAGATCAAAGCCTGGGCCAACTTTCCCAGGGCAATATTTCCTTCCGGAATCACCACAGTGCAATTTATTCCGCTGCTGGCCGCGTAGGCCGCCGCTGAAGCTGAAGTATTGCCTGTGGACGCGCATATAACTGCTTGGGCCTTCTCTTCTAAAGCCTTGGCAACAGCCATGACCATGCCTCGGTCCTTAAAGGAACCCGTGGGATTCATACCTTCAAATTTCAGAAATACTTGGGCACCCACCAACTCACTGATACGCCGGGCTTTGATAAGGGGGGTCCCACCTTCCTTGAGGCTGACCAAGGGCGTGTCATCCGTCACCGGTAGATATTCCCTATACTGTTCAATTACTCCATTCCATGCCAAATTCAATCGCTCCCTTCAACGCGAATAACATTGCCCACATCCCCCACCACAGACAGCCCTTCAATGATGGATAATGCATCCCTTAAATTCGATTCCTGTACCTCATGGGTGACAAGAACTATTTCCGCCATTTCGCCTTTCATGCGTTTTTGAATGACAGATTCAAGGCTGACATTAGAGTTACCGAAAACTCCGGCAATACTTGCCAGAACCCCCGGGCGATCCTTGACATTCAGGCGTAAATAATATTTGGTCGCCACTTCCTGAATCCCCCTGATCCTTTTATTATCATAGCATGTACAGCCGATCCTGCCGGTTGTGCCCAGGCTGAGATTGCGGGCGGCGGAGATAATATCCCCCACCACGGCACTGGCGGTGGGAAAGCCTCCAGCCCCTTTGCCGTAGAACATGGTTTTACCCACGGCGTCCCCCTTGACAAATATGGCATTGTATTCATCCTTTACTGAAGCCAGGGGATGTTCTTTGGATATGAGACATGGATGTACCCGCACCTCCACCTCCCCGTCCGTTTCCTTGGCGATACCCAAAAGTTTAACTACACAACCCAGTTCCCTGGCATACTGGATATCATGGGAATTTATTTTGGTTATGCCCTCCATATATACATCATCATAGGCCACACGGCTGTTAAATGCTATGGAGGCGAGAATGGCAATTTTTCTTGCCGCGTCATGGCCCTCCACATCTGCCGTTGGATCTGCCTCGGCATAGCCCCGTTTCTGGGCCTCATCCAATGCCTGCTGAAACTCTCTACCCTCATAGGTCATTTTAGTCAAAATATAATTGGTTGTCCCATTGATAATTCCCATTACTTCCTGGATACGATTGCCGCTCAAACATTCCTTCAACGGCCGGATTATGGGTATGCCCCCTGCAACACTTCCCTCGAAGAACAAGTCCACATTGGCTTTTTCTGCGGCCTCGAAAAGTTCCTTACCATGGGCGGCCACCAAATCTTTGTTGGCAGTCACCACCGACTTTTTATTCTTAAAAGCCCGAATTATATATTCGTAGGCAGTTTCAATACTTCCCATAACCTCCACCACAATATCTATATCCGGGTTTTCCAAAATATCCGAGGGTTCTGTGGTTAGAATGTCCTTATCAATACTCCCATCCCTCTGTTTCCCTATATCCCTGACCAAGGCACCGGCCAATTGCAATCTATGGCCCAACCTTTTTTTAATTTCATCTCCATTCCCGGCCAAAATCTCAGCGACCCCGCCGCCCACGGTACCAAGACCAAGGAGTCCAATTTTAACAGTATCATTGCCCATTGAATATCACCTTCCCGTAGTTTGTCATATATTTCTAGCTGTGCCCCACCACTTCAACTTTTCTTGCTCCCTTTGTATCTCTCAAGGCAAAGAGCAGCTCCTCCAAATCCCTTTTCAAATCAGTGGTCTCCATGGATATGCTGACATTGGCGGTTCCTTGTAGGGGTATGCTCTGATTGATGGTGAGAATATTTGCCCCTGATTCAGCTAAGGTATTGAGTATTCGGGAGAGTATCCCTGCCCTGTGATCCAGGACTAAGGCTATGGAGACCAGCTTTTCCCTGTTCATGGCGTTGAAGGAGAAAACCCCGTCCTTGTATTTATAATATGCACTCCTGCTGATGCCAACCCTTGACACGGCGTCATTGACGGTGGATACTTCTCCGCGATTAAGCAGTTCTTTGGCTTGGGCTGTTTTCCTTACGGCCTCCGGCAGTATGGTATCCCTAACAAGTAAATATTTCTCACTTCTATCCTCCATTTCATCACCCCCTCCGTCTACCCATCGCAGACAACAATCCCCATACGGTAGACATTATAGCATGTGAATATATTTTTCACAGTATGTCCCACCGCTTTTTGCGATCGATATATCCCAGCTGGCAGCGGTTTTTTGACCTTTAGCTGTAAATTACTAAAAAAAAGCAGCATCTCTGCTGTTTTGAAATCAATCCTCTGTTCTTTTAATTACCGCTGTAACGGCAAATACCCTTTATTATGATAGGCTTGCAGGGGAAAATTTGATACTTGTCCTTTCGGCAGGAAACAAGGGGTGGGCTGCGGGCAGCCAGATAAAAAATGTCGACTAAAAATAAAAAAGCCGGCTGTGCACCGACTTTAAATTATAATGCAGATTAAACCACCGCCACCATCATTGACTATCCGCCCAAGGGTTTCCTGTAGTTTCAACTGGGCATTTTCTGGCATCCGGTATAATTTACTCTGAATGCCCTCCTTGACCAAATCATGTAGAGATTTGCCAAAGATATTGGTCTGCCAAATTTTTTCGGGACTATCTTCAAATTCCTCTAGAATCCACTGAATCAGTTCTTCACATTGCTTTTCCGTGCCAATGAGGGGGGTTATCTCTGTACTGATATCCGCCTTTATTAAATGATAAGAAGGTGCAGTAGCCTTTAGCTTGACCCCGGAACGACCGCCCTGCTTGATGATTTCTGGCTCCTCCAACACTATTTCCTCCACCGTGGGTATCACTACCCCATATCCCGTGGCCCTGACCTCCTGGAGTCCAAAGGCTATTTTATCATACTCTCTCTTTGCAACAGCCAATTCCCTCATTAGTTTTAGCAAGGTATGTTCCCCATCAATAGTGAAGCCCGTTTCCTCATCTAGAATCTTGTAGAAAAGCCCTTCCTTTGCCGCAATCCCTATGGAGGTGGCTCCGGTACCCAGATCCACATCTTTCAATGCCACCCTACCCACATGCTCGCATTGGGCTAAGAGATCCACCGCAGAATCTATGTCCCTGAGGCGTTTAACTTCTTCAATGGCTTGGCGGACTTCTTCTTCAAATTGTTTGCGCAGCCAGTGTTCGTCCTCCAATTCCTCCACCCACTTGGGGAAGCCTATATTTACTTCGGTCACTGGGAATTCATATAGGGCCTCTTCCAAAATGTTTAGGATATCCCCTTCCTCCATTAGCTGGCAATCCACGGGAATCACTGGGATGTCATATTCTTCCTCCATGGAATTGGCCAGTTCTATGGTATCTTGCCTATGGGGATGGGTTGAGTTGAGCACAACGATGAAGGGCTTACCCATCTCCTTTAGTTCCCAAATGACTCTTTCTTCTGCTTCAATGTAATTTTCCCTGGGAATATCAGTTATGCTTCCATCTGTGGTGATAATTATTCCAATTGTGGAATGGTCATCGATGACTTTTTGGGTTCCTGTTTCCGCGGCATCCTGGAAGGGCATGGCATCATCCGCCCAGGGTGTCTTCACCATCCTGGGGCCTTCCTCTTCTTCATAGCCGATGGCACCCTCCACAGTATAGCCTACACAATCCACCAGCCTGACTTTAATTTTCAGGCCTTCCTTGATTTCCACTTCCACGGCCGTATCTGGAACAAATTTTGGCTCAGTGGTGGTGATGGTCCTGCCCGCCCCGCTCTGCGGCAGTTCATCATTTACCCTTTCTCTCACATTAGGATTTTTAATTTTCGGGAGAATCAGCAGATCCATGAATCTTTTTATAAAAGTTGATTTTCCCGTCCTTACAGGTCCTACAACTCCTAAATAGATATCTCCCCCCGTACGTTCAACCACATCTTTAAATAGATCATATTCCTCCAAACTATTTTCCCCTCCTTTTGATGAAATGGGGACTAAAAAGATATGGTCAGGGTAACCGATACAAATTATCCCTCCTCCATCCCCGCAGCCCCAAATCCCGAAATAATAAATGCCGGATATTCATTCCTGTATTTGGTATTCGTTAACGATATATATATATGAAAGCTAATACCGAATATTACCTAAAACAACTAAAAGAAATGGGGCTTGGGGCCTAACTCCCACCATCCCTAGAGGTTTTTAAAACAAAAAAAATACCCGATGCAATACGGGTACTGGGCATTGGGTGTTTTAGTTTAAATAAAATATGAGTTCCTCTGCGTCTTTAATGTATTTCTCAGGTACATAAACTGTGTAGAAAGGTAATTCGCATATTTCCGAACTGCCGTTTTCTTGGAGTGGGCATCTGTTTTCTGAAACCTGAACATCCGTCTTCACCCGGATACCAGCCTGCTCCAGCTTGTAGACTAAGGTAGAGAACATCCTGGTATCATGGGTGGAATAAACGGGCCTCCAATGCGATAAATGCTTCCACCACGACACCAGTTCGTCGATTACCTCCATTTTAAAATTCTACCCCCCTTCCGTCCTCCCAAAAATAGCGAGGTTTTTGTTGTGTGAAACTCTGGGTTACCAACCCATACCATGAAGTGCCAGCTCCTCCATTTCCTTAGTCCTATCTCTACCCATCAAATTGTTTACGCCATCAGCGGGGTTTAGACCCTGGTACAGCACTCTATGTACCTGCTCTGTAATGGGCATCTCCACTTGGTGTTTTGATGCCAGCAAATAAGCAGCCTTAGTGGTTTTAACTCCTTCCACCACCATACCCATATCCTTTAAAATATCTTCCAGTTCCCTGCCCTGACCCAATTGAATTCCTGCCCTGCGGTTTCGGCTGTGCATACTTGTGCATGTTACGATCAAGTCCCCTATCCCTGTAAGACCAGCAAATGTTGTAAAATGTGCTTTCATACACACCCCAAGCCGGGCAATTTCTACTATTCCCCTGGTCATCAGGGCGGATTTTGTGTTATCGCCAAAACCCAGACCATCGGCCATGCCCGCCGCCAGCGCAATGACATTTTTAAGCGCACCCGCCAGCTCCACACCGGCTATATCGGGATTTGTATATACCCTAAATCTGTTATTGATGAATATATCCTGCACAAACTCCGCCACCGCGCGATGTTTTGAGGCGGCCACCACTGCCGTGGGCATCCTTGCACCCACTTCTTCCGCATGGCTGGGCCCTGAAAGCACCGCTACATTGTCATGCATGGATCTTGGCAGTTCCTCCTTGATCACATGGCTGAGTCTTTTTAAGGAATCCAATTCAAATCCTTTAGCTGAATTTACAACAAAGGCGTCTTCGTGTATATATTTTCCTGCCTTTTTCAGAACGGAACGCACCGCATGCGAGGGTACACTTATAACCACAGCCTTTGCTTCAAAAAGAGCCTCTCCTAGGTCACTGGTGGCGTGCACATTGGGGGGAATCTTACAGCCCTTTAAAAACTTTATATTTTCCTTTTTTAAATTTAGACGGTGGGCATCCCCTTGGTCCAATGTCCAAAGTTTAACCTTGTGACCGTTGTCACCGAGAACAATGGCCAGTGCCGTACCCCAGCTTCCAGCACCCAGAACAGCAACATTCTCCAACTCCCAAACTCCTCCCTGACACTGATTAGCTCAATATATACTTAATCTATCTTTCGGTTATTTTTGGTTCTGTCCCATTTAGGAGTCTTTCTATATTTGGCTTATGCCTATATATAACAAAAATTGCAGCAACAAGACCCAGAACCAGCTCAGGCGCCGGTTGTTTAAAACCCAACATCAGAAGGGGAATTGAAAACGCTGCAATAATTGATCCCAAAGAAACATATTTTGTTACTACTACAATAATAACAAATATAATCAAGGCTATCAATAGAATCAGTGGAGAAATGCTAAGAATAATCCCCGCCCCGGTGGCCACACCCCGTCCCCCTTTGAAACCAAGAAAGATGGAGTAATTATGGCCGGCCATCACAGTAAAAGATGCCAGTACAATAAACCACGGCCCACCAACATACCTGGCTATGAGAACAGCCGCAACCCCTTTCAGCAGATCCAACATCAAAACTGCCAATCCCGGCCCAGTACCAAAAATCCTGAAGGCATTTGTGGCTCCCACATTCCCACTTCCGTATTTACGAATATCCATCCCCTTGACATATTTGCCTACCAGATAGGCCATAGGAACAGCACCGATAAAATAAATCAACAGCAAGACCAGAATTTCCTTCATCTTTAAACCTCCGTTAATCCCTTTTTCTTGCCACCAAACGGATGGGTGTACCCTCAAACCCAAATTCCTCACGAATTCTGTTCTCGAGATAACGCCTGTATGCAAAATGGAACAATTTTACATCATTCATAAAAACCATGAAAGTTGGGGGACGAACCTTTACCTGGGTTATATAGTAAACATTTAGTCGTTTTCCCTTTTTGGTAGGCGGAGGATGCCTCATGACGGATTCCCGGAAAACATCGTTCAGCCTTCTTGTTGAGACTCTTTGGCTGGCCTGTACCACCACAAAATCTATGAGTTCGAAAAGTTTATGTACTCCCCTATTGGTTAAAGCGGACACATACACCACAGGTGCATATTTCATAAAGGCTAAGGTTTGGCGAATGTAAGTATCGTAGAGATTCATGGTATCCCCTTCTTTTACTACAAGATCCCATTTATTCACTACAACTATGATGGCCTTGCCCGCCTCATGGGCATAACCGGCGATCCTTTTATCCTGTTCAGCAACGCCTTCCACGGCATCCACCACCATCAATACTACATCCGACCTTTGTATAGCCTTTAAGGCCCTACTGACACTGTATCTTTCAGTGGAATCGGTGATTTTTGATTTTCTCCGGATGCCGGCGGTATCAATGAATAAATAATCCTGCTCGTCCAATTTAAATAGAGTGTCCACCGCATCCCTTGTTGTGCCGGGTATATCACTGACTATTACCCTTTCCTCACCGGTGAGGCTGTTGAGTAAAGAGGATTTACCCACGTTGGGGCGGCCTACAATGGCCACCTTAAAAGCATCTCCCTCGTATTCCTCCTGCATCTCCATATCTTTGAAAGAGGAAATTACCCTATCAAGCAAATCCCCTACATTCATTCCATGTTCCGCGGAGATGGCAATGGGCTCACCGAAACCCAGCTTATAGAATTCATAGGTGAGAGCAGCCTGGGAGAGGTTGTCCACCTTATTTGCCGCTAGAATAACAGATTTGGGGCTTCTGAGCAGGGCCTTTGCTGCTATTTCATCTTCCTGAGTGATACCGGTTCTGGCATCCACTAAAAATATAATCAGATCTGCCTCCTCCGCGGCTATTTGGGCATGCCTGCGAACCTGATTTCCTATATAATCATCCCTTGCCCTGATCTCAAGGCCCCCGGTGTCAACAACTGTAAAATTAACCCCCGCCCAATCCGCATCCCTATACACCCTATCCCGGGTTATGCCCGGCGTATCTTCCACTATGGATGTCCTACCCCCGGTTATTCTATTGAATAAAGTTGATTTCCCCACATTAGCCCTGCCTACAATGGCAACCACTGGTTTTTTCAATTCCGCACCTCCTGTCCTAAAACACCGGTTAATAGACCCCGGGCATTATCATCTACAATGGTCAACTCCATACCCGTCCGCTTTTCAACATCCTGCGGTTTTAACCCATCAATAAAAATATTATCCCCCCATTTTAACATTATGCGGGAGATGACAACCTTGCCACCTGGCCTCAGGTACCCATCCCGGTGTTTTAACAGGGCATCAATAATATCTCCACCGGTGAGAAGCCCAGTAACATCCACCGTTTCGCCGAAAAAACTATTGACCACCGGCAGTACTTCCACTCTCAGACCTTCTACCCTCCTGTTCAACTGTCCTGAAAGGCGGTTCATTATAGGCCCCATGGCAGTGCCGGTTACAAGGAGTATATGTCTCTCCTCTGGCAAAGATCGGGGGGTTTTTGGGAGAAGGCCGTTGAATTCATCCAGCAGGATCCTGATCAGTCCAACACCATTCTCTATTTGGGGAAAATCCTCATAGTATTCCATGGAAGGGATTTCTCTTCCGGCCTTAAGGAAAAACTCATCCGCAGGAAAAGCAAAACTAGTCCCTAAGGTAAGTTTAAATCCCCTCTGAAGCTCGCTGACTAAGTCTATGGTATCCTTTGCGCTTCCATGGTCAACGGGGAAAAATGGCAATCTGAATCTCTGGAACTTGGTAATCCCCACGGGTACCACTGCCACAGAAGAGACCGATGGCCATAGTAATGCGAGATCATTTAGCGTCCGTTCCAGCTGATCACCATCATTTATCCCTGGGCAAACCACCACCTGGCCGTGGATCCTGATTCCCGCCTCAGCAAGTTTTTGGAGCTGGGGTATGATCCCCGAGGCATCGGGGTTTCCCATCATCTTGGATCGAAGTCTTGGGTTTGTTGTATGGATTGAAATATATAACGGACTAAGATGCATTTCCATTATGCGTTCCCAGTCCGCAGAATCAAGATTTGTCAAAGATATATAATTGCCATGTAAAAACGAATGTCGAAAATCATCGTCTTTGATATAAAGACTCTTTCTCAGGCCCCTTGGCTGCTGATCCACGAAGCAAAAGATACATTTGTTACTGCATTGGCGTATTTTACCTGGAATGTCCGTAATAAATCTGATCCCTAGATGCTCATCCACATCCTTTTCGATACTTATCATCCAGGTTTCGCCATCCGCTTTCCTGACCTCCAATTCCAATGTTTCAGAGGCACTCAGATTATAATAATCAATGACATCCCGGACCATTTCATTGTTGATCCTGACAAGCTCATCACCGGGCTCAAGACCCACTTCTTCAGCAATACTGTCATGTTCTATATCAGATATAGTCATAAAATTCATTTCCGGCAAGCAATTCACCGCTTTCAATAAATAAGCCCCTATGTACTCTTTGTATCTAATGTAAATTATCCGATAAAAGCCCCCTCAAGTCAAGACAGGGAAAGGCCGCAAAGAAACATCTTCGATACCCATATATGTCCTAAGGAAAAATACAGCAAAAAAATAAATCCCTTAGTTCCCCAATCTGAAATCCAAGGCACCTTGAAGTCCTGTTGGTTGGCATTGGTTGGCATATGTTATGGTGGAATAACCGCGGATTCTGCTGCCAAAATAGGAATCAGGCATGGTGAGGGCGGATTTTTTGCACCTTATGACACTAATGTCTTGTGACAATATACATCCCATTTTCCAAATTGTGAACCATGGCATTTAGAATTTTGCCAAGTATCATGGCGATTTTTTCCTGTTCCTCAATGTCTTCCACAATAAAGATGGGCACCCCGCCGCCCACCTTAGTTTTAACTTCTTTTAAGGCTACCACCGCCAATATATCCCCGATAGAAACCACTTCTGCCATATTTTTTCCCCCCGATGCCTATTTAATCCTGGGCCAGTTTCCCCGGTTTGCTTTCTAAAGGTGTTGTCCTGGAACTTTCTAGTACCGGTGTAATATTTACCGCTTGAATGAGGGGCCTTATATCCGGCTCATTGGGTAAAATAAACAGCGCCACTTCACCAGTGTCAATATTTTTCCGTGCAATGGGAGACCATTCCGGTTCCCCTACTTCCTTCTTTGTTCCAATGAGATTACTTACGGTATGGAGGATGGCCTGCCTTTGCCCAACTTGGTGTAGAGTAGCCCTGGCATTATCGTCCTTGGGCTTTATAAGAACGCCAAGCCCTTCCTCCATAATTTTTTTCCGGGCGCTCTCAAGTCCCACTTCCATGATCACTACTTCATCCACCATGAGTAGAGTCTTATACCCGGCGAAACCAAAATAAGGTTGTGAAGGTACTACATCCGCAATCTCCCTGAGGACCTTACCTTTTGCAAGGTAGTTACTGAAAATCCACAGCACGATACCGGAGGACAGCACCGCCCAAGGAAGGCCGGCAAAATAGGTCAAAACACTGGCCTGCAAAGAAGCAGCTATCACCAAATAGTTTCTGGATTCAAATACTCTGGCAATTCCTTCAACCAAATCCTTTCCCCTGGGAACAAGTTCAATTTCTTCTAAATGATTCAATGTTTCCCGCTCCATATTGCGAATCTCCCGGAACTGCTGGGCTGCAAGGGCTAAGAATGTTACCGCTGTATATTCCTTTTCCACCAACGCTGGTACGGCCACCGCCCCCAGGGCCGCCGCAACAAAACCAAGGGAAATATGAGTCACATAGCCGTGGGGATAGCCGGGGAAATGCCTGTAGTCAGATCGAAGCATGAGCAAACGGGCCAACATTCCCACCGTTAGGCCAACAATTATGGTGAGTCCATAATCCTCCATCTAGCTCTCCTCCATTAAAAAATGAGAGCAGCCGGAGCCGCTCTATAGAAAATATTTAACAAACTATTCTTTACGTTTGCCTAAAAAGTTGCTCCACTCCACCGTGACAAATTCTTTTAATTTTTGTATTGCACCTTCCACACTTCCGGTGCTTACGACCAAATATATGGCAAAACCGAGAATGAAGGCAATGACCACAAAGAGTAGGGCCGCCATATCCCCTCCCGTACCCTGGGCCCCCTGTTTAAAAGTAGAGGGGCCGGCTGATATACCCAATACCGGTGGTAGGGCCTCCGCAAAATGGGCCACACCCCTTTGGGCCCTTTCCCTGGTTATTGTGTGGGTGCCGGCCTCAATTAAAATGGCTCTGGGAGAAAGGTCCTGATTATAATCGCCCTTGCCCATAAATATTCCCTTAACCAAACCTGGGTATTTGTCATCCAAATGTCCTTTGAGTCTTTTGGCAAAATCATAATTTGCCTTCATATTGGGATTCTGACGTCCCACTACCAACCTGATTTTAGATACCGGCACCCCGTAGATCTCGCCGGTATAAAAATCCGGATCCGGTACCCCATCCCGGTGAAGGTCTATGATGGCGGATGGATTCGTTTGCAGCAGTTTAACTGCGGTTCTTCTAGAACGCCTATAGGCTTCGGAATCATGGGGTTCATGACTCCTGGTGTCATGCTCCACACCCACACCAAGGGAATTGAGCTTCTCTGAGAGGATGCTTCCCACCTTAAAAACCCCACCATCAC
>JAAYRB010000110.1 GCA_012519005.1 Clostridia bacterium
AGCGAACCCAACTCCACCAATTTTTCCCCATAGGCATCTCTTGTAGCCTTCATCTCCATAGGTCAGCACCCCTCCTGTTGTGTAAGCTCTTCCAATGCTTGTTGGATTTCCTCTTCATTTGGGGCTTTTCCATGCCAGTCCACCTGGTTTTCCATGAAGGATACCCCTTTGCCCTTCACTGTTTTTGCCATTATGAAAGTGGGTTTGTCCTTGGCCTTTTTAGCTGCATCGAGGGCCCCATTGATTTCATCAAAGTCATGGCCGTCCACGGAAATTACATCCCAACCAAAGGCCCGCCATTTGTCCGCCAGGGGTTCCAGGCTCATAATTTCATCCACCGGCCCGTCAATTTGAAGCCCATTATAATCTAAAATTCCCACAAGGTTGTCCAATCTATAATGGGCGGCAGCCATGGCCGCTTCCCAAATCATGCCCTCCTGCATTTCCCCATCCCCCATCAAAACATAGATACGGGATTCCCTGCCATCCAGCTTCGCGGCAAGGGCCATACCGCTCCCCGCCGCAAGACCCTGCCCCAAAGAACCAGTGGAAATCTCCACCCCCGGTGTGCCCACCGCATCGGGGTGACCCTGCAGCATATGGCCGGACTTCCTGAGATACATCAGCTCATCGGGTTCTATGCAGCCGGCCTCCGCCAGAGCCGCGTACAGCACCGGCGCGGCGTGGCCCTTGGAGAGAATGAACCTATCCCTCTGCTCCCAATTGGGATTCTGGGGCTGATATTTCAGATGTTTAAAAAACAGGGCAGCAATAATATCTGCGGAAGATAAGGATCCCCCAGGATGCCCGGATCCTGCCTCACCAAGCATTTTCACAATATTTATCCTGATATTACATGCCTTCTCTTTTAACATTACATTTGCTGCTTCTTCCAAAACTGACACCTCCAAGATAAACTCTAAATTTCCCCAATGTTTTTAAAACCTTCGCCCAGAACCTCATGAACATCTGCAACAATAACAAAGGCAGCTGGGTCTGTTTCACTAACAAGGGTTTTAAGCCTTGTCACTTCCCAGCGGCCAACAACTGTTAATAATATCCCCTTGTTTTCCAAAGTGTAGGCGCCCACGCCTTCCATCAATGTTGCCCCCCTACCCAATTGGGACATGACACTCTCAGCAATATCCGTAGTATTATTGGAAATAATCAGAGCCGCCTTGGACCCCACCCCTTCCTGGACCAAATCAATTATTTTTGTGGCAATAAATACAGCTATCAGGGCGTAGAGTGCCAACTCAATGGTGAATGCCATACCGGCAAGAAGAATCACTAAGCCGTCGACCATAAACAATCCCTGTCCTGTGGTTGTTTTGAAGAATTTACGTATCAATTGGGCCGCTAAATCCGTACCTCCTGTGGTTCCCCCGGCCTTGAATACTATTCCCAATCCGAGGCCGGACATTATTCCACCAAACAATGCGGCCAATACTGGATCAGAGGTGGGGCTTTTAGTGATGGGAGATAATGTATCTATAAAAACTGATAATACAAAAAAACCATAGAGGGTTTTCAATCCAAATTGTGGTCCCAATATTTTGATGCTGGCTAGGAAAAGAGGAATATTCAATGCCAGCATAACCAACCCTACAGGAAGACCAAAAAGATGAAATGTTATGGTGGCCAAACCGCTCACCCCGCCGGAGGCGATACGATTGGGAACAAGAAACATATCCAGCCCAACTGCAGTTATTAAACAACCGAGAGTTATAAGACCATATTCAAGCAAGTTTTTCCTCTTCAAAATTTCCACCCCTGCACCCAACATTTTCCCCAAAAATTCGCCACCCGGCTCGATCATGCACTGCGGATTGCTGAGCATATAAATTGCACCATCCCGAGGATGAATGGTGCGTTGATTGGACTCAGGCCCACCGGCAAAGACTTATAACCAATTAAAATTTACCGGATCTAAGAATAGACAGAATTAGCCAAAAAAACATGATCCCCCCGACAAGAAACCCTATTTCAAAAACTGGAAAGCTGATGATCATATTTCCAGTTGATATTCCAATAGCGGAGGCAATTATCAGCCCGGTCATTAGAATACTAAATGCCAGCAGAACTATACTGAAAGAAAGACGGTTGGTGATTTGATCCAGCTTCATTAAACCTCTTTCAAATCCTTCTACCCGAACAACCCCTCGATGCTCCGGCTCCCCAAGCCTTTCTACCAACCTAACCGAGAGCTGGGGAAGCCTCATCAGCACCTGGCCATACTCATTAAGACCTCTCCAAAGCATCCTCCTGATATTCTCAGGGGAGAATCGCCTTTTGGCTAAGGTCCCGGCAAAAGATTCCATTATCTCCACAACAGACAGCTGGGGGTCCAACACTCGAACAATGCCCTCGGTAACAACCATGGTCTTGGATAAGAGGATAAAATCTGAAGGCATTGTAATGTTATATTTA
>JAAYRB010000111.1 GCA_012519005.1 Clostridia bacterium
CTTCTGGGGAGGCATAATGTTTATAATTGTCTGGCCTCTATGGGAATTGCCTTGGATCTGGGATTGACCATCCATGAAATTCAGGAGGGGCTTGATGGGGTGAAGCTCACAGGCATGCGTTTGGAAAGGACTGCCGGTATTAGGGGGGCCACCATAATCAATGATACGTATAATGCAAACCCCAGCTCCATGTTGGCCTCTCTAGAGGTATTAAAAGAGTTTCGAAATATGCGTACCATTGCAGTCCTGGGAGATATGCTTGAACTGGGAAACATAGCCCCCCAAAAGCATAGGGAAATAGGGGAGGCAGTTGTGCGGCTGGGGATCAACCTGTTGGTAACGGTGGGAAAACTGGGGGAATACATAGCGGAAGCCGCCATTGCAGAGGGTATGTCACCAGATAATATGTTTATAACCTATGACAACAAGGAAGCAATCTCATATTTAAGAGATATTTTGGGACCCGGGGATGTTCTTCTGATAAAGGGATCCCGTATGTTGGGAATGGAGGACATGGTACGAAATTTGGAAGAACCGGGGAGTTGACTGTAATTGGAAGATGTACAGCAATTGCTATCTGTATTTGTTCTTACTGCGGCCGCCTCTGTTTTGGTTGGCACTATTGCAATACCGGTTTTGACTCGCTTGAAATTTGCTCAATATGTTCGGGATGATGGGCCTGCCAGACATTTCAAAAAAGCCGGAACCCCCACCATGGGTGGTATCATATTCTTAATACCCCTTGTCTTGATAACCTTTTTTTTTGTGGGGTATTCCACCCAGGTGGCCACGGCGGCGGTTGTTACTCTGGGATACGGTATCATAGGCTTTGTGGATGATTTTATTAAAATTGCCCTAAAAAGACCCTTGGGCCTCAGAGCCCGCTATAAATTAGTGGGACAGGTGATCTTAGCATTCCTTCTGGGCCTTTTTACTATATTTTATTTAAACAACGGCACAGATATATATATTCCTTTTATTGACTATAATCTAGATATGGGCTATTTATATTTCCCCTTCATTCTGTTGGTACTGGTGGGCAGCACCAATGCCGTTAATATTACCGATGGGCTGGATGGATTGGCAGCGGGTACCACAATATTTACGGCGGTGGGATTCGCCTTCGTGTCGCTTCTGCTGGATAAGCCGGATTTAGCTGTATTTGCCACCTCCTTGGCCGGTGGATGTCTGGGTTTTTTGGTTTTTAACTTCCACCCGGCAAAGGTTTTCATGGGAGATACAGGCTCCCTTGCTTTAGGGGGCGGACTGGCAAGCATTGCGGTACTCACGGGCACGGAGCTGCTGCTGCTTATAATCGGGGGCATATATGTCATCGAGACTCTATCGGTAATCATTCAGGTTATCTCTTTCCGACTTACGGGCAGAAGGGTTTTTTTAATGAGTCCGCTGCACCACCATTTTGAGCTAAAGGGATGGGAAGAGGAGCATATAGTCATATATTTTTGGTTTGCATCGGCTGTTTTTTCTGTGCTGGGAGTTTTGGCATTATTCTATTTTATTTGAGGGCGGTTATTAAATGATTAAAAAAGGAATGAAAGTTTTAATTGTAGGGGGGGGGAAAACCGGTCAAGCGGCGGCAAAGACCCTCCATGATTTGGGTGCGCACATCACCCTTACCGATATAAGAAAGAAAGAAGATTTAGAAAACTCAATCAAGGGGTTATCGAATCTGAAGTTAAATATCTTTGCTGGAGGCTACCCCCATGTTTCCCGGGAAAATACCCAATTGGTCATTGTGAGCCCAGGGGTTCCTTTGGATATACCTCCAATTAAAGATGCCTATGACAATGGAATTCCTGTATGGAGCGAAATAGAACTGGCCTTCCGATTATTTGATGCACCAATGATCGCTGTAACAGGAACAAATGGAAAAACCACCACCACTGCATTGATTGGAGAGATATTTAGAAATGCGGGCCGCCCCACGGTGGTTGCAGGCAACATTGGGCTGCCTTTAATAGAAAAAATTGGGGCAATTACAAAAGAACATATAGTGGTTTTAGAGCTTTCCAGCTTTCAGCTGGAAAGTATAAATAAATTCAGGGCTAAGGTTGCAATTCTTTTGAATTTAACCCCGGACCATATGGATAGGCATGGTACCTTTGAAAATTATATGGGGGCTAAGGAAAATATCTTTTTCAATCAAGGACCAGATGATTTTTCCATTTTGAACTATGATGATGTAAATGTTCGGGGCATGGCAGAAAAAACCAAGGGCAATGTTATTTTTTTTAGTTTGCAGCATACTTTGAAACAGGGGGCCTACCTTGATGGAGATAATATATGCCTGGCCTTGAAAAACAAAAAGGTGGTGCTGTGTGATAGAGGGGATGTTTTCATAAAGGGTGAACATAATTTGCAAAATGCCTTGGCGGCATCGGCGGCGGCGGGGATCATGGGTGTAAGCTTCGAATATATAAAGGAAAGCCTCAAAACCTTCCCTGGTGTTGCCCATAGATTAGAGTTTGTTGCTGAGAAAAATAAGGTCAAATATATCAATGATTCCAAGGGCACCAATCCCGATGCCACAATCAAAGCTATTGGGGCCTATGAAGAGCCTATTATTTTAATTGCGGGGGGTAGAAATAAGGGTAGTGATTTCAATGATCTGTCTCTGATGGTAAAGGAAAATGTCAAAACCCTTATTTTAATGGGGGAAGCCGCTGAAGAAATTCGTGCATCTCTAGATGAAAGAGGTTTTAAAGATATTCACATGGTCACCTCGATGGAAGAAGCGGTAACCCTTGCTTCCAAGAAGGCTGTGCCCGGAGAAGTTGTTCTGCTGTCACCGGCATGTGCCAGTTGGGATATGTTTGAAAGCTATGAGGAAAGAGGGGATTTGTTCAAAAAGCAGGTCATGGCATTGGGGGGATAGGAAATGCACAGGCCGAAAAGAGGGAAACCCGATTTTATTATCTTTTTTGCGGCAGTGATGCTGTTGGTTATTGGTATTGTAATGGTTTTCAGTGCCAGCTCCGTGGTGGCTTATATGGATAAAGGGGACACTTTTTTTTATCTTAAAAGACAATTTCTTTGGGCATCCATAGGTGTATTGGCAATGATCATGGCAATGAATTTTGAATACTATCATTTACATAGATTTGCTGACCTTATATTTCTACTTGCCCTATCCCTGCTGGTGCTGGTTTTGTTTGCGGGAATATCCAGTCATGGATCCAGCAGATGGCTTGGTGTTGGACCCTTGTCATTCCAGCCTTCCGAGGCAATAAAGATCGCCATTGTAATATTCATGGCCAAGAGTCTCAGCGGCAATCAGGATAAAATCCACAGTTTTTTCCGAGGTGTGATACCCCATATCGCTGTATTGATGTTGGCCTGCGGCCTTATAGTGGGCCAGCCGGACCTGGGCACCGCTGTTGCCGTTGCAGGCACGGTCTACCTTATGTTTGCTGCTTCCGGAGTTAAATTCAGTCATCTGGCCATGTTGGCTATGGCAGGCCTGGGCCTGATCGCCACGGCCATTATGATTGAGCCCTATAGATTCAAAAGATTTTTGGCCTTTCTCGATCCCTGGGCGGATCCCATGGAGACGGGTTTTCAAACTATACAATCACTACTGGCCTTGGGCTCAGGGGGTTTGTTCGGTATGGGCTTGGGCCAGAGCCGTCAGAAGTTTTTTTATTTGCCGGAAAGGCATACGGATTTTATCTATGCAATTCTTGGGGAAGAATTGGGTTTTATCGGTGCTTCCTTGGTTTTACTGTTGTTTGTCCTCATATTATGGAGGGGTTTCAAAGTTGCACTCACAGTGAAAGATAAATTCGGAAGTTTGTTGGCTGTGGGTATCACCTGTATGATAGTTTTACAAATGATTATTAATGTTGCAGTGGTTACAGGCTCAATGCCGGTTACCGGTATAACCCTACCCCTTGTAAGCTATGGTGGGTCTTCCTTGGTCTTTACTTTAATCGGTATTGGGATATTACTTAATATTTCCCGCTATGCCGCCGACAAATAGGGGGTTGGTTAAATGGGGCAGCAGGGCATAGACCGCGTTGTAATAACCGGTGGTGGTACCGGGGGTCATATTTACCCTGGGCTAGCCGTTGCAAAGGAATTGAAAAATCAAATTCCTGGTGTTAAATTGTTATATGTGGGTGCAAAGGACGGGATGGAAAAGGAAATTGTACCCGGTGCTGGTTTTGATTTTGAAGGGATTACAGTTGGAGGTCTTGAACGTCGGCTGTCAATTAAGAATATACAAACTTTTTATAAATTGGCAAAGGGCTTCGTAGAAGCCCGTTCTATTTTGAAAAATTTCAAGCCCGATGTAGTTATGGGCACTGGGGGATACGTAAGTTTCCCTGTGGTTCAGGCTGCCGCTCGACGGAAAATTCCTACTTTGATTCATGAGCAAAACGCCTTTCCCGGATTGGCCAATAGGATGCTGGCAAAAAGAGTTGATAGGGTTTGTATTTCCTATGGGGAGGCCGTACCGTATTTTCATAAGAGGGCAAAAATTGATGTTACTGGGCTTCCGGTGAGGGATGAGATACTGACCATGGGAAGACAGGAAGCCTTGGATTTTTTTGACCTAAAAAAAGATAAGCTAACCCTATTGGTGGTGGGCGGCAGCCGCGGTGCCAGAAGTATCAACCGGGCTGTCAAGCGGATAATCCAATGGGTGGCCGGGGAATCTTCCAAACAGCTAATATTGATAACAGGCAAATTGGATTATCAGGAAGTAATCCAGGAAAATAGGGAATTTTTGAATTCTGAAAATATAAGAATATACTCCTATTTAGACAGGATGGAATATGGTTTGGCGGCGGCCGATCTGGTAGTTTCTAGGGCGGGTGCCACTTTTTTGAGCGAACTCACTGCTAGGGGTGTTCCTGGTATTTTAATACCCTATCCCCATGCTGCCGATAACCACCAAGAATTCAATGCCAGGTCTTTGGAAAAACATGGTGCAGCAAAGGTTGTTCTGGATTCCCAGCTAAAAGATGATATGCTTTTAAGGGATGTCAAAGAGCTCCTAAATCCAGAAATACTAAATAAAATGGCGGAGAACAGCCGTATGGCAGGTAAGCCCCGGGCTTTAGATGCCATTATAGGAATTATTCTTGAAATGCTCAATTGATACCTCGGGCCTGGGACAAGCCCATAACCTTTAACTAAAGGAGTCAGCAGAGCATATTATGTATACATCTCATTATGGTGTCCCCGTAAAGGAGTTGAAGATTCTATGAAAATGAACTGCTCCACCACTCATTTTATAGGAATTGGTGGGTCGGGAATGAGTGGGATCGCGAAAATATTGCTGCAAAAAGGATATAGGGTATCCGGTTCAGATTTGAGAAAATCTTCCTTTACCGATGGATTGGTGAAACTGGGTGCAAAAGTCACTATTGGCCACAGCAGGGAAAATATTGGACCTGAAGTTGGTTTGGTTGTAGTGTCCACGGCCATTCCTAAAAGCAACCCGGAATTGTTGGAAGCGGAATCCAGGGGTGTGGAAATTATATCCCGGGGAAAGATGTTGGCGAGGTTGATGGAGGATTACAAGGGAATCACCGTTGCCGGCGCCCACGGCAAGACTACCACAACATCCATGATCGCCCAATGTCTTGAAATAAATAATTATGATCCCACCATTATTATCGGCGGTGAGCTAAATGACATCGGAAGCAATGCAAAACTTGGTGGGGGGCAGTATTTTGTAACTGAGGCTGATGAAAGTGATGGGTCTTTTCTCAAGCTGCACCCCCATATGGCTGTGGTTAGCAATGTGGAAAATGATCATCTTGACTTCTATGGGACAATGGAAAATATTACAGCGGCATTTGAGAAGCATATTCATTCCGTTATTCCCAATGGTTGTGCAATTCTATGTATGGATGACCCTTTTTTAAGGGAAATGGCCAACTCCGGTTTGAATGGGATCATCACCTATGGTTTTCACCCATCCGCGGATTACAATCTAAGGATCAGGGATATTGAGGGTTTTTCCAGTATATGTGAAGTTAGTCACGGTAAAAAAAGACTGGGATTAATGGAACTTAAGGTGCCGGGAAAACATAATATGGTTAATGCCTTGGCTTCCATTGCCGTATGCCATCAGATGGGAATCGATTTTGAGGGTATCGCCCATGCTCTGTCCCTTTATACTGGGGTACGCCGCCGCTTTCAAGTGGTTGGAGATGTACATAATACTTTTATTATAGATGATTACGCCCATCATCCAACGGAAATAATGGCAGCCCTGAATGCTGCAAGACAGGTTGAACCTAGAAGAGTCATTGCTGTTTTCCAACCCCATAGATATACGAGGACTAAATTTCTTCATAGGGAATTTGGCAGGGCCTTTGGGGATGCAGATATGGTAATTATCAATGATATTTATGGGGCGGGGGAAAAACCCATGGAGGGTGTCAGTTCTGAAATAATAGTGGAATCTATAAAAAGCAACAGCAATAAAAATGTTCTTTTGATTTCTCAGCAGACGGACACAGTGAAATATCTGAAGAAGTGTATGGAAAGCGGGGATCTGGTAATTACCCTCGGAGCAGGGGATGTGTGGAAAATTGGCCAAAAACTTCTCAAGGGCACATGGGATGATGAATGCTCACAGGAGGTACCTGTTGGTGAGGGATGATAATTTTTCTCAGAAGATAAAATGTCTTTACCCCGGAGATACTTTCCTGATGGAGCCTCTTAGTGACCATGTAACGTGGAAAATAGGGGGTCCTGCAGACGTCCTTCATATGCCCTCCTCAGTTCCCCATCTGAAAAATGTTTTGGAGATAATTGTAGAAAAAGAGGTCCCCCTGACTATCATTGGGAGGGGAAGCAATCTATTGGTCCTAGACAAGGGCGTTAGGGGCCTAGTAGTTAAGTTATCCCGGCTGAAGGATATTAGGGTGGAAGGAAATGAAATACTCGCCTCCGCCGGTGTTAGCCTGCCCTATCTTTCAAGGATTGCCCTGGAGAACAGCCTGTCAGGCTTGGAATTTGCTGTGGGGATACCCGCCGGCACCGCCGGTGCAGTTATCAACAATGCCGGGGCCCACGGCGGCAGTATGCAGGATATTGTAAAAGATGTAACTGTGATGGATCTATCTGGGGAAATCAGGATTCTTGATTATCAGGATCTGGCTTTTGGTTATAGGCAGAGCAGCCTAAAAAATCGAAAAAACTATATTGTTTTGAAAGCCAGGCTTGGGCTGCAAAAGGACCATCGCCACCGTATTAGGGATAAAATGGAACGGTATATGGAGCACAGAAGGCAAACCCAACCCCTTGGGGCCGCCACAGCGGGCTGTGTGTTCTCCAATCCCAAAGAGGGGGCCGCCGGGTATTTCATTGAAAGGGCGGGGTTTAAAGGTCATAGAATTGGTGATGCCAAGGTATCCACAAGACACGCAAATTTTATTATCAACACAGGAAATGCCAAAGCAAGGGATGTCCTTATACTGATGGATAAAATCAAGAGAAAAGTTCATGAGAACTTTGGGATAATTCTTGAAAATGAGATTCAAATCCTTGGTCAAGGATCTGAGGATTTTGGGAGGTGAGAGCCTTTTGAAAGGGAAATTTGTAGTTGTGGGGGGGGAGCGTTTATCCGGCAAGGTCCGTGTGAATGGCGCAAAAAATTCTGCATTACCTATTATGGCGGCTACCCTCCTGGCCGAGGGCAAATCAACCATTTTGTCGATCCCCAACCTAAAGGATGTCACGGTTTTCATGGAGGTCCTAGAGTCTTTGGGGGCGGCCGTGAAACGTGAGGGGCACAAGCTGGAAGTGGATGCCACCAATCTCAATGCCTGCGAGGTGCCTTCAGATTTTGCAAGAAAATTTAGGGCGTCCAATTTAGTCATGGGACCTTTATTGGCCCGTCTCAGGGAGGTTCGGTCCAGCTATCCCGGGGGCTGTGCCATAGGTTCCCGTCCCATGGATTTACATCTCAAAGGTCTTGCATCATTGGGGTCCTCTGTCAAAGAGAGGGGTGGATTTGTACACACATCCACTGATGGGCTGAGAGGTTCTGATATTCACATGGATTTCCCCAGCGTAGGGGCCACGGAAAATATTATGCTTGCTGCTACCTTGGCAGAGGGGGAAACAATTATTAGAAATGCCGCGAGGGAACCGGAAATAGTGGATTTGCAAAATTTTCTTAACAGCATGGGCGCGAAAGTCAAAGGGGCGGGAACAGGAACGGTGGGTATAAAAGGGGTGAAAAAGCTTCACGGGGCAGAACATGAGATTATCCCGGACAGAATAGAGACGGCGACTTTGATGATTGCCTCTGCAATTACCGGTGGGGATGTATGTATAGAAAATGCGATCCCAGAACATGTGGAACCCGTCATTGCTAAATTAACGGAAATGGGTGTTGATGTGTTGGTGGATAATGACAGTATCAGGGTGATGGCAGATCAGGTGCTTGGGGGCGTTAATATAAAAACTTTACCCTACCCAGGCTTCCCCACGGATGTGCAGCCCCAGATGGTGGCACTTCTGTCTACCGCCAAAGGAACCAGTCTAGTTACGGAAACCATCTTTGAAAATCGGTTCAAGCATACCGCCGAGTTGAGACGGATGGGAGCGGACATCACGGTAGAAGGACGCACAGCAGTAATCAAGGGGATGCCTAAATTGAGCGGCGCCTTCGTGGAAGCAACGGATTTGCGGGCTGGAATTGCACTAATACTGGCTGGTCTAGCCGCAGAGGATATGACGGTGGTGGAAAATGCAGGTCATATTGATAGGGGATATGAAAATATAGCAGAGAAACTCAAGGCGTTGGGTGCAAAGATAATAAGGATCGAAAATTGATTGAGCAGGGGATGCTCTTTTTTTAATTCAAAAAAGGACATTCTTTTATGATATAATTTTTCCATATAAGCCATTATGAAGGTGAATTCATTGCACTACAAAAAAAGAAGGATAATTGGCAGACATTTCATAACTAGAGGGTTTTTTCTGTTTCTGCTGCTGATCACGGCAGTTTACTTTTTTATTCATTCACAGTTTTTTAATGTTTCACATATTGAGGTAGCCGCAGACAGTCAATCTCTTTTAACAGAAGAGGAAATAAAAAACTTGTCCGGAATAAGGACGGGTTCAAATATTTTCCAGGTGGATGCGCGGGCGGCGGAGAAAAAGCTTGAGCTGCACCCCATGATCAAAAAGTCCGCCGTGGGCAGGGTGCTTCCAAAGACAATAAAAATACAAATAGAAGAGCGAAGACCTGCTGCTCTTATACCTGTAGATGAAGGTTTTATCCAGATATGTCATGATGGTTTTTATCTTAAACATATGGACACTATTGGCGGGGTGGGCCACCCCATTATCACAGGACTGGACCTGGAAGGAATCCCATCCCCCGGGGATAAGCTTACGGGCGATGGTCTTGAACTGGCTCTAAAATCCATAGGATCCCTTCCATCGGATGGTGTAAATATTATAGGGGAAGTTGATGCCCACAATCCCTCGAATATCAGGATGTATACCGTGACCGGGGTTGAAATTATTTTGGGGGATCAAAAGGATTTGCAGGATAAAATCAGACTGGCATTGGACATTATCTCCGGATTGGATAAAAATATACGGATGGTGGATGTGAGGTTTTTAAAAACACCCGTGGTGAAATAGTTTTGAAGTTTGCATATGGTGGTGTTTAAAATGTGGTTTTTGCCGTTGGCAGGATTGTTGATGGGTTTATTTATCGGGACTAAGCTGTCATTGGAGATTCCTTCCGCCCTGAATCACTATTATGCGGCAGTATTGGTAGTGCTTTTAGATACTATTTTGGGTGCTGTCAAAAATATATTTGATAATATATTTGATAATACATTTCTTTTGATAGAATTTATCAGTAAACTATTTATTGCAATGTTTTTGGTATTTTTAGGGGAGCAGCTGAATGTTGATCTGTATTTATTGGTTTATTTCACTTTTGGTTTCAGTATGTTGAACAAAATGGGTGCTGTTAGAACCTTCGTTTACAGGAAATACAAAAAAGAGGCGTAACTAAAAAGGTAAACACATCCCAGATGTTGAAATTTCAAGGGAGTTGATACCTACTGCACCGGTTTTTAATAGCTGTTAGTGGGGGTGCAAATTTTGTCCAGCAAAAACATCGTTGCGGGCTTAGATCTGGGAACAAATAGTATTGTTCTGATAGCGGCCAGCGTAAAAGATAAAGATGAAATAGATATCGTGGGCATTGGGAAATCCGAATCCCTGGGTATGAGGAAGGGTGTTATTGTTGATATTGATAGGACTTCCAATGCCATTGAAGAAGCCGTGGAAAAAGCGGAAAGAATGGGTGGTTGTGAGATCAATTCAGTGTTCGTAGGTGTCAATGGCCCTCATATCAGCTCTACAAACAACCATGGCGTTGTGGCAGTATCCAATGAGAATAACGAGATATCCATTGAGGATGTGCAAAGGGCACTACAGGCGGCAAGGGTTGTTGCCCTACCCGTGGACAGGAAGATCATCCATGTTTTGCCCCGCCAGTATATAGTTGATGGATATGATGGAATATTGGACCCTGCCGGCATGTATGGTACAAGATTGGAAGTTGACACCAGCATTATAACGGGGGCTAGAGCATCCATCCAGAATGTCCTAAAAAGCGTTGAAAGGACAGGCCTTCATGTGGAGGCCCTGGTGCTGAATACTTTGGCATCATCGGAAACGGTCCTTTTCCCTTCCGAGAAAGAATTGGGTACCGTGTTAGTAGATATGGGTGCAGGAACGACAGAGATTGCCATCTTTCGAGAAGGAAGTTTGGTGTTTACTGCAGTAATTCCTATTGGAGGGGATCATATTACCAGCGATCTAGCGGTGGGTTTAAGGACTCCCATTGCCCAGGCGGAAAAAGTTAAGATTGAGGAAGGCTGTGTTTTAACCGAGCTGCTGCCCGGGGAAAATCATATAGAAATAACCAATGTCGGGGGTCAGGAGGTCCGCCGAGTATCAAAAAGGCTGTTAGGAAATATCATAGAGCCCAGAGTCCGGGAGATTCTTGTTTTGGTCAAGGAAAAAATTAAGACCTCTGGATTTGATGAGGTTTTACCTGGGGGGGTTGTCATTACAGGGGGTTGTGCTTCTTTAGATGGAATGGTGCAGTTAGCTGAAGAAGTGCTGGATCTTCCAGTGAGAATAGGTACCCCGCAAAATGTAGGCGGATTAGTGGATATTGTGAACTCCTCTTCCTATACTACAGCCGTCGGCCTGGTCTGTTTTGGATCGAAAAGAGTACAGGTACCAAAGCTCTCCCGTGAAAAAAATATACATATGAGCAGTTTTTTTCAAAAGATAAAGGCATGGATATCAGATATTTTTAGCCCAGCAGGGTAGGTGAAGGGGGACTGGAGATGCTGGAATTTGAAGAGTTGGGACAATGTGCAAAAATAAAAGTGGTTGGCGTTGGCGGTGGGGGGGGCAATGCCGTTAACAGGATGATTGTGGCTCAGCTGCAAGGCGTGGATTTCATATGTATAAATACCGATTCCCAATCCCTACAATTTTCTCAAGCTGAGAATAAATTACAAATTGGTACAAAATTAACCAAGGGATTGGGTGCCGGTGCAGATCCGGAAATTGGGAAAAAAGCAGCGGAGGAATCTAAAGATGAAATACACCAGCATCTAGAAGGTGCGGATATGGTATTTGTCACCGCCGGTATGGGGGGTGGCACAGGGACAGGTGCAGCACCCCTAGTGGCTGAGATTGCAAAGGAGCTGGGTGCTCTTACCGTGGGTGTTGTGACAAGACCCTTCACGTTTGAGGGGAGAAAGAGGGCGGAACAAGCCGATGATGGCATCAATGAGTTGAAAAGCAAGGTGGATACACTGATTGTAATACCCAATGACCGGCTGCTTCAGGTTGTTGACAAGCAGACATCAATTACAGAAGCCTTTCGGGTGGCGGATGATGTGCTGAGGCAGGGGGTGCAGGGAATATCAGATTTAATTGCTGTACCGGGTCTAATAAATCTAGACTTTGCCGATGTGAAAACAATAATGGCAGATACCGGTTCGGCACTCATGGGTATTGGAAGGGCATCGGGGGAAAAACGCGCTGTTGAGGCGGCCAATATGGCAATTTCCAGCCCCCTACTGGAGACATCCATTGAAGGGGCCAAAGGAGTGTTGTTAAATATTACAGGAGGTGCCGATTTAGGGCTGTTTGAGGTAAATGAAGCCGCTGAAACCATAGCCGAGGCTGCTGACCCTGAGGCAAATATAATATTTGGAGCGGTTATAGACAGCAACTCCAATGAGGAGATTGTGATCACTGTAATTGCCACGGGATTTGATCAGGAATCGAAAAAGGAAGGCCCCATACAGGAGGAGATGGAAATCAAGCCCTTGGCCATGGATGATTTTGACATACCTGCTTTTTTAAGGAGAAGATGAGTACATACAGGAATTTAAGAGAGCCCCATAGATGGGGCTTTTTTTATTGTCTGTTCGCAGGAAGTGACATGTTTTTGGAAGCAGAATGGTTATAATGGTTTTGGAAATATTCGGGAGTCATGTCTTTGAATAGAATTCATATAATGGTAATAATTACTTAAAAAATGTGGGCGGCCGTTTAAGGCGGGGGGTTAGTATTGGGCAATGAGTATGCAGTGTATTTGGACATAGTATTTGTAATTAACTTTTGCATGGATTATGTCCTATTGTGGGCAACGGCGAAGTTCTGCCAGCTGCAGGTGAGCAAAACCCGGATTGCCGTGGGGGCTTTTATCGGGGCTCTTTATTCTTTGGCACTTCTAATTCCGTCCTTAGATTACCTTTTATCCGTGACCATTAAAATTGCCTTTTCCATTGCCATGGTTTTGGTGAGCTTCCCCTACCGTGGTTTCAAAAAGTTTTTGCAGTTATTGGGGTATTTTTATTTGATTGCCTTCACCATGGGCGGAGCAATGCTGGGGGCTATATATTTTATCAGCGAAAGAACCGATGTAAACCAGGCCATAAATGGTATTTTTATCTACATTGCTAATTTAAAATTCACATGGCTGTTGGTTGCGGTGGCGGCGGCAGTATTTCTTGTTAGGTATGGGGTAGTTTTTGTAAAAAAGAATTTTTTAAGCAGTCTCTATAGAGTCCCTATAGTGGTGCAATTTGGGGATCATAAAATTGCTACCCAGGCTCTGATGGACACGGGTAATCAGCTGAAAGATCCTTTGACACAAAAACCGGTGATAATAATGGAGTATGGGCTTTTAAAAAAAATTCTGCCCCCCGAAATAGCCCAGTCTTTTTTGGACAATGGTAATCCAGATTTGGAGAGCATGGTTGCCAGTCTAAATGATTCCTTCTGGGCTTCCAGGGTTAGGGTTATTCCATTTAGTTCCATAGGCAAGCACCGGGGGATGCTCATCGGATTACGTCCCAATGAGGCTGCTGTAATCACCAATGAGGGGACAATAAAAGTGAGAGATGTGATTGTGGGTATTTACTCCAAGGATTTATCTCCTGAGGGTTCCTACCGAGCCCTGCTGCACCCGGATATTCTGCATATGACAATATGAGTAAAAAGGGGAGGTTGACATGGGGGAGTTAATAAAAATTAAAAATATTGCTGTTATAAAACTAATTAAATATCTAAAAAAAATCGGCATTGATTTAAATAAGATTCATTATGTGGGCAGCAGTGAGGCTTTGCCCCCACCATTGAATCAAGATGAGGAAAGACAGATTTTACTCAAGCTGGAAAATGGGGATACTACGGTCAAGGGTACGTTGATAGAAAGGAATCTGCGTTTGGTGGTTTACATTGCAAGAAAATTTGAAAATACAGGCATTGGGATAGAGGATCTCGTTTCCATTGGAACCATAGGCCTTATCAAGGCAGTGAACACCTTTGATCCTACCAGGAAAATAAAGCTGGCCACCTATGCGTCCCGGTGTATAGAAAATGAGATTTTAATGTACCTGCGGAGAAACAGCAAGACCAGGGTGGAGGTATCATTTGATGAGCCGCTGAATGTGGATTGGGATGGTAATGAATTGTTATTATCAGATGTCTTAGGTACCGAGGGAGATATAATTTACAAATCCATTGAGGAAGAGATAGACAAAAAATTGCTCAGGATGGCCATCACTAAATTGACACCACGAGAGAAAAAAATCATGGAATTTAGATTTGGGTTGTACGACGGGGACGAAAAAACCCAAAAAGAAGTTGCAGATATATTGGGAATATCCCAATCATACATATCAAGGTTGGAAAAAAGAATTATTAAAAGATTGAGAAAAGAGTTCAGCAAAATGGCATAGAGAGGCCATTGATTGAAAATAGTATTTAAATAAATATATAAAAATCTTTTGAATGAGATTGATGCTCATTCTTTTTTTTTGTATTTTTTAAGCTTATTTCATACCCAGTGTAAAAATTTCAACCGGTATAAATTTCTCTAACGGTGGTAAGAATCAAAATAACGGCAAATTAAGGGGGTTTCTTAGTGGCCAATAAAGTTGAAATATGCGGGGTTGATACATCAAAACTAACAGTGCTGACAAATAAAGAAATGCGGAAACTATTTAAGGAAATACAGGAAGGAATTAGAGTCCAGGAAGCCAGACAAACACTGGTTCAAGGAAACCTCCGTTTGGTTTTGAGTGTCATTCAGAGATTTACCAACAGAGGGGAGTACGTGGATGATCTGTTTCAGGTTGGGTGCATAGGCTTGATAAAGGCTATAGACAATTTTGATTTATCGCAAAATGTTAAGTTTTCAACCTATGCAGTCCCCATGATCATTGGTGAAATAAGAAGATACCTGAGGGATAATAACCCTATCAGGGTGAGCCGTTCCCTGAGGGATATGGCATACAAGGCTCTCCAGGTAAGAGATTCCTTAGTGAATAGGCATTCTAGAGAACCCACTATAACGGAAATTGCCAGAGAGTTGAAAATCCCCAGGGAGGAAATTGTTTTTGCCCTGGACGCCATCCAGGAGCCGGTATCTCTTTTCGAGCCCATATATCATGACGGTGGGGATCCCATATTCGTCATGGATCAAATTGGAGACGAAAAAAACCTGGATGCCAGTTGGCTTGAGAATATTGCAGTTAAAGAGGCATTGAATAAACTGAACAAAAGAGAGAGATTGATTCTGACCTTAAGATTTTTTGATGGTAGGACGCAGATGGAGGTGGCAGAAGAAATCGGTATATCCCAAGCCCAGGTTTCAAGACTAGAGAAAGCTGCCCTTCATCATATGAGAAAATATATGTGAGGTGGAGAAATTGTTACGAAAAAGATTTGCTATAGCAATCAGTATTTTGCTTTTTACATTTTTGATGTATACAGCGGCCGCCGGCTTCGTCGGAGCAGCCAAAGCAGATATTCCAGAGGATCTGATACGTTTTCATGTAATAGCCCACAGTGACAAACCGGGGGATCAAAAATTAAAAATCCAGGTTAGAGATGCAATTTTGGAGGAATTTGGCCAAGAGTTGGGAAACATTTCCGAGGTGGACGAGGCCAGGCGGCTGGTCTTAGAAAACTTGCAAGCCATCAAGGACACGGCACGGAAGGAAATATTAACCCGGGGTAAAAATTATCCAGTTAAAGTGGAACTGGGGGAATTCAATTTTCCCACAAAAACATATGGTTCATTTTCGCTACCTTCCGGGGAATATGAGGCAGTGCGTGTAGTGATCGGAAGCGGGGAAGGAAAAAATTGGTGGTGTGTACTGTTCCCACCCCTTTGCTTCGTGGATATATCAAATAATGTGGCGGTGGAACCCAAGGCCGCCGAGGTCTACAAAGACTCCCATTTAACGGTAGAAGATACTCTAACAGAGGATGAGGAAATCAGGGTGGAAATCAGATTTAAATTCATGGAGATGCTGAAAAAGTCCAGGGATTTGTTGGTTGCATCAAGGGACAGACAGGATTGACCAGGTAAATAGCCTAATAAAAGTAGGGTGGAAAACTTCGGTTTTCCACCTTTTTTATACTCTTAAACATGGTATATTTGATCAACCAACAGGTATTTATTTCATTTATTCTTTTTTACCCCGCTCCAGCACAATTTTATGCTGGTTATACATATATATAACTTAAGGGGTTTCCTGGGGGGGTGTTTGATATTATTAGGGTTTCGGATCTGAGAACCCGGGATGTTGTCAATATTGTAGATGGCAGGAGGCTTGGGATAGTTAGCGATATTGATATAGATACTATAGAGGGAAGGGTAACGGCAATAATACTCCCAGGAAGCCCAAGATTGCTGGGTATTTTGGGTAGAAAAAATGATTTTATAATCCCCTGGGATAAGATCAAAAAGATCGGTGTGGATGTAATTTTGGTCGACTTGGAAGATACGGCTGCCTTAAAATGGTCTCCCCGTCAATAAAAAGAAGAAAGGCGGTAAAAAAGTTTCGTATTCATATGAAACTTTTTTTAATGGCCATCTTTAAGGGCATTTGCCCTTTGACACTCCAAGTATTGTGCTTTAGACTGTGCGTACACACTATATATGGGTGGGGGGATAGAATGCGCTGTCCCTATTGCGGAGACGATTCAAGGGTTTTGGAATCAAGATCCACAGAAGAGGGAAAAAGTATACGAAGACGCAGGGAATGTATTTCCTGTACGGAAAGATTTACAACCTATGAGAGGGTAGAAAAAATCCCTATTTTCGTGGTTAAAAAAGATGGAAGACGTGAACCCTTTGACCCGAACAAAATTTTCAAGGGGTTGGTTAAGGCCTGTGAAAAAAGACCTGTTTCTGTGGAAGCACTCAAACAACTGGTGGGGGAAATAGAGGCCCAGCTGATAAATAAGGGGGAAACGGAGGTTGCCAGCAAATTAGTTGGCGAATTAGTAATGGACAGGCTCAAAGGTTTGGATGCTGTTGCCTATGTAAGGTTTGCATCCGTATACAGAGAGTTCAAGGATTTGCATATGTTTTTGGATGAGCTTGAAGGACTAATAAATAGAGATAATTGATTTGGGAGGTTGCCTTAATGTTTGCTCAAATTCAAAAAAGAGATGGTAGGATTGTAGATTTTGACGCAACAAAAATCACGGAAGCTATTTTTTTCGCTGCTAAGGCCGTGGGAGGGGATGACAGAGAAACAGCTAAACAATTGACCCTAAAGGTCCTGGATTATCTGCAGGAGGCCCATGGGGATTCCTTGTTTACCGTTGAAGATGTGCAGGATGTGGTGGAGAAAATCTTAATAGAAAATGGACACGCCAGGACGGCAAAGGCATATATACTTTATCGAGATAGAAGGACCAGAATGAGGGAAGCCAGGGCGGATCTCATGGATGCTGTAGAGGAAATTTTAAAAGAGACAAATCGTGAAAACGCCAATGTTAGCAATTCGCCCTCCGCAAAAATGCTGCAGATTGCCAGTGCGGCAAGTAAGCAATACTATTTGAGCAGGTTAATACCGGAGGAGTTTTCCTATGCCCATAGAAATGGAGATATTCATATCCATGATCTTGATTTCTATGGCAAAACCCTGACCTGTTTGCAGATTCCATTGGGAGAATTATTAGGTAATGGCTTCAACAATGGTCATGGGTTTATTAGACCGCCCAAAAGGCCTGCTTCAGCTGCAGCCCTATCCGCTATAATATTACAGAGCTGCCAAAATGATATGCACGGTGGGCAGTCCTTTGCAGTTTTCGATAGAGATATGGGCCCCTATGTGGAAAATGCCAGCGAGGATGAAACATATCAAGCCATGGAGGCATTGGTCTATAATTTAAACAGCATGCACAGTAGAGCCGGGAGCCAGGTGCCCTTTAGCAGTATCAATTTGGGGACCAATACTTCTGAGGGCGGCAGAAAGGTTACACGTAATCTGCTATTGGCCTACGAAAGCGGCTTGGGACGTGGCGAAAATCCTGTTTTCCCAAATATTATCTTCAGAATTAAAGAAGGGGTGAACTGGCAGCAGGGAGATCCCAATTATGATCTTTTACTCCTTGCCATGAGGGTGGCAGCAAAGAGAATGAACCCTACATTTAGTTTCATGGATTCCTCTTTTAACAAACAGTATGGAGATGAAACCAGCTATATGGGGTGCAGGACCAGGGTTATGGCTAATGTCAGAGGACCAGAAGTTGCCGAAAAAAGGGGTAATTTATCCTTCACTACCATCAACCTCCCCAGATTGGCAATCAAGGCAAAGGGTAATATAGATCAGTTTTTTAACGATCTGGACAGGATGATGGACTTAGCCAAAAGGCAGCTCTATCATCGTTTTGGGGTACAGAGCAAACTTAGGGCCAAGGATATGCCTTTTTTAATGGGGCAGCGTCTATACTTAGATTCCCAGGACCTGGATTACAACGACCCCATTGGAAAAGCAATTGTCCATGGAACCCTGAGTATGGGGTTTATCGGTTTAGCGGAGACTCTAAAGATGCTGGTTGGAAAACATCATGGGGAAGATGATGGGGCCCAGGAACTAGGTCAAGAAATCATTAGGCATATGAGGAAAAGAATTGATGAGGCCGTGGATGAATATGAATTAAATTTCACACTTCTAGCAACTCCCGCGGAGGGGCTTTCTGGGAGATTTGTAGCTATGGACAGAGAAGAGTTTGGGGAAATTGAGGGAGTCACGGATAAGGAGTATTACACCAATTCCTTCCATTTACCTGTGGGTTATCCAATCGGCAGCTTTGAGAAAATTTCTATTGAAGGGCCCTACCATAAATATACCAATGCCGGACATATCAGCTATGTTGAATTATCTTCTCCTCCCAAAAACAATTCCATAGCGGTATATGACATTTTAAAGTGTATGAAGGAATCAGATATGGGATATGGAGGGATCAATTTCCCGATTGATTACTGTAATACCTGCAGCTATCTAGGGATAATACCCAAGGATAATTGTCCAGCCTGTGGTGGACAGGATATCAGCAGAATCAGAAGAATCACGGGGTATTTGAGTACAGTTGAAAGATTCAATGATGCTAAGATTTCGGAACTAAATGATCGGGTAAAACATGTATAACATCAATCCTCTGGGGAGATAAAGATGAAAATTCAGCTTTCAGGTATTGAATGGGAGAGCATTGTGGATGGGCCCGGAATCCGGGTGGTGCTCTTCGGACAGGGCTGCCCCCACAGATGCAAAGGTTGTCATAATCAGGAAACCTGGGATCCACGGGGCGGCACTCCCTGGCAAACCAGCCATCTCATTGATAAAATATTGATGCAAAAGATGATAAAAGGTGTAACCTTTTCCGGGGGGGAGCCCTTTTTCCAAGCCTTTGCCTTTTCCCTTGTGGGTGAAACTCTAAAAAAAGAAGGTTTAGACATTGTCACCTATACTGGTTATACCTTTGAAGAGATTATGACTGTGCAGGGTAAAAACAAGGATGTTCGACATTTGATGGAATGCACTGATTATCTGATTGACGGCCCCTTTATCTTGGAACAGAGAGATTTGAATCTGCCCTTGAGGGGCTCGACAAACCAAAGGATCATAGATGTGAAACAAAGCCGTGACAAGGGATCGGTTATTGAGGTAGACGGGTTGGGCAGTATGACTGTTTAATATATGGGGGTTGCCGATGGGTAAAGGTTTCCGTATCAATCAATCCAGGGGAATAAAATATCTAGAACTGCTGCTGCCTAAAAAGGGGATTTGCCGTGGGTATTTTTCCACCAGGGAGGGGGGTATAAGCACCAATCCCTATGGAAGCCTGAATCTTGGATTCCATGTAGGAGATGATGGGGATAGGGTGCTTACAAACAGGGAACTGTTTTTACGGTCCGTGGGGGTCCCCCCGGAGATGGTTGTCGTGCCGGAGCAGGTGCATGGAAGCAATATAGTAAATGTATGTAAAACCCATGGGGGGAAAGGCGTATTTCAAATGAATGATGCTGTTAGGGGAGCCGATGCGCTGATCACTAAGGAACCGGGGGTTGTGCTTGCAGCCCTGTACGCCGACTGTGTCCCCATATACATAGTGGATTTAGAGAACAAGGGAATCGGATTAGCCCATGCCGGCTGGAGGGGAACAATCCAAAATATAGCAGGAAAAATGCTAAATAAAATGGAAGTAGATTTTGGGACCGTAGGGGATGACTGCATTGCCTATATTGGACCGTCCATCGGTTTTTGCTGTTATGAGGTGGGAAGTGATACAGCTCAGGATTTTGTAAGTTTATTTCCCTATGATGATAATATTTACAAGGAAAAAACTAAGGGTAAATATTATGTGAATCTTAAAGAGGCAAATGCAAAAATTTTAGTGGATTCGGGTATTGATAGTCGAAGGATATTCGTTTGCGATCTGTGCACCTCCTGCAGCGAAGAGCTGTTTTTTTCATACCGTAGAGATGGTGGAAAAACCGGTAGAATGGCAGCCCTTTTGGGCCTTCAGTGATGAACAAATATCTTTGAAAAGAGAATGAATATGATGCCCCGAGAAAACAGGTTGAAAAGGGTCTCCAACCGGAAAAGAAGAAACAAATTTATGGTTACTCTTGGAGGGGGCCTTGTTTTATTTGTTATTTTATTGCTTCTATTTAAATTTGTAAAAACATCTTATATTGCATTGAGGCTTAATACCACTGTAGTTAACTCTGGTACTCTTGAGGAAGTATATGAGAGAGAAGCCTTAATCATTAAAGATGAGGAGATTGTTAGGATTCCGTATAAGGGGGAAGTAAACCATAGGGCGGCGGAAGGTGAAAGGGTGAAGCAGGGTTCTGTACTGATGGAGATCACCGTAGAAGGTGCCTCTGGACACCACATGGAACGGCCGGTGTATTCCTATTATGCACCCATTTCCGGCGTTATATCTTATGAAGTTGATGGATATGAAGCCACCCTCACCCCCCAGTCCATTGGCAGCCTAAATTTACAATCTGTTTACGAAAGTGTTGGGAAAGGCGGTCCAACCAAGGCCGCTGATCATGGGGGAATAAATGTAAAAATAATAGATAATTTAAAGCCGGCCTATCTTTGTTTCAGCAAAAATGACATGGATTTAAGCCGCTTAAAAGATATTGACAAACCGGTTTTAAGGGTAAGGCATGAAGGAGATATACATGATGGAAGGGTGGTCAAAGAATCGGAGCAAATGATTTTATTAAGACTTGATCATCCCCCGAGTGGTCTGATTAAAAAAAGAAAATGCGTCGTAGAGATAATATCAAGAAGGGAAAAGGGGGTCATAGTCCCCACATCCTCTCTCCTAAAGACAGGGGAAGATTACGGGCTGTATAGGATTTCAGGCAGCGGCCCTCGTAGGGTGCAGGTAGAAGTTAAAGGAATTTTTGATGAACTAGCAGTTGTTCAGGGCATAGAATCGGGTACGGAAATTATCTCAAACCCGAGGATTTTAGGGAAAGAAGGGGAGTTTGTTGAATGAAATAGGAGTTAATCTGGCGAAAATTTCCCGGCGTATAAACGAAGCGGCATCAAAATCAGGTAGGGATCCCCAGGACATAAAACTGGTAGCCGTTTCAAAAAACATGGACGTGGAAAGAATAAGAAAGGCCATGGATGCAGGATTAAGCCTTTTTGGAGAGAATAAAGTACAAGAATTTACTGAAAAATATGGTAAGATTGGAAATGAAGTGGAATGGCATTTTGTAGGTAACCTACAAAGGAATAAGGTCAAAGATGTTGTGGGTAAGGTGGATTTGATACATTCACTGGGCAGAATGCCCCTTGCAAAGGAGATCAATAAACGAGCAAAACAAAAGTCCACAGTAACAAATGTGCTGCTGCAGGTGAATATCTCAGGGGAAGAAAGCAAATCTGGTTTTAGCCTTGATGATGTTCTTCCATCCGTACATAGTATAGTGGAGTCTTGCCCCCACATCGCCGTCAAGGGGTTGATGACCATTGCCCCCCTTACTGAAGATCCAGAAACGGTGAGGCCCGTGTTTGCAGAACTTCGCAAGCTTTCTGAGGTCATAGAAGGGGAGGGCTTTCCTTCCGTGGATATGGATTACCTTTCTATGGGGATGACAAATGATTTTCGCATTGCTGTTGAGGAAGGTGCCAATCTATTGAGGATCGGGAGGGCGATTTTTGGTTCAAGATGAAAAATTAGGGGTGGAATGAATGGGCAAAAAAATAAGTGACAGATTATTAGGAATATTGGGTTTTGAAGTAGAAGAGACGGAGGGAGAATATGAAAACCCTGGGGATTGGGTAGAACCAAGTCTTCCGGAAGACAGGGGAAGGAAAAGTAATATTGTGAGTCTCAATACTGCCCAAAATGTGAAAATTATTGTTTCTCGCCCTACCAATTTTGATCAGGTGCAGGATATGTCCTCAGATTTGAAATTTAGAAGGGTTGTGCTGGTCAATTTTGAAAACACGGAAAAAGAAGTTGCCAGGAGAATAGTGGATTTTATGAGTGGGTCAACCTATGCTTTGGGCGGCACAGTGCAAAAAATAAGCACATATATTTTCGCTTTTGTTCCCAATAACGTCAATATAAGTGGGGATACGGAAAGATTGATCCACGATCTAGATATGGGCACACAATAGTACAGAGGGGGCATTGGATATGAATATTGGTTTCATCGGAGCCGGGGCTATGGCGGAGGCAATCATTCGAGGAGTCATAAATTCAAAAATTCTTACTCCGGGAAAAATCAGCTGCGGTGATATTTCCAGTGATAGGGTGCAGTATATGCGGGACACATATGGAGTCCTCTCCTATGTTGGAAATGAAGAAGTAATCAGGGGCAGCGACTTGCTCATCCTTGCTGTTAAGCCTCATATAATAAAACAAGCGGCGGGGGAAATAAAGGGTTTTGCCGCTTCGGAAAAGATTGTAGTGTCCATAGCTGCTGGGGTCACTATACAAGCCATTGAAAACTGGCTTGGCGGGGACCTGCCGGTGATCAGAATCATGCCCAATACCCCTTGCCTAATAGGGGAAGGCGTTTCCGCCCTGAGCCCAGGGGAGCATGCCGATAAAAACCATATTAAAATGGTACGAAAAATATTTGAAAGTGTTGGAACAGTTATTGAAATCCCGGAACAATTAATGGACCCCGTAACTGGAGTCAGTGGGAGCGGTCCCGCATATATTTATCTGGTGATTGAGGCTATGACAGACGCCGGGGTCGCTTTGGGATTGCCAAGGAATGAAGCACAAAAGCTGGTGACTAAAACCATCGTTGGCGCGGCAAAAATGGTCGACGAGACAGGTATGCATCCAGCCATTTTAAAAGCAAATGTAACTTCCCCCGGGGGGACAACTGCCGCAGCCCTCAGGGAGTTGGAAGCACATGGGATGAGGACTGCTTTTGATAAGGCCATATCTGCATCCTGTGAAAAGGCATCTAAGTTCGGCAAATAGTGTGAGTGGGGTGAACCTAGTGGTACTTTACCAAATTATTAGAGTAGGTTTTCAGGTAATACAATGGATGATCATTGCAAGAGTTATTTTTTCTTGGGTTAATGTGAATCCCAACAATCAAGCCGTGAGATTCATATACGAGTTCACGGAGCCCATATTAGGCTTTTTCCGTAGACTTATGCCCAGGGGAGCTATGCCGCTGGATTTTTCACCTTTAATTGCATTGATTGTTCTGCAGCTGGCGGAAAGATTTATAATAAGGATGTTGTTCTAGACGAAACCGCCTCTAAAGGGATCAACTCTGTATCAAAATTTGATTTTCACAGTAGGATGTCTAAATTGGGAGCGGGGGTGGATGCCGTGGTTGTCACACCGATAGAAATTGAAAACTATGAATTTAGCAAGAGTATGCGAGGTTATAATGCCAGGGAAGTGGACAGATTTTTAGAAAAGGTATTGAAGGATTATGAGAGATTATACAGAGAAAATTCTGAACTAAGAGAAGAAATAAGAAAATTGGAAGAAATGCTTAATAAATACATAGAATTGGAAAAGATACTAAGTGACACCCTTGTATTGGCACAGCAGACTGCGGAAGATACGAAAAACAATGCTGAAAAAGAAGGAAATCTAATAGTGGCCGAGGCAGAGGCTGGGGCCGAGGAGATTATTAAAAAAGCGAAAGAAGAAGTTGCCTCGGTTAAGGAGCAAATGCGAGAATTGGACAAGCAAAAACGCGTATTTGCGGCAGAATTCAAGAGTCTGATCCTTACTCACCTGGAAGTCCTTGAAAACCATATGGAAGAGAAAGCGGTTGAAGAGGACGGAGATGCGGAGAATGAAAAAATCGAGGAACTGGAAACAACGGAGTTCATCTAGCCATAGCGGTGGGTTATTTGACTTTGGGGGGCAATAGAATTATAATCTTATAGAATAATCATCTTTCAATATCATACAGAAAAATACCATGAAGGGGAAGAGTAGGCTGTATTTGCCGGTTACAGCGAGTTCGGGACTGGTGTGAGCCGAGCACGGTATCTACCGAAAATCACCCTGGAGTTACACTCCGAAATTTACAGTAGGAGCCGTCGGCACCCTCCGTTAGGGTTTGAAAGTGAGCCGCCACTAGAATACAATGTGTTGGTTCACTAAGGTGGTACCACGGGGTTTTAAGCCTTTCGTCCTTAGGGATGGAGGCTTTTTATATTTCATTATGTTTTTAAAAGATAAACAAAATATGGGGTGAATTGAAATGAGTTATAACGACACCTTGAACCTTCCAAAAACGGATTTTCCCATGAGGGCAAATTTGCCCAAGAGGGAGCCAGAAACCTTGGAATTCTGGAAGGAAAATGATATCTATGGACTGGTACAGAAAAAGAATGCTGGAAAGCCGAAATTCATACTGCATGACGGTCCGCCCTATGCCAACGGCAATATACATTTAGGTACAACTTTGAATAAAATACTAAAAGATTTCATAGTAAAATACCATTCCATGACGGGCCATGATGCTCCTTATGTACCCGGTTGGGATACCCATGGTCTGCCCATCGAGCAGCAGGCAATAAAAAACCTGGGTATAAACCGTCACGAAATAGGGCCCGTGGAATTCAGGCATAAATGTAGGGATTATGCCCTAAAGTATGTAGATATTCAAAAAGAACAGTTTATACGTTTGGGAGTGAGGGGAGATTGGGATAACCCCTATCTCACACTGCAAAAGGAATTTGAGGCATCGCAAATTGGGGTTTTTGGTGAAATGGCTTTGAAAGGCTATATATATAAGGGATTGAAGCCGGTGTATTGGTGCTCAGATTGTCAAACTGCCCTGGCGGAAGCAGAGGTAGAATACCAGGATGCACGATCTCCATCAATATATGTGAAATTCAAAGTTACTGATGGGAAGGGCTTGCTGCCCCACGGCAGTTCCATCATTATTTGGACAACCACTCCTTGGACAATACCTGCCAATGTTGCAATAACACTGCATCCACGTTTTCAATATGTTCTCCTTGAACTCAAGGGTGATCAATATTTCATGGCGAAGGATCTTTACAAACAGGCCCTGGAAGACATGGGCATGAATCTAGAGGATGCTGAGATTGTCAGGGAATTTAGAGGGGAGGAACTGGAAGGGGTAGTATCCCAAAATCCCTATATTGAGAGGGATTCCATTGTTGTTTTGGGGGAGCATGTTACATTGGAACAGGGGACTGGCTGTGTTCATACTGCCCCGGGGCATGGTTTGGAAGACTATGAAATGGGGATTCGTTACAACCTTCCTGTCATATCCCCCTTGGATGACAAGGGCAGATTTACGGAAGAAGTGGAGGAACTTCACGGTCTTCATTGTATTGATGCCAACAAAAATGTTGGAGTGAGACTGGAGGAAAAGGGCAGTCTGCTTAATTTGAATTTTATTGACCACCAATACCCCCACTGCTGGCGCTGTAAACATCCCGTGATATTCAGGGCCACTGAACAGTGGTTTGTTTCCATAGACAGCTTCAGGCAGGAACTACTTGACGAGGTTGAAAACATCCAGTGGATTCCTAAATGGGGCAGGGAAAGAATGCATAATATGGTGGAGGGAAGAAGTGATTGGTGTATATCCAGACAGAGAACCTGGGGGGTACCCATCCCTGTATTCTACTGCAAGGAATGTGATGAACCAATTATAACAGAGGAAAGTATTGCCCATGTACAGGAGTTGTTCATGGAGCATGGCGCCGATATATGGTTTGCAAAGGAAGCGAAGGATTTAATTCCCCAGGGATTGAAATGCACATCCTGTGGATCATCGGATTTTAAAAAGGAAACGGATACCATGGATGTTTGGTTTGACTCCGGTACCAGTCATGCGGGCGTTCTTGGTCAAAGGGAAGATTTGACCTGGCCCTCTGATATGTACCTCGAAGGAACTGACCAATATCGGGGATGGTTTAACTCCTCTTTATCCACCAGTGTGGCCACAAAGGGGAAGGCACCCTATAAAACGGTGCTGTCCCATGGTTTTTTGGTTGATGAGCATGGCAGAAAAATGTCCAAATCCTTGGGCAATGTCATTGACCCCCTGGAAGTAACAGAAAAATTAGGGGCCGACATAATCAGATTATGGGTGTCATCAGCGGATTACCATAGAGATATTGCGGTCTCCAATAGTATAATCAAACAGGTTTCTGAAGCCTACCGTAAAATAAGAAATACATGCCGTTTTCTTTTGAGCAATTTAAATGATTTTAGTCCAGGAGAAGATGAAGTAAGTTACAGCAATCTACTTGAATTGGATAGACTGGCATTATTGAAGCTTCATCGGCTGGTAGAAAGGGTCAGTGAGGCCTACGAAAAATACGAATTCCATAGGGTGTACCATGATATTCATAATTTCTGTGTGATTGATATGAGCTCCTTTTATTTGAATATCCTCAAGGACAGACTCTATGTTTCCAGGGGTGATAGTGCGGAAAGAAGGGCGGCCCAAACAGTTATGTATGAAATACTGGGAACCCTTGTAAAACTGCTTTCACCGATTCTTGCATTCACCAGCGATGAGATCTGGAGATTCATGCCCAAGGAAGATGGATCCCCAATCAGTGTCCAACTGACGGACTGGCCGGAAGTTAAGGAAGAGTATTTGGATCAGGACTTGGAAGAAAAGTGGGACAGGATTGTTGCCGTGAGGGAAGAGGTTGTGGATGCACTGGAAATTGCCAGGAATGACAAACTAATCAGGGATTCCCTAGAGGCAAGGGTGGAACTCTATCCCGATGAGAACCTCTTTGAATTTCTAAAGACAATGGAGGATGAATTGCCGACGATCTTTATAGTTTCTCAGGTCCTTCTCAAATCCCCTGATG
Source organism: Clostridia bacterium (assembly GCA_012519005.1). Lineage (GTDB taxonomy): Bacteria > Bacillota > DTU086 > DTU086 > DTU086 > JAAYRB01. The sequence continues at coordinate 27,189 of JAAYRB010000111.1, forward strand.
AGGCTGAGGGTAAGGAATTTACAAAGGTTTCAGAGGATCAGGGCCTTAAAGTAAAAGTCTTGACGGCTCTGGGGGATAAATGTGAGCGGTGCTGGATGTTCAGCCAATATGTAGGCCAAAGCCGGGAACATCCTTCCCTATGTGAAAGATGTGAAGGGGTTGTGGAGAGTATATAGGAACAGAAAAGGTCCCAAGGGGGGCCTTTTTTCTTTTCCCCTCTTTCCCTCATATGAGTAAATAAGTTAGAAAGATACAGGGCAAATTATGAACACTCCAATCTGTAGAACAACTAAATTTATAGGAGGATTTTCTATTGAAAAATGCGGATAGGGAAAGGGAAAAAGACCTGTTGGCTGAAACCGAAGAATTGTTGAAAATCCTCCACTCAACTCTTTTCGGGGAACATTTAGAATTTTTAAAAGATACTAAAAGATTATTCATCTTGAATTTTTTGCTGGGGCTGATCCGGGGGCTTGGAATGGCCATAGGCTTTACCATTCTGGGTGCCTTTGTGTTTTATATATTAAGGCAAATTGTAGTCTTGAATTTACCCCTAATCAGCGACTTTATTGCTGAAATAATAAGGCTTGTAATAACCAACCAGTAAAATGTGCTAATGTTACCCTTTCATTGGGGAGATAATAAACCAAGCAGTCATCTGGAGTGAATCTTAAAAAGAAAACCAGCGGAGGTATGCTATGAATAGGGAGAAGTACGGCATGTATAGGCGAAATTTACTTGATAAAAAGAAAGAGTTGAAAAACTACATAGAAAGCACAGAGGACAGCGGTTTAAGTATGTCCCTCGGTGAGAGTATTAGTGAGTTGTCCACCTATGATAATCACCCGGCGGATATAGGAGATGAACTTTATGAGCGTTCCAAGGATCTTTCCCTTAGAGATAATGCTGTGATCACAGTGAATAAAATTGATGAGGCACTAGAGGCTATGGAAGAAGGGAAATATGGCTTATGCAAAATGTGCGGTAAGGATATTGATGAGGACAGGCTCTCCCTCCTTCCTGAATCGCTGATGTGTGTGGAATGCAGTAGGGAAAAAGAAAGACAAGATTACACAAGCCCCAGGCCCGTGGAAGAGGAAATATTGACTCCTCCTTTTGGGGGTGCTCAAGATGATTTTGGTGATCCCACGGAAGGGCAAATTATCTTTGACGGTGAAGATTCCTGGCAGGCGGTGGAGAGATACGGGACATCGGATTCTCCCCAGGATCAGCCCGAAAGTCTGGCTTATCCAGATTTATGGTTTGACCAAGATGAGGATAGGGGGGCAGTCGAGGATGTAGAGTCAGTTGTTATTGAAGAAGAAGAGGGCGTATTTTATGAGGATCCGGGTGGGGAAAGTGACAGCCCTCTAGGGCAATGATCCCGCTCTGTGCTTTGGTTTACTTTTTAACCCGGGAATGTTAGTATAAAAATACAGTATATAAAGGGGGGTAATTATATGAAAAAGGCATTGACTATTGCCGGCTCTGATTCCGGAGGGGGGGCCGGGATACAGGCAGATCTAAAAACTTTTGCGGCACTTCGGGTATATGGTACTTCCGCTATTACTTCCGTAACCGCCCAAAATACGGTCACTGTTGAGGGTGTATATGATTTACCACCGGCATTTGTTGAAAAACAGATTGATGCGGTTTTAAAGGATATAGGCGCAGATGCTGTAAAGACAGGTATGCTGTCCAGTGCCGCTATAGCGGATGTCGTCTGCAGCAGACTCGATGAATATAACCTTAAAAATATTGTTGTGGATCCTGTTATGGTGGCTAAGAGTGGTGATTATCTGTTAAAGGAAGATGCGCGTTTGGTTGTGAAAGAAAAACTGCTTCCATTGGCAAAGTTA
>JAAYRB010000112.1 GCA_012519005.1 Clostridia bacterium
CAAATTTAGAAATGAGGTTTGGAGGTAAATTATCCACGCAAAAATACCCCAGATCCTCAAGGCTCCTCAATGCCCCGGTTTTCCCAGCCCCGGATAAACCGGTGACGATAACTAACCGCAAATCATGTTTATAATCTATTTTTTCCACCACCCAATGGCTCCCTCAATATAATTTTATGTTTCGCGAGCAGCTGGTTTTTTCCTCCATGGGGTACAATAAATTCCTTTCCTATCTAGAGCCTGGATTCGCGCGCTTGCCCCCATACACTGACCTGATTCAATCCTGATTCCCCCGGCCAATCTATATTCCTGGGAAAACCCTCTATGTTCCCCAAATCCATATCCAAACAATCAATATCTAAAGGGCTTCCCCTTACCATTTTCCTTCAGAAAATTGCAAATTTTGTCCACTGAGGTGTTGAGGACCATCTCTTCGGATATTCCCGCTTCCTTCAGTAGATCCAGGGCCGCTTCGAAGGAACCCATCCTGTCGATGTAGTGGGCATCGCTGCCCAAAACCACGGGCATCTTCTCCCGGGCCATTACCTTGGCAATTTCCAAGCAGTTGACCCGGCTGCCCCTTCGGGCACCTCCAGATAAGGAGCTGTTATTGATCTCCAGCAGACAGTTATATTCCCGAGAAGCAGCCAGAACCTCCTCTATATTGATGGGAAATGTTGGGTTACCTGGGTGGACAATGATATCCACCAGGGGGTTCTTCATTGTGTTGATTACAGCCTTGGTATTTTGCACCTCATCGTCACAGCGGTAGCAGGGAGGGTGCAGACCCGCCAGGACAATATCCAGCCTCTCCAAATAACGATCGGTCATATCCAGCTTCCCATGGATATCCAAAATATTAGCCTCCACGCCGGTGAGTATCTGAACTCCGTCCTGCTCCTCGGGCAATATGGCCAGATAGCCAAAATATGAAATATCTGGACCTCCGGGGAGGGCCGGCCCGTGGTCGGTAATGGCTATCATCTCAAGCCCCTTAGCCTTGGCCGCCTGAATATACTCATTGATTGTGGCGTAGGCGTGGCCGCTGGCAATGGTGTGTACATGTAAATCTGCAATCAGACGCATAGGATTAAAATCTCACCTCTTTCTTGAGGATTATCTTTTCCAATGCCTCCGCAACGCCGTCGTTGTCATTTGATGCGGTAATATAGTCCGCCGCCGCTTTGATCTCTTCCCGGGCATTGCCCATTACCACGGAAACCCCGGCATAATGAAGCATCTCCAGATCATTGAAGCTGTCACCGATGGCCATGGTTTCCCCATCCCCAATTCCTAAATAGTCTTCCACTGCCTCCAAACCCTTGGCTTTAGTAGCCTCCGGGTGCATGAATTCCAGGTATTCCGGCATGGATTTGGTTATATACAGCTCCTCCCCAAAAACATCCCGGCATTTCTCCTCAAATTTCATCAGCTCTTCTTCCCTTTCGTTGATGGCCAAGAGCTTTATAGGGCCAATATCTGACATTTCAGTCAGGTCGTTTATTTCTTCCACTTCCACATTATATTTCCGTGCGTAATTTAAAATCTCCGGTGAGGCCTTTTCCACCAGCACATGATCGTCTAAATAAAAGTTTAGAGGGTAACCATGTTCCCTGGCCATGGCAACCACCTCCTGGGCCAAATAAGATGGGACATTTCGCTGGTACAAGATATTGGTATTGTCCTTCAACTTAACCAATGCCCCCTGATATGTGATGAGCGGCAGCTCCAGATCCAGATGCTCAGCATAGGGCCTGGTGGACGCAAACATCCGGCCCGTGGCAATGGTAACCCTCACCCCTTTCTCCCGTATATCCCTAATAGCTTTTTCCGCCCTTGGGGATATTTTTTTGTTACTATCCAACAGCGTTCCATCAAGATCAATGGCAACAAGCTTTATATTCAAAGTGATTTCTCCCCTCAATCTGATAAAAATTAAAATAATTGCGAAATTCCAGCCCCCAATCCATGGGTTCCGTACCGGGACCCTTAGAGCAGCTCCCTAAGGTTAAGACTCATCCCATCCTTGGCGGCAATGGTGTTGATCCCCGTGGCCTGCCTGATTCTGTCAGCAGCATTATCCACCCCAAGGTCCAGGACATACATCCCAAAATGGGTGAGAATAGCCGTGGAGGGCTTTATTACCTCGACGAGCTTCTCTATATCCGGCAGTGAAAGGTGGTAAGCCCTTCCCGGCTCCACCAGCACTGTGGAAAAAATGCATATATCGCTGGAATAAAATTTAGACAACTCCTCAAAATAACGGGTGTCAGACATATATGCCAACTTGTAGTCCTCCCCCCGGAAAATGAAACCGTAGGTCTCCGCTTCCCCATGCATATGGGCCATGGAGGTCTCAAAATCTACATTCCCACATCGATATGCCTTCCCTTCCTCTATGACCTGTACCTTCCCCACATAATCCCAGAGATATTTTAGAATCACTGAATCCTCATAAATTGCCTGCCCCGGCGCGAAAACCACCCCTTTCTTCCAATAGCCCCCACAGGTCATGGCCTCGGTCATCACATTGGCGTCGCCGCAGTGGTCCAAATGACGGTGAGAAATCAGAACACCGTCAAGATAATCCACATTTATCTCCTCCTGGGCCGCCCTCACTATTGCCCCGGGCCCGGGATCTATGCTCATCATTGTATCATTCATCTCTAATATAAAGCCCCCGGTGGACAAAATCTGGCGTGCCATCACCCGCCTGCTCCCCCCGGTTCCCAAAAAAACAATACGATCCATATACGGACCTCCGATTTATTTAATTAAAGCCATTATGTCATTGTACCATATTCATTTGTTTTGCAATTATATCTCAAAGGGAAATCAAGGCAAGGGGGCAAAAGTAAAATTCATTTAGAACCAAAAGGACAACAAAAAAAGGGCTTATAACCCTTTTAAATACCAACCCCTTCTTCATTGACGCTGAAAGGGGCAGCAGCGCATCTAATACACCATATTCTGGGCATGTGCCCAAAAGAATAAGATTCAAAAAATAAAGCCCCGGTCATGACCTGTATTTTTTGCAATCCGTCTCACTGTCCATTTTCATAACCAGAGGCTTCCTCGTACAAGGAATAACCCACCACAGCCTTCTCATCCCCACTCTTCCACAATTTTTCAAAGGAAATCACCCCTGTGCCCTCCCTGATCTCCCTTTTTTCAAAATAATCGCTGTCTTTATCCTCATATTGTACCATATAGACCTTTGAATCATCATCTTCCCTGATATCAGTAATTTCGCAATCCAAATCCAGCTTCTCCCCGTCCTCCCCCTTCACTTCCTGGCTCCAGCGGTGTCCCTTTTCCAAGGGTGTGGTCAGCAGCTGGATATCAATTGGATATGGAATCCAGCATGGCCTCTTCCTTCTTTCTCTGGGACAGCACCCCGTCCTTAATCAAATATTCCAACTCCAATGAGAAATTCTTTTGTGCCTCCCCTCCTGATGGGTCATCCACGGTTCCCTTAACTAAAAATAGAACCCCATCATCCTTCCTATCTATTTCCTCCAAAGTCATCTCATGCCCGTATTCGGCAAAACCGCTGTACACCCATTTATATCCTTTTTTATCCGGGAATAATTTTTCCAGCTGGGCATTTCCCTGGGCTGTATTGGAAATCCTTCCAGGTTCCTTGCCCTTATCCCTACTGGAACAACCAAAAGTTAATAAAATCAACACTAGAATCAGCACTACGGCTGCTTTAGAGAATCTGAATGACAAGATAAGCTTCCTCCCTTTTTGAATTATTTATTGA
>JAAYRB010000113.1 GCA_012519005.1 Clostridia bacterium
CCAGGGGGTCATGCTCAAACAGCCTGTGGAAGTATATCAAATAGGAGACACCACTTACCTCAAAGAGAGTAACCACCACCAATGGATGGTAATTGAGGAAAATAATATAATGGAAATGGAGCAATTTGTAACAGAGGTTAGTCCTCTGTCCAACTTTAGCTTTTCTGTACCGGAACAGGTGGATTATTTGGGGAAGGAAAGACTAGAGGGAAGGGTCCATTATATTTTATCTTGTACGCCCAATGTTGAAAATCGTGTATTGAAGATGCACTGGAAAAACTTTAAGTACAAGTTTTGGGTGGACAGAAGGAGTAAAATTATTACCAAATCTTTGATTTTATCTGAAGGGAGCAGCGATGCCAAGACCACCTTGGAGATGCTCATAGAACTGCATGATCTAAATGCAGACTTTAAAATCAAAGCACCCAAAACCGATAAAAGCATCTAAAGACAAAATATTAAAATAATGACTGTAGTGCAATTAGTACCGGGGCGATGCACCCGGTTTTTAATTTCCGTCGGTGATATATGATGAAAACTTACTAGATAGAAGGATAACAATTGCAGATAATAGAAATACAACTTCGTTACAAGCATTATGGGTAGGGGGTTTACAATTGCTTGATCCAAACATTGAAATACTATTGACAGAAGAGCAGATTAGGGAAAAAGTCGTGGAAATAGGTAGGGAAATTGCCAGGGATTACGAGGGCAGGGAATTGTTGGCTGTTGCTATTTTGAAAGGTGCAGTTATATTTACTGCAGACCTCATAAGAGAACTGGATATATCCGTTTCCATCGATTTTATGGCCGTTTCAAGCTATGGATCATCAACCGTATCCTCCGGTGTAGTCGAGATAATCAAGGATGTGGATATTGATGTCGGAGGGAAACATGTTTTGGTGGTTGAGGATATTATAGATACCGGCCTAACATTGGATTACCTGCTGACACACTTCAGATCAAGGAAACCTGCCAGCCTTAGAGTATGTACTCTTTTGGACAAATGGGAGGCCCGGACAGTTGAGGTGCCCATAGATTATAGGGGTTTTTTTATACCAAATGAATATGTTGTGGGCTATGGGATGGATTGCGATCAAAAATTTCGCAATTTGCCCTACATAGGAATTTTGAAAGACTTCGTTTGAAATATTTATTATACTTGGGGGTTAAATTATGGGGATTAGAAAAGAGTTGAAAAACTCCGGGGATGTTGAGGATTTTATCCAAGGGGAAGTGGAGCGGATCAGGGAGGTAGTGGGTGAAAAAAGGGTTATTTGCGCCCTGAGCGGCGGTGTGGACTCCTCTGTTGCCGCACTATTGGTACATAGGGCCGTGGGGGATCAGCTCGTTTGTGTTTTTGTTGACCATGGTTTACTTAGAAAAAATGAAGGAGAAGAAGTTCGTCGAATATTTGAGTCCCAACACAATATTGACCTTCGTCATGTGGACGCTAAAGATAGGTTTTTCACAAAGTTAAAATCCGTGGACAACCCTGAGAAAAAAAGAAAGGTTATTGGCGAGGAGTTTATACGTGTTTTTGAAGAAGAAGCAGAAAAACTTGGGGATATCTCTTATTTGGTTCAGGGCACCCTTTACTCCGATGTTGCTGAAAGCGGTACCAAGGATTCCGCTGGGGTAAAAAGCCATCACAATGTGGGCGGCCTACCGGAAGATATGGAGTTCCAGTTGATAGAACCACTGAGGAGCCTTTTGAAAGATGAAGTAAGAAGGGTTGGGGAAGGGCTTGGGTTGTCGCAGGAAATTGTTCAAAGGCAGCCTTTCCCAGGACCGGGTTTGGCCATCAGGATAGCCGGTGATGTCACAGAGGAAAAAGTGAGAATTGTCCGCCATGCTGATTCTATTGTGACGCAGGAGATAGGGGATGCGGGGCTGCCCATTTGGCAGGCTTTCGCTATCCTCTTAGATATAAAGAGTGTGGGTGTCACAGAGAACAGAAGGACCTATGCCTACCCCGTTGTGGTGAGGGTGGTGGACAGCCGGGATGCCATGACCGCCCACTGGACGAGATTACCCCATGAATTGATGGAAAGAATCTCCCACAGGATAACCAGAGAGGTGGATGGTGTCAATCGAGTACTGCTGGATATTACCTCTAAGCCGCCGGCAACCATTGAGTGGGAATGACAGGCATAGGCTGCAAACCGGTATAAATAAATGCTGTACCAGGATTTCACCCGGGTGGGATACCGGCGTTCAGCAGTTACCGGACCAAATCCCGCTGCGGAGGTTTTTGCAAGGGCATTTATCTTCAGGATCTATGAATTGTAAAGGGGAATATGGAAGGACCACTCCGGGTCATGAGGCCTGGGGGTGGTCCTGTTACTTGCTCTGAACTTGATGTTTGGGTCCTTTGGGTTCGCGGTATTTGCAAATTGCTGCTTAAATAACGGTTTCTTTTTGCTGCATGCCCTCTACCCTGATGTTCAAGGTAAAATCCCCATTGTCATTTTTCTTCCATTTTTGCTGTATTCTGTTCAATGCTTTTCCGGCCTGTTTGATGTCCAGTGCTGAAAGGCTCAGCAGCATCTGCGATTTGTTCCACTTGGCTATCAGATCACCTTTTCTTAAACTTGACAGCAAAATATTTTTTAAATTATCCATGGTATTGTCAAGAATCTTTAGCGGGGGAGCATCTTTATTTTTCGATACCAGAGTAAATAAACATATGAATGGGATCTGTCCGAGCCTTTCATTTCTCCGGATATCTATCTGGAATTGGAGCTTAAAGGATGAGGGGCTGCATACTAGGGGTCCATCAGGTGAATAGTTCTCAATCAGGCTGTTGGATGAAAATACTGAGTCCTGACCATGGTTGTCCGGTTTAAACAATTTGCTGTATAATTTTTCAAAACCCTTAGTGGGGGAAATGCCAAACTCCCGCCGGAATGTATCGGACATGTATCTAAAATGCTCCTTGGCTTGTCCCATACTGCCTTTTGCTGCCAGGGCCTTTATGTAACTGTAGTGAATACTTTCATCAAATTGCTCATGCTTCATGGCTTCCTCGCAGATGTCAATTATCTCTTGATGTTCTCCATTCCTATCCAAGATGCTGGTTATTGTATTGATGCTTTGAAGGTAAATATTTTTATAATAGTTTCTTGTGGGCACAAGCCACCAGTGATCATGTGTCCCCGCCAGATACCCATTTTTATACATGGAAATGACTTTTTCCAGCAATCCAACAGCGGCGGTGGGGTTTTTATCCAGCAATTATTTGACATATAGGGTCAAAATTATTCCTTCCAGTTTAGCTCGGTCTTGATTTCTTTTCCTGCCTTATGACCGCAGCTGCATTTCTTCCGGGGACTGGTGAAAAAGCGGTGTACCTCCTTTATTGACAATGTTCGACGGCTTTGTTAGTATTTGATTTGTAAGGCCCAGGAGGATTGGGCAATATATAGGAGACAACCCCAGTTGGGCAAATCCAAACATTGAACCCAGCTGGGTTTTACTTTTTTTCATGATAAATGGTAAAAATTCAGGAGGCCAGGGGGGCTTTATTTTGTTGAAACCGTTGGTCAGTATCGTTATGGGCAGCGACAGTGATCTGGATATTATGAAGGGGGCAGCGGATGTACTGGAGGAACTGGGAATAGCCTATGAAGCGGTAATAATTTCCGCCCATAGGACTCCCGAGGATGCCCGCGATTATTCCAAGGGGGCTGAAACTAGGGGGGTAAAAGTAATTATTGCCGGTGCCGGGGGGGCTGCACATCTGCCCGGGGTGATAGCGGCCTATACCCTTTTACCTGTTATTGGCGTGCCCATCAAGACCCCAACCCTAAAAGGTGTTGATTCCCTCTATTCCATTGTGCAGATGCCCAGCGGAATTCCCGTTGGTACCATGGCTATTGACGGAGCCAAAAATGCAGGAATCTTCGCAGCTGAGATCCTATCATTGGGGTCTTCGGAAATAGCGGATAAGTTATCGCAATACAGAAGTGTCATGGCCGGGCAGGTAAGCGAAAAAAGCAAAAGACTCGTTGAAAAAGGATTTGAGGAATACAAGAAATAGAAAGCAGCTAAAGGATTTCCC
>JAAYRB010000114.1 GCA_012519005.1 Clostridia bacterium
ATTTCTCTAACAGCCGTGGAACAGACCGAGAGGAAGCCGTCATTGAATGGGGTCTGGGCATCCCTCCCACGGGATGTGGGACCATCCATTGAAATTTTAATCATTCTTGTCCACCCACCTTTCTTAATTTGTATTAAGGTGCTGGTAGAAATATGCAAAAAAAATAGGGGTACGACACCATGTCGTACCCCCGGTAAAGCTTTTTTATATTGGCTGGTAAGTAATTTTAAATACATTTCTATGGGTACAGGACCAAAATCTAGTCATCCTCGTCCTTATCACAAAAATCATCTTCACCACAGCCCTCGTGAATACAGCAATCCTCGTAGTCATTTACAAAGACCACAGCATCACAGTTGGGGCAGGTGACCTCAATAAGATCCTCATCATCTAGGATGGAGGAATCAAAGCACACCACTTCGCCGCAATCCGGACATTCCACTTCTGTGAAATCTCCATCCAGGACATCCAGAACATCCTCTTCTAAATCCATAAGACCCTCGTCAATGCTGTCCACATAGCTTTCTAAATCAGTTTGACGGTCATCGAGATTTTCTATGGCATCGGCCACATCACTCAGTGCATTGATTATATCTTTAATGACACGTCCTTCATCTTTACTGGTATCCAGCTTTGATCCATCCACTAGGCCCTGCAGATAAGCTACATTCTCCCTCAATGGGCTCATCGGTAGCCCCCCTTTTTGTTTATAAATTTCCTTTTTAGTATAACCCCCGGCAGTTCCTGTTAAACAACCATGTCAAGCCCTTTCCATATATTCCCCTGTTCTAGTGTCTATACGGATTACATCCCCTACTTCTATAAAAAAGGGCACCTGAACCGCTGCACCGGTTTCCAAAATGGCCTCCTTGGTTCCCCCGGAGGCGGTGTCTCCTTTCACCCCTGGCTCGGATTCTGTAACTTCCAACTCAACAAAATTAGGCATATCCACACCAATGGTGCGCCCCTCATGCATGATGACATCCAATGACATGTTTTCCTTTAGATAATTGACTGCGTCCCCGAGAAGATCAGTGGAGATGGACATCTGTTCAAATGTTTCCTCATCCATGAAATAGTAGGAATCCCCATCGGTATATAAATATTGCATTTTTCTTTGATCCAGTATGGCCCGCTGTACCCTTTCGCCGGCACGGAAAGTCTTTTCAATGGTAGCCCCTGTCTCCACATTCTTTAGTTTTGATCGTACGAAGGCTGCCCCTTTTCCCGGTTTTACATGCATGAAATCGACTACAGTAAAAATATTTCCATCCAACTCAATGGTTAAACCTGTGCGAAATTCATTGGTGGAAATCATTGAAAAATTACCTCCATTTCTTTTTTCCCTATTGCATCCTTCCTAATTGTACCTAAATAGAAAAATAATTGGAAGCAATATGTTCATATCTCCAGCAGTTTTTTTGTTGATTTGGTAAGAATCTCCCTTCCCTCTTGGGTGATTATGACCATATCCTCAATTCTCACACCGCCCAGACCTTGTATATAGATACCCGGTTCCACCGTGACAACCATGCCCGGCGCCAGGCTTTCATGATGATCTTTCCTAAGCATGGGTTCCTCATGTATTTCCATTCCCACACCATGGCCTAGGCTGTGACCAAAATATTCCCCATAACCCATATCAGAGATCACATCCCTGGCGCGGCGGTCAACCTCATGGCCGGTCTTCCCCGGTCCTATAAATTCCAGGGCTTCCAGCTGCGCCTTGAGGACAATATCATATATTTCCCGCTGTTTGTCATTGGCCTTGCCCACTACCACAGTCCGGGTAAAATCCGAACAATAGCCTTTATATAGGGCCCCAAAATCCAAGACTACCATCTCGTTTTTCTGCAGCTTCTTATCCGTTGCTTTTCCGTGGGGGAGGGCCGCCCTATATCCCGAGGCGGCGATGATGTCGAAGGAGGCTTTATCCGCCCCCTGCAAGCGCATATGGTACTCCAATTCCGCTGCCAACTCTCTTTCCCTAATCCCCGGTCGTATAAAATCAAGAATATGCTCAAAGGCGGAGTCAGCCATCCCCACGGCCTTTCTGATGAGGGCCAGCTCCTCATCATCCTTGACACTTCTGATCTCTTTGATGATCCCCCGGCTGGGGATTAGTGTTAAGCCTGTCAAGGTATCCTTCAATGCCTGGTATTGATCAAATATGAGATGATCCGCCTCAAAGGCCAATTCCTTGACCTCATATCTATCTACCAGCCCTGCCGCTGTATTGAAAAAATTTTTATCTCTCTCAATGGTTTCAAAAAGGGGGGCTTCCTCTCTGGATTGCTCCAAATATCTAAAATCAGTCAATAGAAATGCTTCCTCGGCGGTTATCAGTAGGGATCCGGAAGTACCTGTAAAACCGCTTAAATAGGTTCTGTTTGCTGGATTTGTAATCAAGAGGGATTCAATGTTTTTTTCATTGAGTATCTTTCTAAGCTTATTTAGTCGACTATTATACATTAGGTGTCCACCCCTTTTTTCGAATAATATGAATAATGGAATGAAATGCTGCTAGATAACCATGGACACCAAGCCCAGAAATCTGACCCATGGCCGCCGGGGCAATGACGGAATGATGGCGGAATTTTTCCCGGGAGTAGATGTTGGTGAGATGAACCTCAATGACCGGGAGGCCAACCGCCGCAATGGCATCCCTGATGGCATAGCTGTAGTGGGTGAAGGCCCCGGGGTTGATTATAATACCCGAGTATTTGTCCACTGCTCCATGTATCCAATCAATTATTTCCCCCTCATGGTTGGATTGAAAGATGTTCACGGTTATCCCGTCTTTTTCACCCGCTTCTTTTATCGTTTCATTGATGTCTCCCAGTGTGGCGGTGCCATATTTACTGGGTTCCCTTGTCCCCAGCAGATTAAGATTTGGACCATGTATGACAAGAATTTTTATCATCTCATCCACCACTGACAGTGATATGGGGAATCCTGATGGTGGGGGCACCCTTCCCACCAAAGAATCTCAAATCATCACCTACGGCGTCTACATTGGACAGAAGATCCAGTAGATTCCCTGCGATGGCCACACCCCTCACAGGATAGGTCAGCTCCCCATTTTCGATCCATAGGCCCGCTGCGCCCACGGAAAAATCTCCGGAAATGGGGTTTGCCGTATGCATGCCCAGGACCTCGGTAATATAGAGGCCTTCTTTGGTTCTAGAAATCAATTCCTCCCTAGGAGTTTCACCGGCGGGTATATAGAGGTTGGTTGTGCCCACATCCGGTGTCCCCATGAAGGAACCGTATCGGATTCCATTACCGGTGGAATTTCTACCATCCACCAGTGCTGTATAGGAATTGTATAAATAGCCCTTCAGTACACCTTCTACAAACAGAGGCGTCCTCTGGGAATCAACCCCCTCTCCATCAAAGGGTGAGGTATGAATCCCTCCCTCCAGGCTGCCGTCATCCACAAGGGTCAGCAAATTTGAGAGCAGTTTCTCTCCTATCCTGTCTTTTAGGAGGGATTTATCCTTTTGAACTGCTTCGGCGGACAATGCCGGGGCAAGAACACCCAAGAAGCTTGTTACAATATAGGGATCCAGCACAATATTGGTTTTCTGTGTGTCAATCCCCCTTGCTCCCAGCATGGTTACAGCTTTTTCTGCTCCTTCCACCCCAATCTCCCCGGGGTTGATATCCCTGTATTTTGTGCTGTAATGGAAGCCCAATCCCGTCTGGCTGTCCCCGTCCTCCTCTGCAACCAGATGTGCATAGGCTCCCACGAGGGTACCCTTGTAAAAAGCTGACACGCCCCTGGAGCTGGATATGGCCACCATGTAATGGGCATCATTGTATGAACAGCTTTCTGTGGTTTTTATTCTTTTGTCATGGGCCCTGCCCTTTTTCTCTATTTCTTTGGCCAAGAGAATTTTATCTTCCAGGGGTATTTCCCCCACCTGGTGGTCAAAAACATTTACCTCAGGGTAGCCGTCCGGAGGGTCAGGTAGATGGTTATGCTCATCCTTCACTGTATTTATTGAATTAGCTTTGGCCTGTTCCACCAGTGTATCCATGCTTTCCGGATTCAGATGGGATGTAAAGGAGAATCCCATCCTTCCGTCCTTTATTACCCTCAATCCAACACCCATGGCATCGGCGATCTTCATGGTTTCCACTTCCTGATTGCGGACATCTATGGACAGTTCCTGGGATGAGGTGATATAGGTCTCGGCATCTTGGGCACCGGATTTCAAGGCTTTTTCCATAATTTCCCCTGCTAGATCCCTACATTTCTTTTCTGTTATTTTTCCTATGCCATCTTTCAATCCAGGACACCTCCCACTACCATTTCAGGAATCCTTATGGTGGGCTGTGCATCCCCAACGGGGACCCCCTGCCCTTCCTTCCCGCAGGTGCCTATGGCCCAGCCCTGATCATTGCCCACCATATCGATGAGCTGCAGGACCTTGGGGCCGTTTCCTGTCAAGGTGGCACCCCGCACCGGTGCTGTTATCTTTCCATTCTCTATGAGATAACCCTCTGTGACCTCGAAGACAAAATCACCATTGGTGGTATTCACTTGACCCCCGCCCATCTTTTTAACAAACAGCCCTTTGGGGACACTGGAGATGATTTCCTTGGGATCGTATTCCCCGGGGGCTATATAGGTGTTGGTCATCCGGGGGATGGGTACATATTGGTAGGATTCCCTTCGCCCATTACCCGTGGATTTGGTACCGTCCCTATGGGCGGTCAACCAATCATACATATAGTTTTTCAAGATCCCCTTTTCGATGAGGACGGTTTTTTCACCGGTGGTTCCTTCATCATCAAAGGGGTAAGATCCATATCTATTGGGTATGGTGGCATCATCAATAACAGTGACCATATTTGAGGCCACCTTTTCACCTTTCTTGCCAGCATAGACGGAGAGTTTCTTTTGGACAAGATCCGCTTCCAATCCATGCCCGCAGGCCTCATGAACCATGGTGCCGCCGGCTTCACCGGACATGACTACCACCATGGTCCCAGCCGGTGCCGGTCTGGCTTCCAACATCAGTACTGAACGGGATGCTGCTGTTTCTGCCAGTTCCCCCACATCAATCTGAGAGGAGAACAGCTCAAACCCAGAGAAGGCACTGGCTGATTCGGATCCTGTCTGGATGAGGCCCTCCCCGTGGGACACAACATTTACAACCATCCGACAGCGGATCCTACGGCCTTGGATGTGCAAACCTTCAGAGTTAGCCACTGTGATTTCCTGCTCCGCATCACCATAGCCCACCGTAGTTTGTTTTATTCGGCTGTCGTATCCCCTGGCGGCTTTGTTGGCCTTTTCCAGGAGCCTAACTTTCTTTTCCACAGGTATCTCATCCGGCGGCCGGATAATTTCAAATTGATACTCCGGCTCCCTGTATTGGAGGTTGATCACGGACCCTTCGCCAGTTTCCACGGCTTTGCTGAGGGAATTCGCAATTTTCGAGAGACTTTGAAATGTGACATCATTTGTATACGCATAGGATGTACGGCCCCCGGATATTATACGCACTCCGGCACCG
>JAAYRB010000115.1 GCA_012519005.1 Clostridia bacterium
CACATATGATTTAAAACCTGAAATGAGCGCCCTGGAAGTGACGAATGAATTTCTAAAACAGCTTGATAAGGATAAATATGATGTTATTATTGTAAATTTTGCTAATACAGATATGGTTGGTCATACTTGCATGATGGATGCTGCTGTATGTGCAGTTGAGGTAGTTGACCGCTGCTTAGGCAGGGTTGTGGAAGCAACTCTGCAAAAAAAGGGTACTGTTTTGATAACGGCGGATCATGGTAATGCAGAAGTGATGGAGACGGAAACTGGTGAGCCCTTTTCTGCGCATACTGTTAACCCGGTACCTTTTATTATGGTTAGTCCTAAAGGTAATAATTTCAAATTATGTCCAGGCAAGCTGGAGGATGTAGCACCGACCATATTGGATTTGTTAGGCATCCCCAAACCGGGTGAAATGACAGGGCAATCATTAATAGTGAAATAAATAACTATCCAGGAGGAAAATCATGACACCAAATATTGTTGAAGTTTACGCGAGGGAAATACTAGATTCTAGAGGTAATCCTACGGTAGAGGTTGATGTTTTATTAGATGATGGCGTTCTTGGTCGTGCTGCTGTCCCGTCAGGAGCATCTACAGGGGCATATGAAGCAGTTGAACTCAGGGACAATAATTCTGGGCGTTATCAAGGAAAGGGAGTTATCCAGGCGGTGGAAAACGTAAATAATATCCTGGGCCCTGAAATTATTGGTTTTAATGTTACCGACCAGATAGGCGTAGATATGTCACTAATAGAGTTAGATGGTACACCAAATAAAAGCAAGTATGGCGCTAATGCAATACTTGGCATATCTATGGCAGTGGCAAGGGCTGCGGCTATGTCTGTAGGTATTCCTTTGTACCAGTACCTTGGTGGGGTTAATGGCAGGCTGATGCCTGTTCCTATGATGAATATTTTAAACGGTGGTAAGCACGCTGATAATAATGTGGATATACAGGAATTTATGATTATGCCTGTTGGGGCGAAGAGTTTTGCCAGTGCTTTGAGAATGGGCACGGAAGTTTTTCATACCCTTAAAAAGGTGTTAAAAGGGAAGAGGTTAAATACAGCAGTAGGTGATGAGGGTGGTTTTGCGCCTAACCTTGGATCTAACGAAGAGGCACTGGCTGTAATTATGGAGGCCGTGGAGGCGGCGGGTTATAAACCTGGCGAAGACATATTATTAGCCCTGGATGCTGCCGCAACTGAGTTTTATAGGGACGGAAACTATGTTCTGGAGGGTGAGGGAAAAAGCCTTGATTCAAACGGTATAATAGAGTTTTATGCCGACCTGGTTTCCAGATACCCGGTAGTGTCTATAGAGGACGGCCTTGCGGAAGATGACTGGGATGGGTGGAAGAAAATGACTGTTGAATTGGGGAATAAGGTGCAAATAGTGGGGGATGATCTGTTCGTTACCAGCACCCAGCGTTTGGAGCAAGGTATTTCAATGGGTGTTGCGAATTCTATATTAATAAAGCTTAATCAGATTGGTACTGTTACTGAAACACTGGAAACTATTGAAATGGCTAAAAAAGCAGGTTATACTGCTGTGATTTCCCATCGTTCAGGCGAGACTGAGGATTCTACTATAGCTGATCTGGTTGTAGGTGTCAATGCGGGACAAATCAAAACAGGTGCTCCTTCACGTACCGACAGAGTCGCAAAATATAACCAGCTGTTGCGTATAGAAGAAGAGCTAGCTGAATATGCCCTTTACAATGGAAAAAAGGTATTTTATAATCTTACGCGAATATAGATATAAATCTAGCGGACGATATTACGTATAAATAGACTTGCTTTCGCGGAGTAGATGTTATAAAATCTCATCAGTTGTATTTGTTGTGGTACATAAGGAGGAC
>JAAYRB010000116.1 GCA_012519005.1 Clostridia bacterium
ACCTCCAACTCCGTATTTACATCACCAGGTCGCATTTCAAGCAGCCTCTGACAATATTCCGCCTGCATCACCATATTCACAAGAGATTGAGCAGGACCATCATGAATATCCCTTGCAATTCGGAGCCTTTCCTCTTCCTGTGCCTTGATGATTGCAAATATAGTCTTCTCCCTTAGCTGGGCCTTCTCCATTTCCCCCCAAATATTCTCCAGATTGCTTGTCAGGAAATCTATTGCGACCCCTACATGGGAGACCATCTCCTCCGCCTTCTCCGCCATCTGAGACAAGTTCCTGCAGCGCATCTCCAACTCCGTGCGCCTCTCGCGCAGTTGTTTTTCTTGTTCTCTCAACAGTACCAGTTTGACCTGTATATCCTTGACGTTCTCGTAGGCATCTTTTATGTCTGCTTCGCTAAACCTGTCAAAATTCCGGCTCACCTCAGCCAGCCTTCGCCGTACCAGCTTATTTTTCCCCTCAAAAACATCTACCTTCTTGATAACCTCAGCGGTCCTGTCTTTAACTTCCGCAAAATCCTTTTTAACACGGATGTATTCTTCCCGGGCGGTTTCTGCAATATTGAACATTCTTTCCTGGCCGTTTCTGATGGTATCTATGGTCTCACGAAATATCTTGTCAATCGCGGAATAATCATGCAACTCGACCACCTCAACTGGCCCAATTATAGCACAGGTGGGAAAGGCAGACAATAAAGCCTGTTTTTAGACAACCCTCCATTTATTCCAAGGTAATACCATCCTATCTTTATGCAGCATCAATCGGAACAGATATCAGGCCGTTGATTAACCCCCTTGTGTTCTTTTTCTTTGGCCTGATCTCGGCCTGACAACCCCCATATAAGGCTTTACGATGGTTTTAAAACCACATGTTTGAAGCACATGGTACGCCAATCCCCTTATCTCATATGTAGATGTTGGCCGGCCGTTACTCGTCAGAAGCATTAGATTTTCTTGGATTTGTTGCGTTAAAAACTTAATATCCCCCCGAGTTAAAATAAAGTCCACATCATCTGCGGAGTTGATGATACTGGTCATGATTTTGTCTATGTCAAAATCCTCTAAATCCCCATCTCTCTTGATTACTAACATTTTTAGCCCCCCATTTTCATTTGTTTGTAATATATATTCAGTTCCCTACATATTACCATTATATTATTCATATTCAAGTTAAAGATAAGGCATATTCCAAAGATTATGCGAGCCATTGCACGTATCACCGCGATAACCCAATGATATAATCATTTTTCTAAACCTCATTGTCCCACCAGATTTCAACAGGTATATAGATGAATACCATACAAAGTGAAATGAAATATAGCTCAAAACTATGAGCTAGGTAACGGGAATCAATCCAATAGACGACAATATTAAACCAATTCACCCTCAACGAGACATTTTCCATATTGATATGATAGGGAGTTGATGAGAGGCTATAATGGGTAATTTAAATATAGAACGATCAAAAACACTAAAGAGGTGGCTCAATGGACAAAGTAAAAGAAATTTACAAGATACTGGAGAATGTAAAGGATCCAAAGTTTAAAAAAAGCCTAATGGAATTGGAAATGGTGGAAGAAGTAAAAGTGGAAAACTCCATAGTCAAACTTAAAATATTACTACCTGATGAAAGGTATCCACAAAAAAACAGAATCAAAGATAATATTTTAAGTGCCCTTCAGAGGCTGGAAGGCATAGAGAACGTTGAAATAAACTTTACGGAAATGCATGCCGATGAAAAAAGGAAAATCCTAGAGAAGGAAAACCCCTTAAAAGTTAACCACCCCTTCTGGGGAACAAATATAATCGCCGTTGGGAGCGGTAAGGGTGGGGTGGGAAAATCTACTGTAACAGCCAATTTAGCCTTTGCATTGCAGAGAGAAGGCAATAAAGTTGGCATTATTGATGCGGATATCTACGGTTACAGCATTCCCCGGCTAATGGGTCTTGAGGGAGGAAGGGTCAGGGGAAAAGACGGTAGAATATTACCCCTTGAAAGGGAAGGGGTCAAGATCATATCCATTGGAAGCTTCACAGATAGTGAGGACAAGCCCATTATTTGGAGAGCACCAATGATTTTAGGTGTGTTAAAACAATTTATGGAGGAAGTGGATTGGGGGGAACTGGATTATTTACTCATAGATTTGCCCCCGGGAACAGGGGATTCCCCTCTGAACATTATGCAAATGCTGCCAAATACCAATCTGCTGATAGTTACTACTCCACAGGCCTCTGCCTCCCATGTAGCCGGAAGGGTGGGCTTTTTAGCTAACGAAGTGGATGTGCACATCTTAGGGGTTATTGAGAATATGTCCTACTTCCAATGTTCAAACTGTGGAGAAAAATATAAAATTTTCGGAGAAGGAGAAACAGAGGAACTAGCAATACGACTAAATACATCCATCCTTGGGCGTATACCTTTAATAACAGAAATCAGGGAGAAAAGTGATGAAGGAAATCCCACAACTTTGTCTGGCGGTGCCGGCGAAAAAATCTTCCAAGAGGTAACCGATGAAATAATAAAGGAAGTTAAAAACAGAAACAAATTGGTTCATGGCTAGCAGCATAGGTCAAAGCCCCCATGACAAGTAAGCCATAAATAAAGTGCGGTTCATGATCCGCACTTTATTTTTCTTCCTTGTATCAGTTTGCATTTTAATCCATGTCGGATAGGTCACCCATTCTCTGCACTTTTTTGATTGCCGCACCTATTTTTAATGTCACGCCAGAGTGGATAACGGCGGATTTGATTTTTCTGCCCTCCGGTACAGTAACAGAGGTAGCAGCACCCCCCATAGAACCCAGCTCGTGGACCTCCACATCCCCCTGGGCCTCCACCTGGCCGCCTCTGATAAAACCGCTTTTACTTTGTATGGTGACATTTCCGCCGGAAAACATTTTCACATTATATGCCCCTCTACCCGTGATGACAATATCCCCTGTTGCCTCCATTGTTGAATGCTGCACATAGCCCACTGTTATACTGGATTTACGCTGCAAGGTCTCTTCAATTTCCGGTAGGGTAACAGAAGTCGTCCGCTTGAATTTTTCAAACATTTGGTCGATTTCATTTATAGATTTTAAGGACAGTGGTCCTCTACCCACGAGCTTGGATCCTATATCTCGTAAATCCATAACGGATTTTTTGTTTAATACCAGTTCTACTTCATCCCCTAGGCTGTCCACGGCGGTAAGCAGTTTTGAATAATTTTCCGCAACAGGTTTAAATTTTGTATCCAAAAGTATTTTCAAAACCACTCCTACTCCGTATTTTTTTACCTCAGGTCTGCTTTTTAGCTCTTCATTGACTGATAGGAGGTGCACCGCATTCTTCAGCTTATCCACGGATGCGTCAAGGGACAAAAGTAAATCACGTATGGGAAATAAATTAACCCTACTGCTGCCCGCTTTTACCTTTCCACTAACAATATTCCTTTTTACTAAAATATCTCCGCCCGCCTCTATTTGGCAGTGGGCCGCAAATCCCCTGACCTCCACGTTACCAGAGGCAATAACTTTCATGCCATCTGTAACGCTGCCTTTAACTAAAACATCCCCCTTAAAATAAATATTCCCTGTTTTGATATCCACATCTCCCTCAACAGTATGTACTGTGTTAATGGAGACAAGAGTCCCTTTTACTTGGGGTCGCCCAAAAGTAGTGGAAATAGCTTCGAGCCCGTCGCTGCTGATTTCAATGCCGGTACCAGCTTTTAATTCAATATCCCTAGTTTCTGGTGGAGGTATTTCCTCACCCAAAACATTCATACCAGGCTTACCGGGCACAGGGGGGATTTTTTTTGCCACCACGGTGCCTTCATCCACAGATATCACGGTGCCATAGTCAAGGCTATCCACCCACAAACTGTCATCATCCTTATCCCTACCACCCTTGGTTCGGGGATCGTATAGATTAACTAAATAGGCATCTTTACCTCTAACGGGCTTAACACCGGATGCAGCTACAGTAGAAGTACCATCCCTGTTATTTATTGATTCTGTAACAGCCTGATCGTCAATTCCAAAAACAACCCCTTTTGCCTTTAATGCTTCCAGTATTTCCTCTTTCTTCGGCCTTTCAGGAAGCAGCTCCTCAAACCGCACCGCGGAAGCCTCATATTCAGTAACAGGCTCGCTATCCTCTATGATATATTTCTTTCCTGGAATGATATTGATCGTCAAACGGGCTTGCATTTCCCCTTTGTCTATACTAATGTTGATTTCCTGTGAAGGGGGAACCTCTTTGGGTACAAAATTTATTTTGTTTTTTGAAGATACTTCAGTCCTACCGTTGATTTTGATATCATCAATATAAACTTCAACATTATCTGTCACGGAAATAGCAGGGTAACATCCTCCCCCGGTGGGGTCCTGCACTATTACAGTGTCATTCTTAACTTGTATGGTACCATCCAGTCCTTCATTAGTCCTATCTTCATCTGTCATTTTCATCCTCCTTGGCGAACAGGAAATTTAGACAGTAATTATATAAATTGGTTGCTTCCGTCTTCCGATAACTTACCATTAGTTAGATAATTATATTTCCATTATAGTCACAGTGTCAATGGGCATAAGGGGCCGGCGGTATATGGTTGATTAGTCTCAAGTACCACCTGGGCCCTCCCAAATGAAAATTGCAAATTGACAACCCTTACTTTAATCTTTTTGTTTTCTACCCTGTATTTATAGCGTGTCTGCTCCTTAAACTGCATTTTTTAAAAGGGTATGGGGAGATGCATTGTCAAATATGTTCAGTATGATTTGAAAATATGGAAAAACAAATCTTTTTGGAGATAGGTGATATTTTGAAACCAGATAAAATAAATAAACTAATAAAATATTTTGAAAAAAAATATCCTAATACAAAGAGCGGTCTTGATTTTACTAATCCCTTTGAGCTGCTTGTTGCCACTATTTTATCTGCCCAAACAACAGACCAGCAAGTCAACAGGACTACAAAGAAACTTTTTAAAAAATATTCAACGCCAAAGGATTACGCTGAGCTGGAGCCCCAGGATTTAGAAAAAGAAATCAAGGGGTGTGGACTCTATAGAAACAAAAGTAAAAACATCGTCAACACCAGCAGAATATTGTTGGATAAATATCAGGGTAATGTGCCGGATGATTTTGACAGTCTGATCCAATTGCCGGGAGTAGGAAGAAAAACAGCAAATGTTGTGCTCAGCAATGCTTTTAATCAGGATGCCATCGCTGTGGACACCCATGTTTTCCGTGTTTCCAATAGGCTTGGCATAGCAAAAAGCAAAACTACCCTGGGCACAGAAATGGACCTACAGCAATCTATACCCAAAAACTACTGGATCCGATTTCACCGCTGGTTGATCAGACATGGCAGGGAATTTTGCATATCTAGAAACCCAAAATGCACCAAATGTGAATTAAAAAATCTGTGTGATTATTACGCTGATTTACACACTTACAGAACAGATAAATCACAGTAAATACACTTTATACAGAGGTAATACCGAAGGGAACATTTTTGGATCCAAACCCTCAAATTTTGTAAAACCCCGTCATAATTTAAGAATATATGATATGTTTATGCCATTAAAAGGAAAACCCCTACCCGGTGTTGAAAAGTCTTCTTTACAGAGAAAGATCAACTTTGATCAGGGGGTCAACAATGATTATCCTCAGAAAGAACAAAGAAAGCCCGGGTAAAGGTAAGGATAGGGATCATACACTAAACAGGATCAGGCAGTTGATGCAGTTAAACAAATACAGCGAAGCACTCCCACTTTTAAGAGAACAATTCCAACGGCTCTCAAACAATAAAAGTGGTACAGCCTATTCTCATCCCGGGGCTGTCCAAATCCACACCTATTATGGGGAATGCTTGATACACAACGGGAAGCTAGGTAAGGGACTAGGGATCCTTTCCAAGGGACTTCAACGAGCAGAAACAGAAAAGCTGTGTAGGGAATCCCTAGAGGAAAAGGGGATTCCCTACATGGAAAAACAAATCATTCATCAAGGTAGTATGGCTGAGGCATATGAGCAGCTGGAAATAATTGAAACCAACTGCCCGGTTAAAATTATCAAAAAAGGGGCAGCCGCATTTCTTTCGCGGGCCGCTTTACACTTTAAAAACAAAGAATTTAAGGATGCTGTAATGGCATACAAAAAAATCATGGCAATGGCGGAAAAATATGGCTGCCTAGACTTTGATAATATCATTCGCGCCGGTGACAGCAATATTAAATGCGGTCATATCAGGGAGGCCCAAAAAATTTATGAATTCTCCAAGACCTATGCCGACACCCTTCACAGACAATGCAGGAGGCATAAAAAATTAGCAGACTTACTGGTACTTAAAGGCCAATGCTGGCACGCCATACCACATTACTTAGCAGCATTAAAATGTATCCCCGGGGATAGGGGTTCAAAAACAAGGCTGAGAACCACATTAAAAAGACTGGGCCTTCTAGAACACTGGGAATCCTTTCTGAATTTAAGTTCCTTGAGTCCAGATCTGGAACATTTAGAAGCATCCACAATAAGGTTGAAAAAAGAGCTCCATGTAGGATGATTTTTAAAAAAAACTGGTGAAAAGTAGGATTTTCCCCTTTTCCGAAGAATAAAACAACAAGAATTGGTATGTCATAAAATTAATAAAAGGGGGAAATGAGTATGACAGAAATAAAAGGTAGTCATTTTATAGCCGATGAAGTAATCGCGGCCATAGCTATCAACGCTGCTCAGGAAATAGATAATATCACCATTGTAACTGGAATTGCTGAGGGTTTTGTAGAGAAATTTGGCAGAAAGCAAACTAGGGGTATAAGGGTTGAGCAAGACGAAGAAGGTTTAAAGCTCGAAATGAAGATAATTGTTTACTACGGAATCAACATTCCAGAAATCTGCGGCAAAGTGCAAGATATAATCATTAAGCAGGTGGAAAATTTAACCGGCTTGAAAGTAATATCTATAGACATAAATGTGTCTGGCATAAATACCCAAAGTGCAGCCCTGGATACTGAAAGCTGATTGTCCGAAAGGATGCGATTGCATCCTTTTTTACTTTTGATAGAAGTTTTTGTGGTTCTTTTTTTTAACTTTACTCATATTATGATTTTATGGATATAGGTTAATCCGGAGGTTGAGAAATTGAGAAGAGTTTTAATGATGATGGCAGCCTGCCTGCTTTTGGTTTTAGTTTACCCCCTAGTCGTTCACGGACAAGACATCAAACTTAAAATCAACGAAGTACATTTCCCCAGTCTTAAGGTTGTGGAAAACACCTCATGGGTACCTATAAGACCTTTTCTGACAGATTTGGGATGTGAAATCATATGGTACCCAGAAACAGAAACGGTTGTACTAGGATCCAGACTCCCCGCCGCTTTGGTACTGGATGTGCCTGTTTTGCTCATAGATGGCATTGAATGCAGTTACTCCACTGGTCCAAGTCCCACCATGATGAATGGGCAGCTCCATCTACCTGTAAGGGATTTAGTACAAATTTTAGACTTAGGACTGCACTGGAAAGAAGAAACATCGACGGCCTTTGTTGAATGGAAGGGCGCGAAGAAAACAATTTCCGCAGCTGATTTAGATATATTTTACAAGGAAAACCGAACCGCCATCGACTCCCTTCACAAAAGCAAACCCAAGCCAATAGGCAAATACACAACATATTTCAATAAGTTTAATAAAAACAGGACGGAAAATATCCATCTCGCCTGTAAACGTTTAAATAATACCGTTGTAAAGCCCGGGGAGATTTTCTCGTTTAATAGGGCCACAGGCCCCAGGGGTGCCGCCAATGGGTACAAGGAAAGCATCATTTTCAAGGGTGGCAAAAAGGTACTGGAAGCCGGTGGCGGCGTGTGTCAGGTTTCAAGTACCTTATACAATGCCGCCTTGGACGCCGGCATGAAGATAGTAGAAAGGCATCCCCATAGTCTGTATGTTGACTATGTGCCTGTAAATAAGGATGCAACAGTGTATTACGGTTACTTGGATTTTAAATTTAAAAACACCACCCCCCACTGTATACAAGTGAGAGGTGATGTAATTGGCAATCAGCTTACGGCTTCTTTAAATAAAATTCCCTGTCCCTATGATCCTTTACAGTGACATTTCCTTTTTAGCTGAGACTAAAATATCATGGGCGGCCTTCTTTTCCCTTTCCAACTGCCTTAGTTTAACCCTTTGGATTTTACCACTGACGGTTTTCGGCAATTCCTCCACAAATTCAATTTCCCTAGGATATTTATATGGGGCGGTTTGTTTTCTAACGAATGCCTTTATGTCATCCGCCAGTTTTTCCGTAAGTTCAAAACCCTCAACGGGGATAATAAAGGCTTTCACAACTTCTCCCCTTACTGGGTCAGGGGAACCTACTACAGCTGCCTCTAATACCGCCGGATGCTCTACGAGGGCGCTTTCCACCTCAAAGGGTCCAATTCTGTAACCAGAACTAATTATCAGGTCATCGGACCTGCCGATAAACCAAAAATACCCATCTTCATCCTTATATGCCCGATCACCTGTAAAATACCAACCATTTCTAAACCTATCCTTAGTTCCATCGGCATCCTTTAAGTATTCCTTAAATAGGCCCACCGGTCTGTCCTTCCTAATATCAATTGCAATGTCCCCCTCAACCCCCTGGGGCAGTGGGTTACCCTCTTCGTCTACCACATCAACATAAAAGCCCGGGGCAGGCTTACCCATGGAACCCGGTTTTACCTTCATGCACGGAAAATTTGCTACTAAAATTGTTGTCTCCGTCTGGCCGTACCCATCATATATCTCTAGTTTTGTATGCTTTTTCCACAAGGAAATTGTCTCTGGATTTAATGGTTCCCCTGCACTTACGCAGTGTCTTAATGCCGAAAAGTTGTACTTTTCAAGTTTTTCTAAAACAAGCAGCCTATATACGGTGGGGGGTGCACACAGTGTGTTTATTTCATATTTTTCCATTAGCTCTAGGGTCAATTTTGGATCAAATCTTTTTGGGAAATCATGCACAAATACAGCCGCACCCATATGCCAAGGCCCAAAAAGGCTGCTCCATGCCGCCTTACCCCAACCAATATCGGCAATATTCCAATGTAGATCACTGGATTTTAAGTCAAGCCAAAATTTACCGGTTACAGTGTGGGCAAGGGGGTAGCTTGCCTGGGTATGAACAACCATTTTCGGATAACCAGTTGTCCCCGAGGTGAAATATATAACAGCTAGATCCTGGGATCTGGTCTTGACAGCGTCAAAATCCCCGGGGTAATCCTGGATCGCCTCCCGATAGTTGACCCAGTCCTCCCTCTCTTCGTCAACAATAATCATCACCTGAAGGTCCGGGCATTCATCCCTGATTTCTTCAATTTTTGCCGCATTAGCTTCGTTGGTTATAGCCACCTTCGCACCGCTGGCTTTTATTCTGTAGGCCATATCCTTGGCCGTTAGTTGGACGGTGCCAGGAACTGCTACCGCCCCTGCTTTTTGAATACCCATCATTAACTCCCACCACTCCGGAATACGGGGTAGGGAAATAAACACCTTATCCCCCTTGATAACCCCATGGCTCTGAAGCAGGGAACCCACGGCATCTGACCTTTCACTTATGTAGCTGAATGAAAAATGTTTATCCCGAAGCCGATCATCCACATATATGAGTGCTGTTTTGTCCTTTTCCCTGGCCCATTTATCAACGACATCACTGGCGAAATTGAAGTACTCCGGCACGTTTATTCTAAAATCACCGTGCATCATTTCATAGTCCTTCATGTTGACCTCATTACTAAATACCATATCATTACACCCCTATATTAAACGATAGTTAAGTGCGTTAAGTATAGGTTCACCGAAGGGTGTAGATATCCTCCTAAAAAGATGCTAAAATGCTCACAGAAAATTATTATTTGAGTAAAGAAACTGAAGCCGATTTTTGAAATCCTCATAATATGGTATTTTCGACCTGGCA
>JAAYRB010000012.1 GCA_012519005.1 Clostridia bacterium
CCCAGCAGCCTGGCCATGAGCAGGGAGAGCAGGAAGCCAACCCCAAGAGAGGGGATGAAATTCCAAAAGAATCCAATGGCCGCCCCCAGGGCTATATCCCAGGGCGAGCCCTTGAGAGTCAACAGTTTTTTCAGTTTTTCCTTTGCTTCGGAAAATCGCATTTTATCACCACAGCCTGATGTTAGATTTGGATACCCCCATCTTAACATAATAGTATTTGACAGGGCTAAATTTTTAAAAAAATTACCGCGCGAGTTTTTTAGGATGGGTTCTTTTTATTCTAGGCCTTTCCCATCTATTTATCCGCCTTGGGGGAATTTCACAGTAACCAATTGCCCAGCCCTGGATTTTTTGTCACCATCCCTATTTTTAGGGATATATTTTTCCGGCCATTTGTTAAATATTGTATCCCAAATGGCATAAGGGTAGTTTTTACAAAAAAATTTGCGGCCCTATTTAAAGGGTTTTACTGGCCGCTGATAAAAATAATCTGTATAATTATAAATAATCTTGGTTAAGTTCAGTGAATTAAAGGAATGAGGCAGTACTTTGTAGAAAAACGCTTGAAAGCATTTGTATACCATCGTGAATTTATGGACGGGTCGGGGGTGGTATTGATTATAAAAAATCTTAACGGATGGTATAAGGATTATTAAGAGGCGAACTGTCATATTACAAATTGGGAAGGGAGAAAAATTGATGGAAAATTATTTAAAAAGATATAGGGGGTTGACATTGATCGGCCTTCTGGCAATTTCCCTTGTATTGGTTCTTGCCGGATGCGGGGGCGGGGGGGAACAGGACAAGGCACCGGGGGCGGATGGCGGCGGCGAGAGGATCATCAGGATCAGTGAGGCCAATGTTCCAAATATTGATCCCGGGGTGGGCTCTGACTATTCCGATTCCATAGCCCTGGCTAACATTTATGATACATTGGTATTCCCTAATCATGATGGTACCACTGGGCCTTTATTGGCAAAAGATTGGGAGGCCAGCGATGATGGTTTGGTGTGGACTTTTAATCTTCGCGATGATGTAAAGTTCCATAACGGTGATGAATTGACGGCCGAGGATGTTGTTTTCTCTGTGGAAAGAATGTTGGCTTTAGGAGAGGGATACAGCTACCTTTTCACTGATGTCCTGAAAGAAGTAAAGGCATTGGATACATACCAAGTACAGTTTACGCTGGAAAAACCTTTTGGACCTTTTCTTTCGACATTGGTGAGGATGTGTGTTTTAAACAAGGATCAGGTAATGGAGAATATTCAGGACGGCCCCTATGGGGATATGGGCGACTACGGCAAGGAATGGTTGATAACAAATGACGCCGGGAGCGGTCCCTATATGGTGGAGGAATTGAAGAAGCAGGAATATCTACGGGGAGTTAAATTTGAGGATTATTGGGGCGGTTGGGATGAGGATGCCCCGGAGGCCTTTGAAATCCTTGGGACTACCTCTCCTTCAACGATTCGTACATTGATGACCAGGAAGGAACTGGAGATAACCGACCAATGGCAGACAAAGGAAGCCCTAGCTGCCCTTAATGATCTGCCTGGAGTCGAAATCAACGGTGCATTCACAGGTACCATATTGAATATTATGTTCAATACCAAAAAAGCACCCACGGATGATATCCATTTTAGAAGGGCTCTATCCTATGTTTTTGACTACGCCACGGTGGCGGAACAGCTCTTCCCAGGTTCCCGGAAAGCCCGCGGGCCAATTTCCGAGAGTCTTCCCGGTTTCAATGAAGACCTTCAGCCCTTGGAGAGGAATTTAGAGAAGGCGAAAGAAGAACTGGCAAAATCAAAATACGCAGACAAGCTGGATGAGTATTCTGTGGAAGCCATGTGGATGACGGAAGTGCCGGATGAGGAAAAAGTTGCTTTGCTGCTCCAGGCTAATGCGGAGGAACTGGGAATAAATGTTGATGTGGTGAAGGTGCCCTGGTTGTCCTATGTGGATCAAGTGGCGGCTATGGAGACCACACCCCATGCTGGCCTAGTATTTGTGTCACCCCACTATAACGAGGCTGGCTCCATTCTAGAGCCCCGCTATCATTCCAGATCCACAGGTACATGGGAGCAGGGCGAATGGCTCCAGGATCCAGACATAGATGCGGCTATTGACGATGCCATCGGCACCATTGATACGGAAGAGCGCTTGGCGAAATATGCCGCTATTCAGGAGCAGATAATCGAATTGGCACCAACCATCTGGTCCTTTGACCAAGCTGAGGAACGTGCCTACCAGGCGAGCTATATACACTGGCCTGCTGCGGAAAAAATTAAAAATGGCGAGCCGGCTACTGCGGTAATGGGCTATATGTACTATTTTAGGGAGTTCAAGGTATATCCCGATAAAAAATAAGACCCAGTAGTTAGGATGGCTGTATACACCTGTTAGATAATGTATGTAGATTTTCGAGTAAGTCAATCTTTACTGATTATTTACTATGGTGGCGTTTTCCCTATGAAATTCTGGGAAAGCCACCATAGACTTTATATGACAACCCCTTTTATACTGGGGTAGATTGGCAGGGAAGTAATACCCTTCCTTGTTCGAAATATGAGAGAGGAGGCCCCTAGTGAATAAATTACATAGATATTTCCTCAAAAGGTTGTTTTATTCTATTTTTGTTCTCATTGGCCTCTCCATTGTTATATTTGTCATCGCACGGGTAGTGCCGGGGGACCCCGCTCGTATGGCTTTGGGGCCAAGGGCACCTCAGTTTGCCGTGGATGCCCTACGGGAAGAAATGCATCTTAATAATAATCTGCCCACCCAATACTTTTATTGGGTCAAGGGCGTGGCCACCGGGGATTTAGGAAAATCCCTTGTAACCAAGAGAAATGTAACTGAAGATATAAAGGAATTCCTTCCCGCGACTCTGGAGTTGGTTGCATTGTCCGCTGTTTTTGTCATCATGTTCTCAATTTTATTTGGCGCCCTAGCTGCTAGGCATAAGGATAAATGGATTGACAGTTTGATCAGGGTCATGGCCTATACCGGTGTGGCCATGCCGTCTTTTGTACTGGCTGTCCTGTTCCTATTGTTCTTTGGCTACATATGGCCGGTGATTCCTGTGCTGGGACGGCTTAGTGCCGGGTTGTATGCACCGCCCACCTTTACGGGCTTATATACCATTGACAGCCTTCTGGTGGGGGATCTGGAAGTTTTCTGGGATGCCCTGAAACACCTGCTGCTTCCCGCCCTAGCCTTGGCAGTGGGCCCTTTATTCCAAGAGGCCAGGATAGTCCGCTCGTCGATGACGGATAACATGACCAAGGACTATTTAGCATCGGCAGTGGCCTTCGGGATGCCTGACCGGGTGGTCATGGGCAAATATTTATTAAAGCCTTCCATGATTCCCGCAGTCTCCGTTATGGGTTTAGACATTGCGGCCATGATGGGTAATGCATTTTTAGTTGAGGTGATTTTCAACTGGCCGGGCATCTCCCGTTTTGGTATGGAGGCCATGCTGCACAAGGATCTAAATGCAATTTCAGCGGTGATAGTTGTTTTCGGCCTAATCTTTGTTTTAGTGAATATTTTGGTGGATCTAATTGTTGCGTACTTGGATCCCAGGATTAGATTGGGAGGTGGGGTATAATGGACGCTAAAATCCAAAGAACTGAGATCATTGTTCCTTCCCCGGCAGCCCGTCTAAAAGAGGGGTTTAGGAAAAATTGGTACAAGTTTTCAAGGAATAAATTATCCATTGCGGGGTTGGTAATTGTTCTTTCCATTATTGTGGTGGCAATATTAGCCCCCTATGTGGCACCCTATCCCAAGCATGCAGGAAAATTTGTTGATTATGTCAATGCCAATCAAGGGCCTTCGGCGGCGCATTTCTTTGGCACTGACAATTTTGGACGGGATGTTTTATCCAGGATCATCTTTGCCTTTAGAGGGGCATTGTTGATGGGTATTATGGTGTTGGCCATTGCAGTGCCGGTGGGGGTGTTTTTTGGGCTGCTGGCAGGCTACTACCAGGGAAGTTTTTTGGATACCTTCATCATGAGGATCACAGATATATTTCTCTCTGTGCCTCCGCTGCTGCTGGCCCTGGCCATTGCGGCGGTATTGGAACCCAACCTCACCAATGCCATGATTGCTGTCACTGTGATGTGGTGGCCCTGGTATACCCGTTTGGTTTATGGGATGGCTACTTCGCTGAAAAATGAATATTTTGTCACCTCAGCAGAATTGGTGGGTGCCGGCAGATTCCATATACTTTTTCGTGAGATACTGCCCAACTGCCTATCGCCCATATTCACAAAGATGGCTCTCGATGTGGGCTGGGTAATTTTGATCGGGGCCTCATTGAGTTTTGTTGGCCTCGGGGAGCAGCCCCCCACACCGGCTCTTGGACAGATGGTATCCGATGGCACGAGGTATATGCCGGATTTATGGTGGATGACCGTATATCCATCCCTTGCCATAGCCGTTATTATCTTAGGTTTCAATATGCTGGGAGATGGGATAAGGGATATGATGTCGAAGGGGGAGCATGACCGTGGGTAACCATATTTTAGATATTAGGGACCTCTATGTTTGGTACCGGACATACGAAGGTTATTCCAAGGTTTTGGATGGTGTAGACTTCAATGTGAATAAGGGGGAAAAGGTGGGCTTGGTGGGGGAGGCCGGCTGCGGCAAGACTACCACCATGCGTTCTGTGCTGGGGATATTACCTGAGGGCCAATTCCATATACCCAAGGGTGAGATACTGTATCATGGTGAAAATATTCTGAAAATGAAGCCCCAGGAACTTCACAAAATTCGTTCGGAAGGGATGTCCATGATATTCCAGGAACCTTCCGCCGCCCTAAACCCAGTATTCACCATAGGGAGTCAGATTTTCGATGTGATCAAATATTCCGGTGAGGGAAACAGCGCCGGGTCAAGGTCAAAAAACAAGGAAAAAATCAGGGAGAAGGCCATTCAGGCCATCAGAGAGGTATATATACCCGACCCGGAAAGGATACTGGAGTGCTATCCTAACCAACTGAGCGGTGGGATGAAGCAGAGGATTTGTATTGCCATGGCCATTGTCACGGAGAGGGAACTCCTCATCGCCGATGAACCGGGCACTTCCCTGGATGTGACCATTCAGGATCAGGTTCATAGACTTTTGCGGGATTTGGTGGACAAGAAGGGCATGTCCCTTGTTATGATCACCCATTCCCTGGGGGTGGCCCGGGAGATGACGGATAGAATATATGTGATGTATGCCGGAAATATCGTGGAGATTGCAGATACTAAGGAACTCTTTGCCAATCCCCTTCACCCATATACCCTGGGTTTGCTGGCCTCTGTGCCAAAGCTCACCGGCGGTGGGGTGACGGAGGGGATATACGGGCAGATTCCCGACTATCTAAATCCCCCCAAAGGCTGTCGTTTTTATCCCCGTTGTGACAGGGCAGATCACAGCTGTCAGCAAGAGAAACCTCCCCTAAGGGATATGGGGGATGGGCATTATACGGCCTGCTTCAAAGTGTAGGAGGTAATGGGATGAGTAAAGAAACGGATAATATTTTAACCATAGAAAACTTGAAAACATATTTTCAAGTGGGCAAGGTAAAAGGGAAAACCGTGCATGTTAGGGCGGTGGATGGGGTGAGCCTGTCCATAAAAAAGGGAGAGGTTATGGGCCTGGTGGGGGAATCCGGTTCTGGCAAGAGCACCCTGGCCTATACGGTCATGGGCATGTATCCGCCTACGGAAGGTAAAATTACATTCAAGGGCGAGGATATCAGTGCGGGCAGCAGTAGGCGGCCCCTAGACGTAAAAAAGGATATGCAAATAGTTTTCCAGGATCCCGGCTCTTCTTTGAATCCACACCAAAATATCAAACAGATTCTTGAGCTTCCGCTGAAAGTGCATGGGATCGTAAAAAAGGAAGAAATGGAGAAGAGGGTGACACAGATTTTGAGGACTGTGGAGCTCTCCCCTGCATATATGTACAAAACCCCCGGTTCCATGGGGGGAGGGGAGAGACAGATGATCTCCATTGCCAGGGCTTTGGCCACTGATCCTTCCTTTGTTATACTGGACGAACCCACATCAGCCCTGGATGTATCCATCCAAGCAAAGATTATAAATATGCTGTTGAGGCTTCAGGAGAAAAACAACCTCACTTATCTATTTATCACCCATGATTTGAGCCTGATGCGGAATATTGCCACTAGGGTAGCCATTATGTACCTGGGTAAAATATGTGAGATGGCATCCACCCATGAATTTTTTGAAACCCCATATCACCCCTATACCAAGATGCTGCTCTCATCCATTCCCGTGGTGTCAGTGGAGGAGGAGAAATTGAGACCTGAGAAGGTAACTTCCACCGGGGAAATACCTTCACCCACCAATATCCCCACAGGATGCAGCTTCCATCTCCGCTGCCCAAACAAAATGGATCTATGTACCTATGATGATCCAGTGATGACAGAGGTGACCCCTGGTCATTATGTCCGCTGTCATCTATATAACAAAGAGGAAGCGGGGGACGCCGTTTAATTCAAGGGTTTTATATGGAAGGGGGTAATCATATGAGGATCTTGTTTATAAATCCCGTGGGTCACAGCAATTGGGATGGAGTGGTGGAGGAATATCTAGAGGAAGCTAAAAATGACAATACACAAGTGGATGTGGTTTCCTTGGAAAAAGGACCCCATCATTTAGAATATCATTATTATGAGGCCTTGATCGGACAAGAACTGCTGAATACTATAAAAGCCGCCGAGAGGAACGGCTATGATGCCGCCATAATCGGATGCTTCTATGACCCTTTTCTCCATGAGGCCAGGGAAATTTGTCAGGAGATGGTGATTACAGCTCCGGCAGAGTCTTCTATGCAGATAGCAGCGGTTCTTGGAAATTATTTTTCTATAATGGTGGGCAGGAAAAAATGGATACCCAAGATGGAGCGTAATGTCATGGAATACGGCTTTGGGGAAAGGCTCTCATCCTTTAGATCCCTTGACATGGGAGTATTGGATTTTCACGCCGATGAGGATTTCACCCGCCAAAGGATGATAGAGGAGGCCAAAGCAGCAGTGGAAGAGGATGGAGCGGAATCCATAATCCTGGGCTGCACAGTGCAGTCCGGCTTTTATAAGGAACTGCAGGATATTATAGATGTGCCCGTCATTGATGTGGTGCTGGCATCCTTCAAACATGCGGAGTATTTGGTAGACCTGAGAAATCGATTCGGATGGGGAACCAGCAAGGTGGGGGGTTATGAGGGGCCTCCTTGTAGGGAGATCAAGGATTGGCATCTCGAAGAACAGTTTGCGATGAAGGGGCTTTGGAAGGAATAGTTGTTTTAGGTGTACTTTTATCTGGTTTGAAGGGAGGTGTGGTATTTGCTAGAAAAAAGGGTTGCCAATGTACAGCAGTTGATGAGGGATAACAATGTGGATTATATGCTGCTGGCCCCAACCCCAAATATGTTTTACCTGACGGGTCTTGAAACATCTCCCGATGAGCGGCTTCAGCTGCTGATTGTGCCGGGGGAAGGACCCTTGGAGGTTGTCATTCCGGAAATGTATGCGGAAACCGCGGAAGAAAAAGGGGATAAATTCAATCTACATACCTGGGCGGATCATGAAAACCCTGTGGAGATTGTGGGGGATATAGTAAGAGCGGAGGAAGGCGGAGCCATAGCAGTGGATCAAAAAATGTGGGCCGGTCATTTCCTCAGTATAAAACCCCTTTTCCAGGGGTGCAGCTTTGTGGATGCAAATTTAATCATGTCCCCGGCCAGGGTAATCAAGGATTCCCGGGAGTTGGAATTATTAAAGGAAGCTGGAGAACTAGCAGACCAGGTGATGGAATTGGCGGCACAGGAAATCAGGGTTGGCCTCATGGAAAGGGAGCTGGTTCTGTTCATCGAGAATAAGCTCAAAACCTTAGGGGCTGAGGGGCTTTCCTTCTCACCCATCGTGGCTTCTGGGCCCAATGCTTCCTCTCCCCATCATATTCCCGGGGACAGGCAGTTTGAGAAGGGTGATTTCATTGTTCTGGATTTTGGGGGCAAGGTGGGGGGCTACTGCTCGGATATTACCAGGACCTTCTGTATAGGGGAGGCCAGTAACAAGGCGAAGCAGGTGCACCGAATAGTGCAGGAGGCCAATGAAAAGGGCTATTTTGCATCCACGGCGGGTACCCCCTGTGAGGATGTGGATAGGGCGGCCAGGGAAGTCATTGACCAGGCGGGATATGGAGAATACTTTATCCACAGGACCGGCCATGGGATAGGCTTGGACTGTCACGAGGATCCCTATATAGTGGAAGGGAATATCACCTTACTTGAGCAGGGGATGACCTTCAGTATTGAGCCGGGAATTTATTTGCCCGGAGAAATGGGAGTACGCATTGAGGATATTGCAGCGGTTACAGAGGAGGGTCCGGTGAGATTTAATAATTTTCCCAGGGGACTGATAGAATTATAGAAGCTTATTTTGAAATTGTCCGCTGGAT
Source organism: Clostridia bacterium (assembly GCA_012519005.1). Taxonomy (GTDB): domain Bacteria; phylum Bacillota; class DTU086; order DTU086; family DTU086; genus JAAYRB01. The sequence goes on from JAAYRB010000012.1 coordinate 8,488, forward strand.
TTAGGAGGTTTGGAGATGACTTTAAGAATTGCTGTGGATATCGGGGGGACTTTTACGGATTTCGTATGTTTGGAAGAGGAAACCGGTAGGGTGATTGACGAAAAAGCCCATACTACACCGGGAAATTTCGCCGACGGTGTCATCAATGCCATTGATAAAACCGATGTTGACATGGCGGATACTAATTATTTTGTTCACGGCACCACGGTGGTTATCAATGCCGTCACTGAAAGAAAGGGTGCCAAAACCGCACTGGTCACTACCAAGGGGTATAGGGATGCCTTAGCCATCGGTAGAGCCAATCGCCCGGATCTTTATAATTATTTCTACAAAAAGCCGGAGCCCTTTGTGCCCCGCCATCTTCGTTATGAGGTGGACGAGCGTTTGAATTACAAGGGCCAGGTGTTGAAGGATGTCTCTGAAGACGAAGTGGTGGCCCTAGCTCAAAGGATCGCCAAAGAAGATGTCAATGCCGTGGCAGTTTGTTTCCTACATTCCTATGCAAATCCGGAGCATGAGCAGGTGGTGGGAAGGATTCTTCAGCGGGAACTGCCCGGCGTGGAGATAACTATCTCCTCAGATTTGATTAAGGAATGGCGGGAATATGAAAGAACCAGCACCACTGTTCTAAATGCCTATGTGAAACCGGAAGCCG
>JAAYRB010000117.1 GCA_012519005.1 Clostridia bacterium
CCCCGCTCCTTCAGAATTCTCAGTAAATAATGGAGTGTTAAACCAGTGTCCACTATATCCTCCACCACCAGCACATGTTGGTCATGAATATCCATTTCCAGATCCTTGGTTATTTTTACTGCCCCGGTCTGAGCCCCAGGGCCATAACTGGATATGGCCAGAAAATCAATCCTATGGGGAATCGTCATTTCCCGAGTCAAATCAACCAAGAAATAGACGGCCCCACGGAGCACGGCGATCAAAACCGGCTGTAGATCCATATAATCCTTAGATATTTCCCCCGCCAAACACTTTATCCGTTCATTGATTTCCCCCTCTGTAAAAACAACCTTCCCCTCAGGACGCCGCATAGTTTTTCACCCCCTTCTTTAACCCTTGTCAATACCGAATTTCTTAAGGAGCTTATGATAATCCCTTCGATAAAACAACTTGATATTCACATGGGGGTAAAGTTTTCTCAATTCCCTTAGTTTGCGGTTTTTCTTTGTAACTAACTGCTGTTTCATGGTGGTGAGCTCGATATATAAATCGAAATCAGGAAAATAAAAATCCGGCGCAAAAGCACTCTCTATATTCCCTTCACTATCCCATCTCAAAGGAAAAGTTGTGGGTTCGTATAGATATTCAATCTTATAATAATCTAGTATTCTAGCAAACTCCTCCTCACTCTCATTGGCAAACACCGGAGGGCCGTCTTTCCCTTTCAATACCTTTCGTTGAAAGGTACCGTCTGCAATATCCCTAAGTTTCTGATCCAAGAGAGGTACCACTTCCGATTTTATATCTTCATATTCACAAGGGGTCAGGACATCCCTTTCCCTAAGAAAATACAGAATTATACCCGCCGTTTCCGCCAAGGAACTGGTCCCAGTGTTTAGTGTTAAATTATACAGTTCAGGGTCATTCCAGTCCCCTCGGTGGAAATAAAAATTGTAGTCATTTCTTTCCGCATCCTTTTCATTGATGAGCCTCAAAGCTGTGGCTTTATCCACACCGAAACGTCTTTGTATATTGCCAGCTCTAATTTCAAGAGGTGCAATCACCCTGAAATGAACAGCATTCTCATAAGCTTGAAAAAGGAACTGACATCCCCGTCCAAGCATGAATATATGCTTTTTTTCCGCCAGCTCACTGATTGTCACCTTTAAAAACTCTATATATTGGACCCTTTTTTCCTCCAATTCCTCCATACGCCGGGGAGAACTTTCGTTTATCCATTCCAATCTGATATCCGGCACATGCTTTTCGGTTATAAGCCCCTCAAGAGTCCTTTTGTTTAGCAAGGTATATCCCGTGGCTTCCGCCAAAACCTCCGCAACAGCCTCGCCTTGGCTGCCAAATTGACGTGAGATGGTTATAATGGCCATATTTACCCCTCCCTTTTGACCATTCACCTAACATCTATTATAAGCGTAAACAAACCCAGATTGAAATACCAAGCCCCCATTATTCCCCCCAGAGCTGCTGCTTTTGTTTTCGGATGGGCCGCAGGGAACATCCCCCATCTCTATTTTGAAAGTTTGCTTTATTAAAAGTTCTATAAAATCATGTTTTTTCCAGAAATGCATTATATGTTTTGTTCCTACAAATAATAGACTGAGATAAATGCTCAAGGAGGTCTTGGATTGATGGATAGCAAGGCAATAGATGAAATAATCAATAATGCAAAAAATGCATTGAATCACTATATGAGTTTTACACAGGAAAAAATAGATTACATAATAAAAAAGTCCTCGGATGCAGGGCTGGATCATCATGTAAAACTAGCCAAGGAAGCGGTAAAAGAAACCGGCCTGGGTATATATGAAGACAAGGTAGCAAAAAACATTGCCGCCGTGGAATCTTTGCAGGATAATATCCAACATCTTAAAACAGTTGGTGTGGTGGGAGAATTGGAAGGAAGAAACTGCATAGAAATTGCGGAGCCCATGGGGATTATCGCTGCTTTGACCCCTTTTACAAGCCCCACCTCAATTACTATATTTAAATGTATGATGGCTTTAAAAACACGGAACCCAATAATCTTTTCCTTCCACCCTAGAGCCCATAAATGCAGTCTAGCGGCAGCGGAAATTATTCGAGATGCCGCCCTTCAGGCCGGTGCACCTAGATACTGCATCCAATGGATTGAAAAATCTTCCCCGGAAAACGCCCAGGAGTTAATTTACCACCCGGGAATCTCCCTCATCCTTGCAGCAGGGGAGAGAGAATTTCTTGAGCCGACCCATAGGCCCGTCAAGCCTATTCTATGGGTAGGCCCGGCGAATGTGCCCTGCTATATAGAAAACAGCGCTGAAATCCAGCAGGCGGTGAACGATCTTGTAATCAGCAAAACCTTTGACAATGGTATGCATTACTGTTCTGAACAGACTTTGGTTGTGGATAAGAATATCTCCGACGAGGTCATGGGTCTATTGGAAAATATGGGAGGATATTTCCCAGGACGAAAGGAAATTAGGAAGCTGGAAAATCTTGCCGCGGCTGGCGATAATGCCTCCCTGAATCCGGAAATAGTGGGACGGAACGCCGGGGAAATTGCAAAAATGGCCGGACTAGAAGTACCCAAAAATATCAATCTACTGGTTATCAGGCAGGATGAAATTACTAAAAGGCGGCCCCTCCTGGGAGAAAAACTCTGCCCCTTACTAGCTTATCATGTGGTGGAAAATTATCGGGAAGGCATCCGACGCTGTAGTGAGATTGTGGAATTGGGAAAAATAGGCCATACCGCTGTTATTCACACAGAAAACAAAGGTGTGGTTGAGCTATTTTCTAAGCAGGTAACTGCGGCAAGAATAATTGTTAATGCACCGGCTGCCCAGGGGACCATGGATGATCTGTATAATATAACACCCCCTTCCTTCAGCCTTGGGAGCAGTTATCAGGGGCACAGTGAGGCTTCCGCCGATCAAAATACCGTGAATCTGCTCAATATAAAAAGAGTCACCCAAAGGGAATCAAACAAACAATTTTTTAAAATCCCTTCTCAAATATATTTTGAGCCCGGTGCAATACAGCAGCTTTCTAAAATCCCTGGAATAAAAAAAGCCTTCATAGTCACTGACAACAATGCTAGGCGGCAGGGGTATGTGGATAGAATAAATTATTTTCTTGACAAACACAAAAACCAAATCAGCACAGAGGTTTTTGATGATGTGGTTTCCAACCCCTCTATGGATACAATCTGTGAAGGCTGTGAGGCTGTTGAACGGTTTAACCCAGACACTATAATTGCCCTGGGGGGCGAGGCCGTCATAGATACAGCAAAGGGCATTTGGCTTTTTTACGAGCACCCGGAAATAAGATCAGAATTTTTGAAATGCAATTACCTGGATGTACATCGAAGAACTTATAGATACCCCCGGGAAAACAGGAAAACCAGGCTGGTGGCTGTACCCATCACCCATGGTAGGGGAGCGGAGGTATCCTCTTTCACCGCAATAACCCATGAGGACAAGGATCTGAGATACCCCCTGACTGATTATGAGCTAACACCCAGTGTGGCAATTGTGGACCCGGATATCATGTTGACACTGCCGGGTGACCTGATGGCTGATATGGGCATGGATATTTTATCCCATGCCGTTGAGGCCTACCTTTCTGTTTTGGCATCGGATTTCACTGATGCCTTGGCCCTAAAAGCCATCCAGCTGGTTTTCAACAATCTACCACGGATATATCGTGATTCCACTGATGATCCAGCCAAAATAAAAATATATAATGCTTCCACCATAGCTGGAATGGCCCTAGCCAATGCCCACTTGGGTGTTTGTCATGCCCTAGCCAACAAGATTGGAGAGGAATTCCACATCCCCCGCGGCAAGGTGAGCGGCACCCTGCTGCCCCATGTAATTATCTACAATGCTTCACCGCCGGCTAAGCCCACGGTGTGGCCAAAACATAACTACTATCGGGTTCCGGTGCGTTATCAGGAAATTGCAGAACATCTGGGCCTCCAGGCATCAACCCCGGAAAAAGGTGTTGCCAACCTGGTAGGAGCCCTGGAAAAACTTCTATGTGAATTAAATATACCAACATCCATTGCCGGGTACGATGTAAATAAGGAAGAATATCTTGAAAGGGTACCCCTGTTAGCGCAAAGGGTATCCCGGGACCAATCAATTATGACAAACCCAAGAGTCCCTTTGATCTCGGAATTGAAGGAGATCTTAAAAGCCGCCTACGAACCCCGGCCAACGGAACCTATGGAATTGTCCTTTCCTGGGAATATTGTTCAGCCGGAAACAGCGAATCATGGGACTGATGGGGATACAATCCACGAAAAACACTGATATCGCCTGATAAACCTGATTAGGGGGCCAATTCCTACCATTTACTATATGGGAAAATCGGGCCCGGCAGACAAAATAAAATACCCCAATAATTATATGTAAAAGACTTGCAATACATGAAAATCTTTCATATAATTGCCTTGAAAAATCATGTCTTAAGTCGACCTATCTTTGGGAGAAATGTCGAAATTCTGTGAAAGAATAAATTAAATATTTGGCAAACTCAATGAAAATTGGGGACGCAAAGCTATGGGTCTAAAGTCCTGTCACCAGGGACCATGACTGCCAGGCCGCCGGTTGTTACCGTAAATAAGCCTCGGTTTACAACGGGGCTTAATTCATGCCTGTTTACATGTGACACTTTCTTTTAAGCCGCACCGTTTAATTCCCGGTGTTTTTGCATATCAGGGATGTTTACTTTAGAGCCGCCCACCTAAAATAACAACCCCAATAATTTATCAAACACCACGGAATAATTACTGGAACCGTTGAAGGAGTGATACGCAAAGAAATTATGCAAAACCACCAGGAAGTCATCAACAAACTTAGTTGATGACTTCCATACAGTTGAATCGATGTTTTGACTCAACAGCTGTTCGGGGAAAATATTATCACGGAGGAATACAGGAATGATAACATTATTACGTAATATGAATGTTTTTGGAAAAATTCTATTACTGTCCATCACGCTGCTGTGTTTTTTACTTGGTATGGGCCTGTACTCCATGAATGTCATGGAGGAAATTAATGAGCGGGCAAGGGATCTATACAATGATAACCTTGTAACCCTAGACCTTTGGGGAGAAATCCGTGCCAATACAATCACAGTGACAGTGAATATGCTGGAACATGTGAACAGCGATGACCCGGAGGTGTTGGAAAACGCCGAGGAGGCCATTCGCGGTGAATTGTTAAAAACAAATGATCGCATAGCAGAATACAGGGAAACAGACCTCAGTACAAAGGAACAGGAGCTGCTGGAGCAATACGAAATAGCATTGGCCCAATGGGAGCCCCTGAGGGATGCTGCATTAGAATTCAGCAGATCAGGACAAAAAGAGGAGGCAAAAATAGCCTTAGCCCGCGCTGTTTCCGCTAGAGATAGAACCATGGGACTCATAGGTGAGTTGGTAGACCTAAACCGTGAACAAGCCGAAGCAAGTCACTTGGCCAGCCAGCGGGCACATGCAGATGCCATGAGGGTATTTATATTCATCCTTGCCGGAGCCGTTGTTATCGCTATAGTAATAACTTTTTTAATTGGTAATTTGATCAGGAGACCTTTGGCAGTTCTGGAAAAAGCAGCTGAACAAGTGGCACAAGGGGATTTGACCACAAATTGGGAAATCAAAAGCCGGGACGAGATCGGCCATTTATCCGACACCCTTATCGCCATGGTAGAAAACACAAGGAATGTAGTTTTGGCAGTAAATGACAGCGCCAATCAGGTGGCATCCTCTGCTGAGGAGCTGAACTCATCTTCGGAAGAAACACAAAAATCCGTGGAGCAGGTGACTGCAGCGGTCCAGGAGATGGCCTCAGGGGCCAATGAGCAGTCTGCGGCGGCACAGGATGCAGCGGAAATGGTTGATCAAATCGCCCGTGCCATAGTTGATAATGACGAGAAAGTAGGCTCTGTCATAGAAACATCTCAACTGACCAGTGAAACGGTGGAAGAGGGTGTTCTCGCTATGGAGGAACAAAACCACAAGCTTAATGAAACCTTAACTGCCACTAAAAATGTGGATAATGCCATCGATGAACTAGCCCGGCAAGCCCAGGATGTGGGGAGGATCTTGGAAACCATCTCCCATATTGCAGAGCAAACCAATCTTCTAGCATTGAATGCCGCCATAGAAGCTGCCAGAGCCGGTGAGCATGGAAGGGGCTTTGCCGTGGTGGCAGATGAAGTGAGGAATTTGGCGGAGGGCTCTGCGGAAGCCGCCGGTGAAATTGGGCGCATCGTGGATATGATCCAAGTGGGAGCCCAGGAAGCTGTTGCGGAAATGAGCAGCGCCAATACCGCCGTTGAAGGGCAGCAAGAGGCCAGCAGGAGGGTCAACGCCGCATTCAAGAAAATCTCAGACGCAAGGGAGAATATGGCTGAAGGTATAGATGGAATTACCGCTTCCGCAAAACAAATTAGCGGAAACAGCGACAGAATAGCCGATGCCATCCAGAGCATTGCCTCTGTGGCAGAAGAAAATGCCGCATCCTCAGAGGAGGTATCTGCCAGCAGCGAGGAACAAACTGCGGCAGTGGAGGAAATATCCTCCTCATCGGAATCCTTGGCTCATTTAGCTCAGGAACTGCA
>JAAYRB010000118.1 GCA_012519005.1 Clostridia bacterium
AAAGATTACTAAGCTCACTGAGAGAGATTGACCATGTGGAAATTATAAGATTCGGAACGCGAACACCCGTGACTCTTCCCCAGCGTATCACTGAGAATCTGATCAACATACTAAAAAAATACCATCCGATATATGTAAATACACACTTCAACAGTCCGCGGGAAATTACGAAAGAATCAAAAGAAGCCTGCGAGCGGCTGGCTAACGCGGGCATTCCTCTTGGAAATCAGATGGTGTTGTTGAATGGGGTTAACAACGATCCACACGTTGTGAGAAAATTAAATCAGAGTCTTCTAAAAAATCGTGTAAAACCCTACTATATTTTTCATCCCAAGACCGTTAAAGGTACGTCGCATTTTTGGGTTCGCATCGAAGACGGCATGGAAATAATGGAGTCGTTAAGAGGCAGAACATCAGGCATGGCGGTCCCCACATATATTGTAAACGGACCGGGTGGACTTGGGAAAACTCCGATTTTACCGAATTACCTGATGTACCTTGGGGCTGAAAAAGCGGTATTCCGTAACTGGGAAGGCAAAACCTTTGAAATTGATAACTAAATTTTTGTTTATCAACATTCTGATGCCAGCAATTGTTTTTGACAGATTTACCTGTCAAAAACGTAATATCCTGAGTGCGTTGTATTGCTTATCCAAAAAAACTAGTTTTATTTATTTAGGATAGTTGAAACATAAAATCCTTAATCTCCTTGTGCAGAGGGGATAAGGATTTTTTATTTTTTCGTAAAAGAATACACATTTTTCCTATTTCTCTATTGACCTTGAGTAACACTTATGTATTATACTTGAGGTAAAGTCTTAAGGGGGTAAGGGGTTATGAAATATCGAAAACTTGGTCGGACTGGCATAGTAGTCAGTGAAATTGGCATGGGCTGCGAAGGTTTTTTAAACAAATCGTATGAAACGATAAAAGAGTTTTTAGATGTTATGGAGTGGGGCGGCTCAAATTGCATTGATTTGTACACACCAAACCCGGATATGCGTTCTAATCTAGGTCGCGCTATGCGTGGACGACGGGAAAAATTTGTGCTTCAAGCGCATCTCTGTACTATTTGGGAAAATGGGCAATACAGGTGCACTCGTGATATAGCAGAAGTCAAGGCAAGTTTCGAGGATCAGCTTCGGCGGCTGGAAACAGAGTATGTGGAAATTGGCATGGTACATTATATAGATTCTCTGGCAGTTTGGAATGAGGTCAGAGATGGCGCAGTCATGCAGTACGTAAAGAAATTAAAGGAAGCCGGCACGATACGTGCCATCGGTATATCAAGCCATAATCCCCAGGTTTCGCTGGCTGCTGTTAACAGCGGGTTGATTGATGTGCTGATGTTCAGCGTTAATCCTTGCTATGACCTGCTTCCTGCCAGCGAGGATGTGGGAAAATTATGGGATGACAAGAGCTATGAAAAGCCTCTTGTCAATATGGATCCTGAGCGACAGGCGCTTTACGAAGCCTGTGATAGGTTTGGGGTGGGCATAACAGTCATGAAGGCTTTCGGAGTTGGCGATTTACTGAATTCCAACTTGTCTCCAGCAGGAAAAGCACTGACACCGTATCAGTGTATTCATTATGCTTTAACCCGGCCTGGTGTGGCTTCTGTATTGGTCGGAGCGCGGAAGGTGGAAGAATTAAAGAATTGCATTGCATATCAAGATGCTCCTGACAGCGAAAAAGATTATGCCGAAGCTTTAGCTTCACTACCAAAAATCAGTTGGTATGGACACTGTATGTACTGTGGTCATTGCGCTCCTTGCCCGAAGGGGATTGATATAGCCAGCGTCACAAAGTTTTTGAACCTGACAATAGCCCAAGGCGAAGTCCCCGAAACTGTCAGGGAGCATTATGCCGCCTTACCTCATTTAGCTGATGAATGCATCGGCTGTGGAGCCTGTGAAAAACGCTGTCCATTCAGAGTTCCCATCATGGATAATATGGAGCGGGCAGCTGCCGTTTTTAATAAGCGGATTTAGGGTTTGCACCTTGCATATTTGGTCCTTTGTAATTGAGCCCTTGAAACATTCCATGTTCAATCATATAGTGAAACAACCCATTTAGAACATGCCGTTTGTATGCGCTCCATTTAGGTGCAATTAAGTTTTTATGGTTTCCATCCCCAGTCACTCTATGAATAACCATCCACTGGGGCATTTTAGTTATTGCCTCCGCCACCCATTTTATATAAGACTCTTCATCTAATAAAGGAAACGGCTTTTGCAAAAACTCTTTATATAAAAGGCTATCTTTCAATATATGCAGCATGGACATTTTGATGCCGCTTATGGGCTGATTTGCTATATAATCAATTGTAGCCATAAAATCATCATAAGTCTCACCCAT
>JAAYRB010000119.1 GCA_012519005.1 Clostridia bacterium
AGAGGAAGAAGCAGAAGAAGAGTAATTCCTCTTTATGAAAAGTTTGATCCGGGGTGTTCCCTAAACGTGGAGCACCTTTTGTTTTGGTGTGGCCATAAATTTTTCGAAGGGGAGTGGTCCGGGGTGAAATTGGTAGTAGGGCTGGGAAACCCCGGCTTGCGCTATAGGGATACAAGACATAATGTGGGCTTTTGGGCTCTTGATCAGCTGGCAGAAGATCTGGGTGCGTCCTCGGCCCGTTTTTTCAAAAATGCCCTGATCCATGACGCCCGTCTAGCAGGTGAAAAAATCATCCTGGCCAAGCCTCAATCTTTTATGAACAGAAGTGGATATCCTGTTAGGGATATACTGGCGTATTTTAAAATATCCCCCGGGGATCTTATTGTAATTCATGATGATATGGATATTGAGGTAGGCCGCCTGAGGATCCGGGATGGGGGAGGGCATGGGGGTCATAGGGGCGTCGCGTCCATCGTGGAATTGATAGGTGACAGGGATTTTTGCCGCCTAAAAATAGGTATTGGACGGCCCCCCGAGGGCTTTGAACCTTCAGATTATGTACTCAGCACATTTAAAGGGAAGAGCAGGGAGATAATGCGGGATGTCATCTCTGTTTCCTCCTTGGCATTCACTTCTATAATTACTGAAGGGCTTGAAACAGCCATGAATAAATACAACTCCTACGGGAAATAATTTATCCCTCAAAGGCTTTTCTAAGGTGGGGAAAATGATGGTGTATATTCTGCCTGGGGTTTTGGCGGCCGTCTTAGCCTATCTATCTAATTGGATGGCTGTCCGTTTCCTGGGGAATGTGGCAATTATAACTGTCATACCCTTTTTCGAGGAGATGTATAAAAGCCTTATTCCTGTTTTTCTTGGTGCCCCATTGATCTACTCTCACATAACTTTTGGGGTTATAGAGGCTGCATATGAATTTGTCACTGCCGGTAAGGACGGGGCGGCCATAGGTGGAATGGTCAGCCTTATTTCCCATCTTGTTTTCGGAATAATAACCTGGGCAGCTTACTATATTTCTAAAAGTCTGTTATTTTCAGTTTTATTTGCTGCCCTCATCCACTGCCTATGGAATTATATTATTATGAAGGCTCATGTCTATTGAATTGAAATTTCAAGGATCAGCGGAGAGGATATCTCCGTTTATTTTGCTGTTCTTTTTTTAGTTGGGAGTGAATGGAATGCGTCATCAGGGTTTGCTGGAACTCCTGTCAGATACAGATGCATATGAAAAGATTACTGAAAGCATATACAAGGGCAGCATTTCTGCCATACACGGGCTGGAAGGAACGCAAAAGCACCTTTTTATGGCTCTGCTTCATGGGTCTCACTCAAGTTCCTCAACGCTTATAATTTGCCCCAGCGAGGACAGGGCCAAGGAAGTATATAAGGACCTATCAATATTGATTCCCGATGATAGGGTGGACCAATTTCCCGCCAGGGAAATTTTACCCTTGGATTTATATGCCCACAGCAGGGAAATTATTGCCCAAAGGGTGAGGGTATTAGAAAAGCTTCAAAACGGCGGCGGTCACTGCATAGTTACTACCTTTGAAGCCCTTTCAAGGAGGCTTGCACCCCCCAGTCTATTTGGGGAGCTGCCCCTCAGCTATGAGCAGGGGCAGAGCATCCACAGAGAGGGACTGGTGAAAGATTTACTGGGCGTGGGCTATGAGAGGGTAGAACTGGTGGAAATACCGGGGCAGTTTGCTGTCAGGGGGGGACTGGTGGATATTTACCCCATCACCGGTGATAATCCCACCCGAATCGAGCTTTTTGGAGATGAAATTGATACCATAAGGTATTTTGACCCTGAGACCCAGCTCTCCAAGGGACATTGTTCTAAGGTGAGCGCGGCACCGGCGGTGGAGTTTTCCTTAAATGGTGGGGCATCATCTAAGGAGTCCGTGACCCGGACATTAGTTGAAGGTCTTAGAAAAACAGAGAAGGCACTGGCATCGGGGGCCAAAAAAACCGCCCTTTCGAATCTCAGGGGCAAAATAGAAACTTTACTGGAGAGGATTGAGGGCGATTTCGTCGGTGATCTAGAGGCGTACATGCCTCTATTTGTCAAGGAAACATACACACTGCTGGATTATTTTCACAAAAAACCCTTGGTGATTTTAGACGAGATGCAGCATTTGGAACAGTCTGCCTTGGAAAGGGAAAAGGAAATAGGGGAAGGTTTTGAGGGTCTTTTAGATGAGGGAGCAGTATTGAAAACCCAGCAGCAAATTTTTCTGCGGCTTGGTCTTTTTAAAGAAACACTGATGAAATACCGGAGGGTTTATTTTTCTCTACTGCCCAGGAAGGTGGAGGGTGCAAAAGAAGTTAAAGGGGTAAATGTTCATGCCCGTACACTCCAGAACTTCCAAAGAAGGCCTAAGTTGTTTATTGAGGGGATCAAGGAGTGGAAGAAGGCGGGATATAGGGTTATGATAATGACCTCTTCACAGGAAAGGGGTCAAAATCTTGTCGAAAGCCTATGGGATTCCAAAATTGAGGCAGTTTCTGTATCGGATATCGATAAAGCGCCACCACCGGGGCAAATATTGGTCACCTACGGGGAAATAAGCGGGGGTTTTGAAATAACCACGGAAAAAATTGTATTGATAACCGACAAGGAAATATATGGCGGCCCTAGGGATAGGAGATTAAAAAGAAGGTTTAAGGAAGGGGCCCATATAACTCATATTTCCGATTTAAAACCCGGGGATTATGTGGTACACGCGCAGCACGGGATAGGTAGATATCTTGAAATAGTTAACCTAGAAGTGCAAGGGGTAAAAAAGGATTACTTCCATATACAATACCAGGGGAAGGACAAACTTTATGTGCCCACTGATCAGGTTGATCTAGTTCAAAGGTATATCGGCTC
>JAAYRB010000120.1 GCA_012519005.1 Clostridia bacterium
TCGATATTGCCATCAAATATGGTTATGATTCGGCCGATTCCTTCTCCCGTGCTTTTTATTCCATGCATGGGATTCTTCCCTCAGAAGCGAGGGGTGGGAATAAAAAACTGAAGGCCTATCCAAAAATGACCTTCCAACTATCAATTACAGGAGGATGTGAAATGAACTATCGGATCGTTAAAAAAGAATCATTCAGGTTAGTAGGATTTAAGAAAAGAGTTCCAATTATTTTTGAAGGTGTCAACCCGGAGATTGCGAAAATGACTGAACTTTTGACCCCAGAGATTATCAAACAATTAAAAGATATTTCTAATATAGAGCCAACAGGTATCATCTCAGCTTCCACCAATTTTTCCGAAGGAAGAATGGGGGAAAAAGGAGGGCTGGACCACTACATTGGGGTAGCAACGTCAATGGATGAGGTAGCGGGATTTAATGTACTAGAGGTTGATGCTGGTACCTGGGCGGTTTTCGAATCTATTGGCCCATTTCCGGAAACGCTTCAAAATGTGTGGGGTAGGATATACTCGGAGTGGTTTCCATCATCGGTATATGAAGCGGTTGAGGGACCGGAAATTTTGTGGAATGAGAGCCCGGATACCGATAATCCAAGGTATAGAAGTGAGATCTGGATTCCTGTAAAGAAAAAGGCTTGTTGACTATGGCAAGGACATACTAAGTTTGGGTGTTCTTGATCTAATTGTTCTTTGTACTGTAATGTCAATAAAAACTGGGGTATAATTAAGGTATAACACCAATGTGTTAAGGATGATGATTATGAACTTAACAGAAGACTTATTTAGAGAGATAGAGGGGCTTTCGGAAGGAGAAAGACAGGAGGTAATTAACTTCGTTGAACTCTTAAAATCAAAAAATAAAAAGAAAATTGAATCAACAATGGATTTGATTATAAAGGAAAATAAAAAGGCATTGGATGAACTCGGTCGTTGATGAATATTATTAGCTTGGAGGAACTGCTAGTTTTCCATGATAAGATAATTGAAAAAACCGGCGGTGCGGAAGGGATTCGAGATTTAAATTTAATTGAAAGTGCTCTTAAAGGGGCATTTGTCACTTTTGATGGTGAAGATTTGTACAAAGAACCTGTTGATAAAATTGTTGCAATAACCTACGGCTTAATTAAAAACCATGGTTTCATAGATGGGAACAAAAGAATGGGCATTGCAGTAATGTTGTTATTGCTACAAATTAATGATTTAAGAATCAAATATAGCCAAAAGGAATTAATTGAGCTTGAATTGGGAATTGTGGGTGGTTCTGTGATGGGAGAGGAATTGAAAGGTTGGGCTAAAAATCACAGATTAGGTTAGGACACAAAAACACATCTGTTAAGCTATTAAATTGTGGCCAGTAATATACCTGGTTGGAACCGTAGATATGACACGATACACCCAGCCCCACCGGAATTATCCACCCATTGATAAAATGAATTTTATCGGTGGGTGGCTTTTATTTTTGTATATCACACATTATTTCTATGATAAAAAATGTCTGCTAAAGTACTATTTTTAAGTAGTATTTTTTGACTTCAAAAGTTCTATGGGTGTGTGATTTTTTAAAATTTTGAGAAGGCCCTATTACTTAATGCCCTTTGTACTATAATGGCAATGAAAATTGGGATATAATAAAAATATAGCCCTAATGAGAATGATTATGGGCTTTATGAATGGTTGGATATTTTACATATTCTGATTAGGTGGAATGTCTAGGTGAGGTGATAAAATGTCCATTCTAGCTAAGTTGGATAGCAAAAGAGAAGAAATAATGAAAATTGCATCAAAGTATGGGGTGCAGAACATCAGAGTTTTTGGTTCTATTGCCCGTGGTGAGGAAACAGTAAATAGTGATTTGGATATATTAGTTAAATTTGAACAGGGACGTTCTTTATTTGATTTGATTGACTTGAAATATGATCTCGAAGACTTATTGGAAAGAGAAGTGGATGTAATAACAGAAAATTCAATACACTGGTATTTGAAAGACGGAATTGAAGCTGAGGCAGTAGAATTATGAAAGATGACAAAATATATTTAATTCATATAATCGAATGTATTGAATGGATTGAAAGCTACACAAAATTAGGCAAAGGGGAATTTATTAATACAAAATTGATTCAAGATGGGGTCATTCGTAATTTAGAGGTAATGGGAGAAGCAACAAAAAGAGCTTCCAACGAAACAAGAAAAAAACACAAGGAAGTTCCGTGGAGAAGAATAGCCGGTCTAAGGGATGTACTAATACATGATTATTTTGGAGTAGATTTAGAAATCGTGTGGAATGTCGTAGAGGATGAACTACCAAAATTGAAAAATCAACTGAGAAAAATAATATAGATCAAATCATTTAGGACTTTCATTTTTTATACATATTGTCGGAACTGTAGATATAACATGATACCCCCCGCCCCCACTAAAAATCACCACCCACTGATAAATGGGATTTTTTTCAGTGCCGTGTCAATAGTGTTATGGGGAATTATCTCCAACAACCCTTTTGCTCCTTGATTTCTAAGGATCTTATGCTGAAAAGTACTTATGTTCTCTGTAGATTGTATCCGGCAAAATAACCGTTAAGCACTGCAGGTATCATTTGTCCCGGTTGAACGCAATCACCAACCATGATTACTTCCGGAGCCAGATTGCGGAATGTTTCTGATTCCTCTCTTCGTGATTCCATCCCTACGGCCACAATAATGGTGTCAGCGGGGAAAATTTCCTCGCCGCCGTTTTTATCACTGCCAACGACTCCATCTTCGGTAATTGCTGTGCATTTTCTTTCCAGCATCACCTGCAGATTATCCAGCTGTTCTACCTCATTAAGCATGGCAATGTAATGCAGATAGGGTGCATCACTGGCCAGGCGATTTTGCATTTCCAGGATAGTTACTTCTTTATCGTGGTATTTGGCTAGATTAATTCCTTCCTCCAAGCCCAGCATGCCGCCGCCAATAATAACTACTCGGTCGCCCATATATTCTTTTCTTTGATGAATTTCCATACAGTTAATCACCCTGGGATCTTCAATTCCCGGCACCTCTAGGTCTATAGGTTTTGCTCCTAAAGCCACGATCAGAGCATCGGGGCCAACGGTTTGCACCAATTCCGGGGTGACATGCGTATTTAGTCTGATCTCAATATTAGGTGAAGCCTTCATGCGGGATTCTAAGACTTCCACAAAACGCTTAATATCTTTTTTGAATTCTGGGTGCCAAGCCTGACGCAGTGCGCCCCCTAAACTATCAGTTTTTTCACACAGGATGACTTGATGTCCACAGCTGGCCGCTCCCAGGGCCGCTTCCATGCCAGCGGGGCCGCCTCCCACAATCAGCACCTTTTGATCACCATAGGGTATTTGGTGACAGAATTTTTCTTCAATCAGGCCATGCCAAGGATTGACCGGGCAATGGCTTACTCCCAGGGGGTACTTTACATAGGGTACAAAATCTACACTCATGCAATTGTTGCAGCGGAGGCAATAGATGATGTCATCTTCCTGACCGGTGCGAGCCTTTTCCGGCAATAAGGGATCAACCAGCAAGGCACGTCCCAAAGCGATGGCATCAGCTTTATCCGCCTCCAGCAGATCCTCCATATGGGCAGGATCATTAAAGCCCCCTACAGTAACCACAGGAATGTCCACATGCTTTTTGATTTCTTCTGCCAGATACGCGTTTACACCCCTAGGGTTAAACATACTGGGGAACATCCTGATGCCAGCACGTTTATCATGGAAGCTTGTGGCGGAGACATGCAGCATATCTATTTTATCCTCTAGAAGCTTAGACAGCCCTATTGCATCTTCCAAGGTTGCCCCACCTTCAGTAAAATCATCGCCGCTGATTCTGAAATCAATGGGGAAATGAGGGCCGCATTTTTTACGTATATTTTCTGCTACCATTAAAAAGATACGTGCCCTATTTTCCAAGCTGCCGCCGAAACGATCCGTACGCCAGTTATTATTAGGGGCTAAGAACTGCCCCAACAGCCAGCCATGACCGGCGTGTACCGTGACAAAATCGCAACCGCCTATTTGGGCAATTTCTGCCGCATCCCCAAAGGCATTCACAATGACATCAATCATTTCTTCTGTAAGTTCAGTAACTTCATGGTCACCATCTCCATAATGGCATCTACCGCCGCTGGGACCGTATACCTTGCCATGCGCATTGTAGATAGGGTCTGAACGGCGGCCGGGATGGATTAGTTCTATAGAGGCCTTTGCCTGATAGCGATGAACAGCATCTGTGCATTTAATTAGGCCGGGCAAGCAGCCGGGATCATCCAAGGGGAAAACCCGGCCGTGGTTATTACCTGTGGCGCTGTGTACCAGAGATTCCCCCAGGCAAACCGCACCGGCACCCCCCTTGGCCAGCTGCTCATAAAATAGAATGCTTTCTCGGGTAAAATAACCTTCGGCCGTTAGGCCGGGGGCACTCATGGGTGCAGAAAAGATACGGTTTTTCAAAGTTAAGGGGCCCAGCTTTAAGGGGCTGAATAGGGTTGGGAAAGTCTTCATTTTAGCAATCATTCCCTTCTTGGGGTGGTATAGTAAAAATCCACATATTTTTTATATATCAATCACCATTGCCTCCATTTTAAATATGATGGCAGGCCACTTGATGATTTTTAGAAGGTGTTGTTTTTAATGGTTCTTCCCGATGGCATATATCTGTGGCTTTTTCGCAGCGGGGATGGAATGGGCAGCCCGGTGGAAAATCAGCGGCGTCTGGAATATTACCTTCAACAGCTTGGAGGCGCGGGGTGTTAGTTTCAATAGTGGGAATGCAATTTAGGAGCCCCACGGTATATGGGTGAAGAGGGTTTTTAAATATTTCCCTGGTACTGGCTTTCTCCACAATACGTCCCGCATAAAAAACAGCAACTCTTTTGGCTACATCGGCGATAACTCCTAAATCGTGGGTAATCATGACAATACTCATATCTGTTTCCTCTTGCAGCCGCTTCAATAGGTCCAATACCTGGGCCTGGATGGTAACATCCAGGGCAGTGGTCGGCTCATCGGCTAAAAGGATTTTGGGGCGGCAAGCTAAAGCCATTGCGATCATCACCCTTTGCCTTAAGCCCCCTGAAAGCTGGTGGGGATAACTCCAAAGCCTACCCGCCGCATCAGGTATTTCTACCAGCTCCAGGAGTTCCAGGGCACGGGCTGAAGCTGCCTTTTTGCTTATATTTTCATGCACCAGCAATGTCTCCATGATCTGGTACCCGATCCTCATCACTGGATTTAAGCTTGTCATGGGCTCCTGAAAAATCATGGTGATATCCTTGCCTCGGATTTTTTGCATTTCTGCTGGACTTAATTTCATTAAATCCTGGTTGTTAAATATGATTTTTCCTTCAATAACAGCAGGAGGGGATTCAATCAGACGCATTACGCCGGAAAATGTAACACTTTTTCCGCAGCCCGATTCCCCCACGACGCCTAAGGAATCACCTTTATATAAGTTCAAGTCAATACCATTGACGGCATGGACAAAGGACTGATTTTTCATGGGAAATCGAACCTTTAAATTTTGAATTTGTAAAATTAGATCTTCTTGACTGCTCATCTGGACCCTCCACAAAATGATAATTATATTTCCACGAGAATTATCAGGACTGCCCCTCAAGGTTCTTTAGTTTGGGGTCCAGGTAATCCCTTAGGCCGTCACCCAGCAAATTAAAACCTAAGACCGTTAGGGCAATGAATGCTCCGCTGAATCCTGTGGTCCAGGGAGCTGAAAACATAAATAATTTACCCTCATTAACGATAAGCCCCCAGGAAGGTGTTGGCTGTGGTATTCCCAAGCCCAAAAAGCCCAGGGAAGCCTCCGCCAGAATTGCCCCTCCCATACCCAAGGAAAGCACTACAAATATTTGGGGTAAAACATTGGGCAGGATATGCTTAATCATAATTTTGATAGAGCCGCTTCCCATGGATTTTGCGGCCATCACATAGGTTCTCTCACCGATACTTAAGGTTACTCCCCGGGCCACTCTAAAAAACATGGGAATCAAAGGCACACCAATAGAAATGCACATATTGCGAATAGATGTGCCCAAGGAAACCCCAATAATCAAGGATAACAGAAGCGGGGGAAAAGCCATCATAATATCAATGATTCTTGAGAGAGTAAAATCCACAACGCCTTTCAGGTAACCGGCAATTATCCCAAGGATACTTCCAAAGAAAATAGCAATGGCCACAGCAGCAAAAGAGACAAAAAGCGAAACTCGGGCCCCATATGCAATACGGCACCAAACATCGCGGCCGTATAAATCTGTACCCATGATATGGTTTTTGTTGGGAACTTGTTGTTTATTGGGCAAATCCACCATGCCATAGTCATAAGCAGTAAGTAATGGGGCAAAGACCGCAACAAGAATCATAAATACAATGATGGCACCGCCAATGGCGATAAATTTGTTACTCAACATGTTCTTCATTGTCGAATTACCTTTCAGATGTTTTTTCTCTGACCCTACCTATAAATTATTGTTTAAGTCCAGTTCACCCGCAAAATGACAGGCGGCATAATGTTGATTCCCCATATCAATAAAAGGTGGTTCTTCATTCATGCACACTTCTTTTTTGTAGGGGCAGCGGTTATGAAAAATACAGCCGCTGGGAGGGTCAAATAGGCTGGGTACACCGCCCTTTAACAGCGCTTGCTTTCTCTTTTTGTCGGGATCCGGCACAGGTAAAGCCGAAAGCAGTGCGTGGGTATATGGATGGAGCACACCAGAAAAAAGCGTCTTGGTTTCCGCCAGCTCCACCAGCCTACCAAAATACATCACCCCAATTCTGTCCGAAACAAATTTAACCACTGAGAGATTATGGGAAATAAACAAATATGTCAGTCCAAAGCTTTCCTTTAAATCCAGTAGAAGATTTAAAATCTGCGCCTGAATGGAAACATCCAGGGCGGAAACGGCTTCATCACATACTAAAAACCTTGGTGAGACGGCCAGGCTTCTAGCAATACAGAGACGTTGTCGTTGACCGCCGGATAATTGATGGGGGTAACGGGTCATCAACTGGGTGGGAAGCCCTACATTTTGAAACAATTCTGCAATTCTATCCCGCCTTTTTGCTTTATTGCCGTATTTATGTATTTTAAGAGGCTCAGCCACCAGTTCTTCTAGGGACAAGCGAGGGTTTAGTGAATCATAGGGATCTTGAAAAACTACCTGCAAATCCCGACGAACAGCCACCAACTCCCTGTATTTCATTTGATAAAGATCTCGACCCTCATAATAAGCAGCACCGCTGCTTGCTTCTATTAAACGTAATGCTATTTTTGCTAGGGTACTTTTGCCGCAGCCGGATTCGCCGACCAATCCAAAAATTTCTCCCCGTTTGATATTGAAACTGACATTTTTCACAGCCGTGACCGGTGTGCTTTTTAGACCTTTATTGGTGTTTATGTAAAAAACTTTTGTTAGATTTTCCAAGCGGAAAAAACTATTATCGATAATGGTGTTTGACAAAGTAAGCACTCCTATCAATGGCCTTATTTATTTTCACCGACTCTAATTCGGGGATCAACTAAACCATAAATAATATCTGTGATGATATTTATTAAAACCATCAATATTGCAATGACAATGGTTGTACCTTGAATTAAGGGATAATCCCGTACATTGATCCCATCAATGAGCAGCTTGCCGATACCATTCCTGGCAAATACAGTTTCTAAAACAATGGCACCTCCGAAGGCGGTGGCAAGGCTGTAGCCCACTACGGTGACAATGGGAATTAAGGCGTTACCCAGGGCATGTTTGTATAAAACAATCTTTTCTGAGAGCCCCTTGGACCGAGCCGTACGAATAAAATCCTCATTCAAGATTTCAAGCATTGAGGAACGGGTGGTACGGGTGATCAAGGCACATTCCCCCAGGGCCATGGTCAGCACCGGCCCAAACAAGGACTGCCAGTAGCTGACGCCACTCCCAAAGGAGCTGATTACGGGAATAATCTTTAGCTTCATGGCGAATATTACTAGAACCCAAAGGCCGATGTAAAATGTGGGCAGGGACATACCCAAAGAGGCAAAGGCTGTCAGAAGCAGATCCGGCCATCGCCCTCGATGTACCGCCGCAGTTACCCCAAGAAGGAGAGCTGCTAAAGTGCCAAATAAAATGCCAAAGAAGGCCAGCTCGGCGGTGCGGGGTAATTTTTCAAAGATGACTTCACGAACCGGTCTATACCATGAAAGAGATTGCCCCATATCACCTTTTAGAAAATTTTTAAAAGCGATGCCAAATTGTACTGCAATGGGTTTGTCGTGGCCGTGTTGTTCCCGGTAACGCTCGATCTGTTCATTAGTTGCGTTGGACCCCAACATAGTCACCGCTGGATCCCCAGGAATTAAGCGCACAATAAAAAAGACAAGGATGAATACGCCTATGATGGTGGGAATGGCAAATAGTATACGGGATAGTATGTATCTTTTCACGGGGGTCTCTCCTTTTGTGTGCTATTTGTATAGAAATAAATTTACTGGTGTAAGGCCTAGGCCCTACACCAGTAAATCCTAGCCTCAAAAAATTTTATTCTAGAACGGCATTGTGATAACGTACGATGCCGTCGCCGCAAATGATATGTCCTGTTAACCTGCTGTTGCTGATGTGGTCAAAATGGTAGGTGGCTACAGGGTATAAAACATTTAAGGACATTAAGCGTTTTTGAGCATCGGCAAATTTTGCGGCTTTTTCTTCCTCGGTGGAAGCCTTCATACCGGCATCTACCAAAGCATCATATTCCTTATCCATGATACCGCACCAGTTGTTACCAGGGTAGTTGACACTGGTATATCTTGTCATGGTGTGGTCGGCGATAGCCGGGGTGTCATTATACAGCAGCCACATTCCTGCTTCACCTTCACGTACCTTATCAAAGAAAACACCGGCTTCGACCAATTGCATTTCACATTTGAATCCAGCGTCCTGTAGTTGGGACTGAGTAATGGTGGCCGGGGCGGGGCTGATAGCATCATTTATCGACCAGAGGGTTACCTCCAAACCATCGGCGTATCCAGCCTCAGCCAATAATTGTTTAGCTTTTTCTGGATCATAGCTGGGTTGGAAATGATCCTTAAGCCCGTATTTCGATTCCGCTGGGATATAGCTTCCGGCGGCGGTTTCTGTTTCATAGTAAAGATCTTTGATGAAAACATCCGGGTCAATGGCATGGAAAAAGGCTTCCCTCACCTTGGGATTATCAAAGGGTTCTAATTGCATATTTAGGCCCACATATAATAATTGACGATAGGGCACGGAGTCACTGGTAAAACCTTTGCTTATAAATTCCTTGGTCTTATCCTTATCATAACTGTCAAAGGTGTCAATTTCCCCATTCTCCAAGGCCGAGTACATGGTGTTGGTGTCGGTAATAATGTGGGCAATAATCCGATCAACATTGCCTGCGGCCTCACCCCACCAATCATTAAATCTCACTACCTCTGTTTTTGTACCGGGAGTACCTTTATCATATTGGTATGCACCGGTGCCTACGGGGAACAGCTTCATACCATCTATGCCTTTGTCTTCGTATGCCGCCTTGCTCACCATATTGCCATAATACAAAGCTAGACGGGTCATAAAGTCCACATCAATGCTTTTTAATTTAATGACAACTGTGTAATCATCCGGTGTGTCTATGGATTCGATATTGTCTAAATGGATGTTTTCTAAATTGATGGAACCCACATCTGGATCACCATGTCTTTCAATGGAAAACTTTACGTCCTCAGAGGTAAATTCACCATAGTCATGGTGCCATTTCACGCCTTGTCGGAGATTAAAAGTGTAAGTCAGGCCATCCTCCGACACTTCCCAATCCTCCGCCAGCTCCGGGCTCAGGCTTCCATCAATATTTAATTCCACAAGATTTTCATAAATCATGGGCGCCAGGTAAATGTCATCAGGCATTGTCAGGGCAGCGGGATCCCAAGATTTCTCCTCCCAACTCCTACCCAAAGTGATTACCTTTTCTTCCCCATGTTCCGGCGGTTCCGCGTCACTACCTGTCTGGGGTGCACCTCCCCCACACGCCGCAAGGATTACCATACTGGCCAATAAAACCAATATCCACAACATTCCCTTCTTCCTGCTCACTCGCTCATCCCCCTTTTAGTTTAGTTATATTTTCGTACCCTTAAAAATTAGCATGTTATACAATCCATATAACAGGGAACTCGTTACCTTAACGTTACGGTGCACTAAAGCGCAGGCGCATAAAAAAATTACACTTCCATTGTTGGCAATCGAAGCGTTCAAGGGCCTCAAGGACCCCCTAAGCCCCTTTATTAAAATTTTTTACCCCCCCAAGAATTGTATTGTTGATTATATTCTGCCACTTTTTGAATTTCCCTTTATTTATGGGACTAATGTATAAAATATCTCATATTTGTTCTTGGTTATTTGAGGTTGTACACTTTTATGGGGGGGGAAGGGGTTGTGATTTGATTCCCATGGGTTCATTTTTGCTGAAAGAAACCACCCATTGATAAATAAAATTTTATCGGTGGGTGGTTTTATATTGTCCTTAAATCTATTTATGCAAACCAGAGAAAACTACTGGTGGTAGGTGGCCCAGATATGCTTTAGGGATATTGGTATTATCTGTAACACCGGATTATTTTTGTAAATCATTTCCTCCATTGCCAAACTACTTTGACCAGCTGCATTTTTATTCGTCATGATTCCGTTCTTTGGTTCCCCTTCCCCAGTTCTTTGGATTTAGTATCTTTTAAGTTTGGCTGCTGCTTCCTTTCCGACTAACAAAACTCCCAGCCAAAATAAAATTTCTGCGACTATTATACCTCCCGCAATTAGACCTGCTTTAATTTGAGTTGGTAGTGGGGTAAATGGGGCGATAAATGGAATTAGCCAAATTAGGAAAGAGGTGATTATAAGCCCTACACCGACTTTATAAGGCAGTTTCTTTTTTTCCAACCCTGGTATCCTTTCGTTCCTGCCAATTTAGTTAGTATAACTGTATAATAAAGGCAGACTTATTTTAAAAGCAAATGGCATTGAAGCCATCCCCCAATAAATATACAGTTGTCATATGTATTCCTGTGTTTTGTGATATTTCCTTTTTTTCAAAAAATGCAGATGATGGCAGCGGGTTACTCATCATTGTTTTGGCGCCTCCAATTTTTTTGGCTGAACAGTATATTAAAAAAGGGGTGCGAATCCCTATTAGACCTGGGCAGCGGCACAAATTGAGGATTATTTAGTAAACTAACAGGAAATTTAAGTCTCCTCGTCATAACTATGTACCAACTTTGCGGGCATACGGTTCTGAGAGTAAATGGCTATACGCATAAACAAAGAGGAGTAGAGGAAGCTGAAAGCGATGATGGCCAAAAGGATCGGCATGTTCAGCGATCCAACGGTATTTTGTAGGCCAGGGAGCCCCACCAAAAAAGTCAAAAGTAAAATGCCACAGGTTAAAAGAGATGTGGTGACCAAGGATTTTCTCCAAAATGGAATGGTGGGAATCACTGCCAGCGCTGCCGTTAACCCCAGCGGCCCGGTGGTGAGCAAAAAAATCACCGCTTCCTGTACATTAACTAGGAATAACAGTGCGGCAGCGGCTAAAAACATGGGTAGAACCCTGTCAGCAAATAGCAATGTACCGATAATCACAGGAAGGCTGCTTAGAGGGGACAAGGCCAAACCAACTACAGGAAGAAAAACCGGTGAAGACTGCAAAATAACTGCCAGTGCGGCCAAAAGGCCTGCATAGGCAATCCACTTGCCTCTACTTTCAGATTGTTCTCTAGTTAAAAATTCTTTCCTGTGTTTCTTCAACAGGAAGATTGTATAGCCCAGCAGGAAAAAATATCCTATGGTAGAAATAGCATTTAACATAATGCTGGCCCCCTACGTAATTTTATACAGAATATTATTCAAATGTGCTTGCCCTTATTCTGGGCACTGGACAGAGAAGGGGAAAAGGGTCTGCGGTGTAGGACTCTTTTGGCAAAAAATTTGAAAGGCCTAAATCGGATCCCAGCTAAATACTTTTATTAAATAAAAAAAGGCACCTGCCCATAGGCAAATGCCCCACATCCTGCTTTTATTCTTTTGTTATTTTCCACAACACTCCGGTCTTCGGGATGGCATTGGGTGCCATGTCAGCCAGCTCAAAAACGCCAAAATCCAAAACATAGAGTGATTTCCCGTCCCTGTCGAATTTCACATCAACGACTCGCTTCAAACCATCACCACGGCGGCCAGCCCGGGCCTTGTTCTTGCTTTTCAGAAACCAATCGTAGCTTCCTGTTTCTTGATCCACAACTAATACCCCACTGGGGGCAAGTTTCTTTAAATCCTGTGTTAATGGCTGCCCGTCACCAAAAACGGCTACAAATATGCCATCCATGCCAAATTCTTTTGGTGCACAGTCAATTTTCATTGGCGAATAATGACTTGGCAGAGAAGCCAGGGGAGGAGTAACCTCCGGCGGATCCTTGATTATGGGGTTGCGGTTGATGCCTCGATCCGAAGCAAACTTCTCATCCGTCAGAGGAACGGTGCCAGCATAATCAGGCCAACCATACCAAGCTCCTTTCTCCAATTTCATGATCCAGTCCGGCGAATCAGTGGATGCTCTGACACCCCGGTCATCATAGCCAAGCACACTGGCATACATATTACCATCTTCATCCTGTGTCAGGCCGTAAGGGTTTCTCAGTCCATCTGCAAATATGGACAAAGTACCATCTTCCATGTCCAAGCGGTGGACAGCTCCACTGGCCGGGACTTTTCCCTTTACCTTTTCACCGGCTTTCCGGGTTTTACCAAAGGCGATGAAGGCACCGGTGGTTTTTTTTGCGGCAGGGTCAGTCTCCTTAAGGTCTAGAGAAGTATAATTTTCTCCCGTTAAGGTGAAATCCCGCGAAGGGATGTCATGGAAATCAGGGTAGCGATCTGCCCATGCATAAACAAAATTATCTGAACCAACTACACCGGCATTGGTGGCAGTACCCTGACCAAAATATATGGCACCATCGGGGCCAAACATCAGATCTCCATTCTGATGATCCCCCAGGGAAGGCAAATTTGTAACTAAATCACGACGTTCGCCGGTTTTTAATTCCAGCTCAGTGATTTTCCCCCTATGGGATACATAAAGATTGCCCTCTTTATATGTAATGCCACCAATTGGCCCTTCAAATTTGTCCGCAACCTTCACCGGCTTACCCTTATCATTGAGCCGCATGATTTTTGCTTCAGTAGTTTTAGGCCCATATGAAAACCCGGATTCGGCTATATATATCTCACCTTTTTCATCCATGGCTATACCAGTGGGATAGGTCAGATCCTTGGCAATCACCTGGGCTTTATACCCGGTGGGCAAATCGAGGTCCTGGGGGTTGGTACTGACCGCACCACGCAAAAGCAGCGGTGTGGCTATCAGGGTCAAAACAACTAAGCCCACCCCATACCCAAGGTTCTTTTTTGACATTTTAGCTTGGAAGCCCCGATACATAAATGCCAATGATATGCCATAAACAACAAAGATGACCAATGCCGTAAGATGATCCCTTGGGCTGCTGAGAGAAGGCGGAAAGCCCAGCATCATTGGTACTAAAGTCAGGACACCTCCCACCCAAAAAGCAAGCCCCAATAAAGACCCAGCAACGATACTTTTTCTCGGTTCCAACTGCTTCTCTCTTACAAAAACACTATATATCAGCCCGCCAATTACCCCCATTACAGCTGCCACAATGGTACCGTTAATCAGGCTGACACGAGTCAAAATAAGTCCCAGGGCGGGCAGCAGCCATATCCCCCAAAAAGCAAATATTAGAATAAGACTGGCAAATAACCCAGAGACCAAACCTCGGAGGAGAAAACCCCTACTGGGCATACTCATAAATCCCCTTTCATCTTATATTTTACTGTTTTAGCCTATCCTGTTTACAGAAATCAATTCCCATCACCGCCAATTTTTAGACAGGCGGAGCAGCAAAAATATTTACTGCTTTGCTTTGGGGGCCCGGGTCTCAATATACCCTCGATCCCCACCATATAATATCCATTTTGACATCTTATCCTTATTTATAAGGGTGACAATACTTATTCTCCGGCTCATGGTATAATTAGGAAGGTGGCGGCAATCCTTCAACGTTGTTTAAAAACCTCGGTGCTGTAACGGAATTATACAAAAAGCGAGGGATGGATATTGATCAGACTTAAATTGTGGTCATTGGACCAAGACGGGGATAATCATATTTCCCCTGTACCTGTAGAGGAAATAGATCAGACAGAAACTGAGAATCAACTGGAGAGTATCCTAGTCAGAAATCCGGAATTATTGATGCCCGGCTTGAAGCTCGTCGGCAGGCAAACGCCCACGGAAGGTGGGCCATTGGACTTGCTGGGTGTAGATGAGGACGGAAATCTAATAGTTTTTGAATTAAAACGTGGTGCCTTGTCAAGGGATGCAGTTGCTCAGATTATTGATTACGCATCTTTTTTGAACAGCTTAGATGTTGATACACTTTTAAAACACATATCTGACAAATCCGGTCATGGGGGCATTGAAAAGATTGATTTTGAAAGCTGGTACCAGGAACAGTTTTCAGGTAATCTTGAAAATCTGGAAGACAAGGCCCCAAAAATGGTTTTGGTTGGGTTGGGTGCCGATGAAAGAACTCGCAGGATGGTTAACTATTTATCCAAAGTAGGGGTTGATATTTCACTAATAACTTTCTATGTTTTCAAAAAAGGAGAGCAGATCTTTATTGCCAAACAAGTGGAAGTTGAATTGCATGAAAATGAAGTTATGCAAAGACAGTCATATACAAAGGAAAGCAATGAGGAAAATCTTAGAAAACTGGCGGCCAGGGTTGATGCCGAGGAGATATTGAAGCAAATATCATTTCTCATCAGGACTGAGCTGCCTTCAGCCTATGAATGGCCCGGCAGGACAGGTAGAAGTTTTGCATTAGTGGAAAAAACGGACGAAGGAAGGCCAACCTATCGGGTATATATCAGTCTTTATCTAGCTGAATTCAGGCCCAGCAGTGTACAGCTTGTTTTGCAGCCCAGGGCTGTTGAAGCCGCCGGCGATACATTTATTGAGATAAAAAAGAAACATAAAAATTTAAAACAAGATAATAAAAACGGGTCCTACTCCATCTGGCTGAAACCCGGGGCAAAATGGGAAGAATTTAAGGACGATTTCAAAATCCTAATCAATGACATGGAAAAAGGCTGGCAAAGGAAAATGACTCAACTGGAAGGCCAAGGGTGAATCTGACCCATTTATCATGGATTATTTAAAACGGAATCGGGGTTTTTGTATAGGTTAAGTTATGTAAAAGGAATTTCTATGTTGACAAACACAGTTTTATGTGCCCCCCCCCTTTACAAAGGAGTAGATATTGCCGATATACGAACTGCACTAAAAGGCATAATTTAATTTTAGAGGGGGCAATCGTTATGAAGTGGTTTATTAACCTAAGAACCCGTTCCAAGCTGTTCCTTAGTTTTATTGTGTTATTGATTTTTATGGGAATTATCGGTGCCGCTGGTTAGGTGAACATGGGTAATTTTAGTAAAAATATGGACATTATGTACACCAATGGATTGGGTGTAGTCCAGTTGATGGGTAATCTCAAACAAAACCTCTTGAGTATTACAGTGGAAATGCAAGGAATTGTTTTTGAATCTCAATCAATGGAGGACAATTCCTATATAGATGAAGCCCATGGAAACATTTTAGAAATTGAGAAGGAAAACAACGAGATCATCGAGCAATATGGAAGTTTTGATCTTATGGATAACGAAAAAGAACTGCTGGCACAGTATGAGGAACAGCTTGCTACATATACCAGTGTACGTAACCAAGCAATAGATGAGGCCCGTGCTGGAAACTATGATCTGGCGGAAATAATCAACATCGAAGCAGCTGTTGCAAAAGATATGGTTGTGCAAACAACAGATAGTATGGTGGAACAATCCTTTCTCTACTGCGATGATTTGATGTATACATCAGAGAGAGATTACGACAGATCCTACAAACTTATCATTGCCATAATGGCAGTGGGTCTAGGACTGGGGATAGTGCTGAGTACTGTAATCGGTAGAATTGTGGCAACCCCCATTAATGCTGTTGTTGAGCACGCTGATCTATTTGCGAAAGGCGACTTCACAATGGAAATGTCCCATGATCATATGGCAAGGGGAGACGAGATCGGGGATTTGGCCAAGGCTTTTGATAATATCGGCAGAAACCTGAGAGCCCTTGTGAAGCAGGTATTGGCCAGTTCCGGGGATATGAGTGCTGCCAGCGAAGAGCTTTCTGCATCTGCGGAGGAAGTAACAGCACAGATTCAAAATGTTAATGATTCCACGCATCAGATAGCCGCCGGCTTGGAAGAAACCTCTGCGGCGGCGGAGGAAATGTCCGCTTCCAGTTCAGAAATTGAAAGAGGGGCCAATAACCTGGCCGAACGGGCGGCGGATGGAGAGCAGAATGTTAGAGAGATTGAGAAAAGAGCGGAAGAAGTGAGGGTAAATGCCCAGAGATCCCGTCAAACAGCGGTTGATATCTACAGAGAAAAAGAAACGGCAATCCTGGAAGCCATAAAAGAAGGGGAAATCGTCCAAGAAATTGGTTCCATGGCCGTCACAATTTCTAATATTGCTGATCAAACAAACCTGTTGGCTCTAAATGCCGCAATAGAAGCAGCAAGGGCGGGAGAGCAGGGGAGAGGCTTTGCCGTTGTGGCGGAGGAAGTCAGAAAGTTGGCAGAGGAATCTGGTACCACAGTAACTGGTATTCAAAACCTCATCGGCAAGGTTCAGCAATCTTTTAAAAACATAACAGATAATTCTTCTGAAATTTTAAAATTTGTTGATGAAAATGTTATCCCGGATTATGAGGTTATGGTAGGAACAGGTAATCAATATGCAAAAGACGCGGAAATGATGGGAACCTTAGTGCAAGCCCTGGCCTCAACTTCACAGCAAATGTCCGACACCATTGAGGAAATCAATAAAGCTGCCCAGGCTGTTGCTGCTACGGCCCAGGAATCTACCAGTGGCTCACAGGTGATATCTGAAAATATGCTTGAAACCACCGAAGCCATGGACCAAGTGGCCAAAGTAGCCCAAGAACAGGCAGTTTTGGCACAGGATTTGAATTCTCTAATTCAACAATTTAGAGTTTAACTAAGATCTAGACAGCACCGGGGCTAAACCACGAAATAATTTCCAAAAGGTTGACATCAGCAAGAAAAGTTAAATAGGTATGTAGAGGAAACCTGTAATTAGAGCAAAAACTCAGTTTATTCTGGTTTTTGCTCTTTTTGTATGCATAGTTTAATTTGACGCCTGTCTTGGGGCTGCAGATTGGGATAAGGTGTAATCATCGATCTCCTTGTAAAAACACTATTCATACAAAATCATATTGACAATCCTCAATATGTCCAGTACTATTATCCTGGAACATTGAAAACCTTCGATGTGATTGATGCGTATAAATATAAGGGAGGTGGTTTTGTGGGATATTCATATACGGATTATGTTCCCTTAATGAAGGCAATGTCCGATGAAACAAGATTAGAGATCATTGATATGTTATCCGCCGGGGAAATGTGTGCTTGCGAGATATTGGAGGAATTTAGTATTTCTCAATCCACTCTTAGCTATCATATGAAAATCCTATCTGAGAGCGGTCTTGTAAATGCCAGGCGTGACGGGGCTTGGATGAGGTATACATTGAATAGGGATAGGATGGATCACATTATTGTCTTCCTTACATCTATTACAAGTAAGAACCAAGATTGTATTAAGAGGAAGTGCTGAACTTTTTTCGATAACCATGTTTAATGACAAATAACAATGATAAAAATTTTGCGGGAGGACATTGTCATGGGTAAAAATAAAGGTTTCCTTGGGAGGTTGTTTGGATACAAAAAAAATGAAGGAGGAGGTTGTTGTAATACTGAAATTGTTGCAAATTTAGATTGCGAATCTGAAGGAAAGCATTGCGGGGTAAATGATATGGCAAATACAGATATTGCGGAGTCAGCAGATTCTAACGGAAAAATGATCATTAAAGTTGTGGGAACGGGGTGTTCAAAATGCAATAGGCTCTACGAGAATGTCGAACAAGCCGTCCAAGGGCTTGGCATTGAGTGTGAGATTTTGAAGGTAACTGAAATGATGGAAATTGCAGCCACAGGGATTATGCAAACACCGGGGCTGATTATTAACAATAAAATAGTTTCATCGGGAAAAGTGCCCGGGGTGGACGAACTCATGGAAATCATCAGGAAATAAATGTCTGACTTCTTGTGTTCTTGAGGATAACCACAAATTATTTAGTCTATGAAACTCAATATATAGTCAGTTTTGTTGGGGGTTATTTTTATGGTAATTATAGAAAGGGATCAAATAAAAAAACTGCTTTATATCGTCACGGCATTTTTAATATTTTATTTTATACCAGATAACTTGGGCCCCATATCTACCGGCCTTAATGAAGCGGTGTTGATGATGAAAGATTACGCCAGGGAGCATGTGCTGCTGTGTTTGGTTCCCGCTTTTTTTATTGCTGGTGCAATTTCAGTTTTTGTGAAAAGTGATTCAGTGATGAAATATATGGGGGCGGCGGCACCGCTGACAGCCGCATATGCCATGGGGGCAGTTTCTGGAACGGTACTGGCGGTGTGCTCCTGTACCGTGCTGCCAATTTTTGTTGGGATTTACATGCGAGGTGCGGGCCTTGGTCCGGCCATTGCCTTTCTTTATTCGGGCCCCGCTGTTAATGTTATAGCTGTTACCTTGACTTCTAGGGTGTTGGGTTTTGAAATGGGGGCGGCTAGGATTGTAGGTGCTGCATCCATGAGCGTGGTAATAGGTCTGGCCATGGCATTTATATTCCGTAAAGCGGAGAGTGCCCGAATGGATTCCCTTGTATCTGTGGAAAATGATGAAGTGCCCATTGCCCTTTGGAAGATTATTCTCCTCATTGGTTCCATGGTGGGTTTTTTGATTTTTGCAAATTTCGGTCACCCGGGTGTTGAAAATGGGGTATTCCACACCATCTTTACTTTAAAGTGGTACCTGGCGGCTTCGTTCTTAATCGCGGCAGTTCTGTCATCATTACTGTTATTTAATAAAAATCTAATTGGTGAATGGCTCAGCTCAACCCTAGATTATACTTTACAGGTAACACCACTTTTATTTATCGGTGTGTTGGCAGCAGGTTTTCTTCTGGGCAGGCCGGGGCATGAGGCTTTTATACCTTCCGGATGGATAGAGGGTATTTTAGGTGGGAATTCATTGTCCACAAATCTATTCGCTGCCTTTTCAGGTGCCCTCATGTATTTTGCAACATTGACGGAGGTTCCCATCATTCAGGGTTTGATGGGTGCGGGAATGGGTGATGGTCCGGCATTATCCCTCTTGTTGGCGGGTCCCGCACTATCATTACCATCAATTCTTGTAATCTCAAAGGCAATCAGTTGGCGGAAAACAGCCACCTTTGTTGGGTTAGTGGTCATATTTAGTACATTTGCCGGTTTTATATTCGGGTTATTTGTATAGTGTAACATCACCTTCAATGGTAGAATATCATTTGCCAAATAAAATACCCCATAATAATTTTATATCAACTTTATATCCATTAGATACCCCCTACTTCATTGAGATGAACAAGGCTGGAAGGGCGCAGCTCAAATGAATCCGGGCGAAGTTACAATCATCAAAATAGGGTTTGCCAAGCAAGATGGAAGCCCATATCCCTTCGATGCTTCTAGAAATGTTCAGTCGTACTGGAGGGGGGTTGGCTTGCAAAGTAGTGTGCGATATGTTAGTCTTAATAAGTTGCAAAGGCTTACCCATTTGCACTGCAGATAAAGAGATACTTTTAGGAGGAAGCTTTATATGCTTGCTCCTTTTTTATTTAAAAAAGAAAGGAAATGTTATGGAAACTAAAGAATTCGAGAAAATGGAGTTATCACAGGAGATGCTAAAGGCAATAAAAGCCAAGGGCTTCAGGAATGCTACTGCTGTACAGACACAAACCATACCCGCAATGCTTAAATGGAATGATGTCATATCTAAGGCACCCACGGGTACAGGCAAGACTCTAGCCTTCGGTATTCCAATAATTGAACAGATTGATACTGATGATCCCAAGATTCAGGCATTGATTTTGGCCCCCACCAGGGAGTTGGCAATTCAGCTTTGTGCAGAGATTCGCAGTCTCTGCCTTTACAAGCAGGGAATCAGTGTGGTTACAGTTTATGGGGGTCAGCCAATCGGTATACAAATTCGCAATTTAAAGAGACGCCCCAAAATTGTAGTTGCCACGCCGGGAAGGCTGTTGGATCACATCAGAAGACGAACCATAAGACTTGGGGGAATCCGAACCGTTGTTCTTGACGAAGCCGACCGTATGGTTGATATGGGATTTTATAAGGATGTAACAAAGGTGCTTGACCAGACACCACGGAGAAAGAATTTGGCTTTACTATCGGCTACCCTATCCAGAGATGTCCTGAAAATTAGAAAAAAGTATCAGAAGGGTCCAGTGGAGGTCACTATACCAGAGGATATGGAAAATAAACCAAATATCCGCCAATACAGTTTGAAAATTGGTGAAAGAGGCAAGATAGATGCAGTATCCCATATTATTAAGAAGGACAGCGCCCGGCGCATTTTGATTTTTTGCAATACCAAGCGTAGGGTGGAGAGATTGACAAATAGACTCAATTCAAAGGGCTATACCGCCGATTGTATTCACGGCGATATAAGTCAAAATATACGGGAAAAGGTTTTGTCAAAATTCCGACGAGGAGCTTTGCATATACTGGTTGCCACCGATGTGGCCGCTAGGGGAATCGATGTTGATGATGTGGATACGGTATTTAACTATGATTTCCCCAATGAAAATCAGTTTTACACCCATAGGATCGGCCGAACCGGGCGGGCGAAGAAACACGGAGTGGCTTATTCATTCATATCCGATGCATCGGATACAATACGCCTAAAGGAGATTGTCAAATCTACAAAATCCAAGATTTCCCCACTTTATTTAAAAGGGGTTTCCAGGTAAAAAGAGCATTTATGGCTGTACCATAAAATGATTTCCAAATGGTTCGCGTGAGCACAGAAGAATTTGACTAAGGGCCTATAGGAAACTTGTGATTAGAGCAAAAACTCAGTTTATTCTGGTTTTTGCTTTTTTATATCCTTTAAATTGCTTTATGCTTACTTTAGTTTTGTAGAAATCACATATCACTGGCCAAAAAAAGTGACGAAGTATGGATGGGGTTTTGTATCAGTATATCTGCAAGGGATTATTAAAATTATCACGAAAAGAAATCAATGCGGCCCTTTTCACATGGGCCAATGGTTTATTAGTGTTTCTTGAGAAAACAATGCATGTGGATCTAGTTGTCAAAAAGAACGGGGCCATCCGTTGGGGGGGGAATGGAAACCATATGTTTTCGGAACTTATTTACACCCGCTGCGGCCAGGGAATAGACATATTGAAATCTGGAGAGCCCATTTACGGCGATGGGTTTAAAGTATATTCATGCACCCCGTCCATTATTGAAGGCGGGAAAACTGATTTGCCTTTTTTACTTGATACAGTTAAAGCCAAACAAAGTTATATGCCCCCGGATTTTATGGATGATGCCTATATCTATTTGGCACCTGATATGGGTGATCCCATTATGGTCAATTTTCATCCCATAATAAATGATGCTGCTTCTTCAGTGGATTGCCAAGGCCGTGGGGATAATTTTATAAACCAGGTTTTCATAGGGGATTTTTCTGATTTTTACCCTTTTGAATTGTTTGATGATTCCACCATCTGGGATGCTAAATTTCGGGGTCAGGCGTTCTATTGCGAAGAAACACCCAAGGATTTGCCAGCTCGCGGCGATGTGGGCGACCCTGTAGGACAGATCGCCATCAATGATATAAGGGAGTTCATTTTTGATGGGCGGCGGGATGCTTTGATGAAGGCTGTATCTTTTCTGATTACACAGTATGGGCTTCCCCCGGATAAAAGAAAATATCTCGTGATCAGGGATGATTCATCTAAGAATATCGAATTGTGGATCTCTGCAATTGAATATGCATTTTCTCCGCGAATGGCCGCCTCTATTTCATTTGCAACGCGGCTGGATAATTTCCCCAAAGCCAACATTTACAGGGTAGATAAAGAGGGATTTTATATACAGCATAAAGGCTTTTTTGGCAGGAAGGGGGAAAGGCGTTTTCGGGCCATGATCGTCGGTGTGGACCGGCGGGATAGAAAGAATACGAAAATGGCCCGTACCGAAGCTAAATCCTCTTTTGTAGTACTGGACGGAGTGGAAAAAAAGGCTGTGTTTGATGCGGCAGTGGAGCACCCTTATTACAGGCTTATCACTTCCTTTAACGAAACTCACCAGAGATTTTGTCGTGATTTTTTGCAAATGCTTGATATCAGCAAACCTGCCCCTGATGTTTACAATTTACATGATGTTTTTATGGCTCTGGCCCGCGCTCCACTGCCCACCAATGTCCATACTACATTAAATATGCTGGCTACCCTTGAAAAATATCAACTATTTGCTTGCCCAACCTTGAGGAAGATGTGTAATACCATCGTGGATGGTTTACCTAGTTTTTTGAGGCAAGATTTCTCCAGTGCATTGGGTATAGTCAAGTGGCTAAAAAAGGCAGTACAGCTGTTGGAAGATCCCGCTGTTTCTGAGAAACTGTCTAAGACCCTTCGCAATGTGTTTGTTGACTTGATATTCAGGAGAAGGGATGCGGGGGAAACCCTGGAGTTCTGGGAAAATGTTAAAAATAGCGAATTTGTATCTCTTATGGCCAGCTTTATTAGAAATCCGGAGACTCTAGAAGAGTACAGTATGTATATGGAGAGGCTTGAGGGGCCGGAAGCCGCCGCCTTCGTGCAGGTCTATATTGACAGTGCCGTATATGAGGGAGATTACAGCCGGCAGGATTTGAAGATGATAGTTGATTATGGACTCAGCCGTTGTCATAATGGGAAGGATCTCGCATCCGCAAGGAAGATTATTAACGCAACAGCACGGATAAAAGGGGTCCAAGTGGGGGAAATGCTGTTTTCTATTGCCAAGGATGCGAAGAAGGAATACGGTAAATTTATTATTGAGCTGATAATTGATGTTGATGAAACAATAGTTGCCGAAGAGGAGTCCATGAGGGCGTTTCTTGAAAAACTTCGTGAAGAAAAGATGGAGTTTTTATTCGTATCAGTATTGAAATGCCGGATTGGTTACATGACTAAGACAAGGGAAATAGAGAGTTTTATTGATCAGTTAAAAAAAATTAGACCCCTGAACACCCAAGATTTACGTGAAATATTTGAGGCTGTTGATAAAAATCTAGTTATGGAGGAGAGAAGCAGCAGGGATATCGCGTGGATCATCCAGGAGCAAAAACCGGAGAGTGCAAGATGTCCCATATCTGCCCATCTATATGCATTGGAAGTTTTGAAGGATAGGGAGGGTAGAAAAAAAGAATTTGTAAATATATACAACACCCTTATTTTACAGGGTTTTCCCTCCATTATTAAGGGGGATTATATTCAAAATCTGACCCAAATGCTGCTGGAACTGAGGTTGGAACATAAGGAACTGGAATATATCATTCAGCTGTTTTCCCATATACCTGAATATACAACTGAACTGGTCAGGGGGATATTGAGCAGAACAAGTCCTGAGCACAATGATGAGTGGAATATTTTGATTGCCTTTGCCGCAAAAAGGCAAAGCCGGGATGTGGACAAGGCCATTATACAAGAATGTGCAAATCTCAAAAAAGGAAAAAAGGATTTGCTTCGGTTGGCGGAAATGTTGGGTACAAGGATGACGCGGGATTATTTTAACTGCATTGCCGATAAGGCAAGGGATATGATTCATGCAGGGAATCCCCAAAAGGGAGCCGGTGGATTATTCGGTAAAATTTTATCAAAATTTTAGACCTTTGTGGTTTTCCACAATAGAAAAGGAAAAAGCTAAAACCGCTCTACACAGGAGATCATTTCATCAGCTCCTGTATTTGGAGCGGTTTTGTCATCAAAAGCTAATAATAGTTGTTTAAGGAGGATATCTTACTGGGGGCTCAGCATTTCGCGTATACCATCGCCGAAAAGGTTAAAGCCTAAAACTACGAAAAATATTGCCAGACCAGGCCACACGGCCATAAGGGGTTCGACATTCAAATACCCCTGCGCTACATGAAGCATACCACCCCAACTGGGCTGCTCGGGGCTGGCCCCAAGTCCCAGATAAGAAAGTCCCGCTTCGGCAATAACGGCCGAGGCCATGGATAGGGTGACTTGCACAATCACCGGTCCAAGGGTATTGGGCAGCACATGCAGGAACATGATCCTTAAATCACTGGAACCGATGGCCCTGGCCGCTTGAACATACTCAAGGTTTCGCACGGCCATCACCTGGGCCCTGGTGATACGGATGAAAGAAGGAATAAACCCAACTCCAATGGCTATCATAGCATTGTAAAATCCGCCTCCCAGGGCAGCGGCCATAGCAAGGGCCAATATTAGTGACGGGAAGGCCTGCAAGGCGTCTACAACCCGCATCACAACCCATTCATCCCAAAATCCGCCTACATACCCAGTGATTAGCCCAATGGGCACACCAACAACCACGGCTAGTCCAACAGAAATCAGTGCCGCTTGGATGGATAAGCGGGCACCGAAAACAATCCTTGAGAAGGTATCTCTGCCGAGGTTGTCCGTGCCAAGGATATGATTACCCCCCGGCGGCTGTAGGACATTTCCATAGTCCTGGGAATATATTGGGTCATATGGTGCAATATAGGGAGCGAAAACGGCCGTCAGCACAAGGATCAGCACAATTATGCCCCCCAAAACGGCCAATTTGTTGCTTGTGAAACGCCCCAGCATCATCCGCCACTGGGATTCCCGTTGAAAAGCCATTTCCTGTGGGGCTATAGCCGCGGCATTCAAATTTGGGGTAGGGGTGCTCATGCTCCTTCCTCCTTCCCGGATTTGATTCGGGGATCGATCACTGTATATAGAAAATCAACGAATAGATTGACCACAACAACCAATAGGGCAGATACCAATATTGCCCCCTGGACTGTTATGAAATCCCTAGTATAAATGGATTCTACAATAAGCTTGCCGTACCCGGGTATGGAGAAAATGTTTTCCGTGATTACAAGCCCACCCAGTAGGCCGGCCACCATCAAGCCGCTGGAGGTGATAACCGGTACTAAGGCATTTCTCAAGGCATGATGGATTATAACTGCTCTTTCCTTCAGACCTTTGGAATATGCAGTCCGGATGTAATCGGCATCCATGACCTCCAGCAGACTCCCCCTCACCATTCTCATTAGAACGGCGGCTTCCCGCAGTCCTGTGGCAACCATGGGCATGATCATAGCCTTGAGGTTGCCCACTGGATCCAGGGTAAAAGGAACATATCCCGAGGCAGGAAGCCAACCCAGCTTAACAGCAAAAAGGATAATGAACATCATCCCAAGCCAAAAGTGAGGAATAGACATCCCGCCCAGGGCAAATCCGGTGCAAAGGTAATCAATTACCGTTCCCCTTCTGGCCGCAGATAGGATTCCAGCAGGAATGGCTATCAATACGGCAACCAGAAAAGTTCCGATGGTCAACTCCAGGCTCACGGAGAGGCGCTGCATAATTAAAGTCATCACCGGCGTACGGTCGACCAATGAGCGCCCCAGATCACCGCGAAGTACCCCCCCCCAGCCAGTCGAAGTATTGTACGACTATGGGCTTGTCTAAACCCAGTTCAAGGCGCATGGCCTCGATGGCCTCGGGTGTTGACTCCTGCCCCAGTATAACCGTGGCAGGGTCACCGGGAATCAGGTGCAAAAGGGAAAAGGCCATAATTGTGACCAAAAGTATAACCGGTATGGCAAATAGTAAACGTCTTGTTAGAAACATGATACTGATACCCCTATTGTTCAGCTTTTAAAGCTGTTAGTCTTTCCAAATTTCGGCTGTACGAATCAATCCATCACTGATATAAGTGAAGCCATGAACATTTTTCGAGTGACAAATAACGTTGTTTTCATGATAAGTGAAGATATAGGGCAGCTCATCAACTAATATTTCCATAGCATCATCATAGAGTGCCTTACGTTTGTCTTGGTCAAGTTCCTTACGTGCAGCTGTTACCAGCTCATCAATTTCTGGGTGGCTGAAACGGCTGTAGTTCATAGAACCATCAGTGAATACATCATCAAAGATATTTTGATCCGGGTCAGGGCGACCGCTCCAACCTAAGGCCGCAGCTTCAAACTCCCCTTTAATTGTCTGATCAAGCAAGGTACCGAATTCGATTTGCTCAATGTTCATGGTTATGCCCGCTTCTTTAAACATACTTTGAAGCATTTCGGCAATTTGCTGCTGCTCCGGTGTTGCCGCTGTTTTGTAGGTAAAGGTAAACCCATCTTCTAGTCCACCCTCAGCCAAAATTTCTTTTGCTTTTTCTACGCTGGGCTCAGGTGGTATATCGCTATCACCGTGTGCAAAACATCCCGGTGAGAAATAGGAATGGGCTACAGTGGCGGCACCATCTTTTACCAGGTCAACAAGTGCTTCTCTGTCCATCAGTACATCTAAAGCCTGGCGTGCATGTTTGTTGTCAAAGGGCGGCTTTGAGATGTTTAGGTAGAAGCCGTTGTAGTTCTGACTTGCTTCGTTTACAATAACGAAATTATCATCATTTTCAAAGTTTGCTATTTCCTTAGTTGGGAAACGCCAGTCACTGATATCCACCTGACCGCTTTTTAGGTTTGTAGCGGTAACGTTTGTATCAGTGATGATTTTAAATACAATGGAATCCAGGTAAGGCAAACCATCTTGCCAATAATCTTCGTTTTTAACCAATGTAATGTTATTACCCTTCATTAAGCTCTCAAACTTAAAGGGACCTGTTCCAACAGGGCTATTTGCAAAATCTTCACCCAATTCCTCCACTGCTGTAGGAGATACCATCATACCTGCCCGGTCTGTTAGTATGGACAGGAAAGGTGCGAAGGGCTCCGAAAGTACAACCTCTACTGTGTATTCATCAACAACTGTAACTTCCTTGACTGCCGCCAGTTCACCCCTGCGTGGAGAAGCAGGATCTGTATTCCGGTCAAAGTTAAACTTTACAGCCTCGGCGTTGAAATCTGTACCGTCATGAAACTTTACTCCTTCCTGTAAATGGAAGGTGTATGTCAGCCCGTCATCGGACACATCCCAATTCTTGGCCAGTACCGGCACAACTTCGCCGTTCTCATCAATATCCGCTAGTTTGTCAAAAATACTCTGGAACACATATCTGTCATAAACTGAACTAGATAGACCAGGGTCAAGCCTCGGTGCGTCCGAGCTCAGGGCTACATTAAGAGTGCCCCCATATTGAGGGGACCCATCCCCATCTTCTGCACCATCTGGTGTATCCCCCACATCTCCTCCCCCACCGCAGGCGGCCGCAAACAGCATCGCCAGGCCAACCATGGCGGCTACGAGTAATACCTTGATTCTTTTACTCATCTTCTCTCCCCCGTTTCTTTGTTTCCCGGTGTGCTGTTCATACCGCTTATCAATTTGTTCAGCAATTATGCAAAAAATAGTAATACCCTACGGTATGAATTATTCACCTGGACAAGTTGTGAAATAAAAGATATTGTTGTATATTGTTGTATATTAGACTATCATCAATCTTTTTTAAGTTCAATATCATTATTGGTGGATATTAAATCCATTGCGTTAAAATATGCCACAAAATCATAGATTATGTTGAGGTAAGGGGGATACCTTGTATGTCCGAAACTACCTACATTTTAGATGTTCGAAATCTAAAAACCGAATTTTATTCCAACAAAAATATTATTCCTGCCGTTGATGGTGTTGACATTCGGGTGAGGCCCGGTGAAACCGTGGGAGTAGTGGGGGAATCCGGTTCCGGGAAAACCGTGACCTCACTATCAGTGATGCGGCTTTTGCCCAAGAAAAATGCCAAGGTGGCGGACGGTGAGATAATATTTAAGGGTCGCAGCTTGCTTGATCTTTCCGATGATGAAATGCGAAAGATTCGAGGCAAGGATATTGCCATGATCTTCCAAGAGCCCATGACATCATTAAATCCAGTCCATACCATCAATAGGCAGTTGGTGGAAATGATTCATTTACATGGTAAATATTCCCATAGCCAGGCTCGGGGACATGCCCTTGAAATGCTTAAAAAGGTAAATATACCTCGGCCGGAGGAAATATTGGATGAATACCCCCATCAACTCTCTGGAGGAATGCGTCAGAGGGTAATGATTGCCATGGCCATGTCTTGTAATCCCAGCCTTCTCATTGCCGATGAGCCTACAACCGCCTTGGATGTTACCATCCAGGCCCAGATCCTGGATTTGATGAGGGAACTTCGTCATACTCAAAAGATGTCCATTCTGTTGATCACCCATGATCTGGGGGTGATCTCAGAAATGTGTGATAGGGTTTATGTAATGTACGCAGGGCAGGTGATGGAGGAATCTGATGTATATAGCCTATTTGAAAAACCATCCCACCCATATACCCAGGGACTTTTACAATCCATTCCCCAAGCTGATAAGGTGGTGGAAAGGCTTGCCTGTATACCGGGCAATGTTCCCCTTCCCGGCACTGTTAAAATGGGATGTCGTTTTGCTTCCCGGTGTCCCCATGTTTTTGAACGCTGCGGACAGGAAGCTCCGCCTTTGTTTGAAATTTCTCCGGAGCAAAAAAGCCGCTGCTGGCTACGATCAGATGAGGTGAATTGAAAATGGACATACTTCTTGAAATTAAAGGGCTAAAAAAATACTTCCCCGTTCAGTCAGGTAAACTTTTAGACCGTAAGGTGGACTACGTCAAGGCAGTGGATGATATATCCTTCACAATTAGGGAAGGGGAGACTCTTGGAATTGTGGGTGAATCCGGCTGTGGCAAATCCACCACGGGTCGTGCTGCCATCCGCTTGATCGAACCCACTGAGGGGGAGATATATTTCCGCAATAAAAACCTGTCCCAGTTGAGTGCAAGGGAGCTTCGAGAAACCAGGCGAGATCTACAGATTGTTTTCCAGGACCCCTATGCATCATTAAACCCTAGGAAAACTGTAGGTGGAACCCTTGAGGAACCTTTAATCA
>JAAYRB010000121.1 GCA_012519005.1 Clostridia bacterium
CGGGGGGCGAAACCGCACCCACCACAGTCAAAGCACCATCCCGCTCATCGCTGCCCAAACATACCGTCCGTCCGGCTCTTTCATAGAATTCCGCCACTCTTGAACCCAGATACGCAGGATAACCTTCCTCCCCGGGCATCTCTTCCAAGCGGCCGGAAATCTCTCTCAGAGCTTCCGCCCAACGGGATGTGGAGTCAGCCATCAAAGCCACGCTGTATCCCATATCCCTGAAATATTCTGCAATGGTGATCCCGGTATAAATGGAGGCTTCCCTTGCCGCCACCGGCATATTGGAGGTATTGGCAATCAAAACCGTCCTCTTCATCAGAGGCTCATCGGTCTTGGGATCCAACAGCTCCGGGAACTCCATGAGCACGTCGGTCATCTCATTGCCCCGCTCACCGCATCCGATATAAACAACAATCTCCACGTCAGCCCATTTGGCCAGCTGGTGCTGTGTCACCGTCTTGCCGCTGCCGAAGGGGCCGGGTATACAGGCCGTGCCGCCCTTGGCCACCGGGAACAATGTATCCAGAATTCTCTGTCCAGTGATCAGCGGTACATAGGGCCCCAACTTCTGCTTATAGGGGCGACCCTGCCTTACAGGCCATTTTTGCATCATGGTCTGCTCCACCACACCGTTTTCTGTTTCCAGACGGGCAATGGTATCCACCACTGTGGCCCTACCTTCAAATATCTCCAGGACCTTGGCAGACTTGATATGGGGGGGAACCATTATACGGTGTTCCACCGAATTGGTTTCCTGTACGGTACCCAGGATATCCCCGGTTACCACTGTGTCCCCCTCTTTTACCCGGGGCTTGAAATCCCATTTGCGCTCCCGATCAAGGGCTTCCACATCTACCCCGCGGGTGATATAGTCCCCAACTTTTCTCCAAACCTCATCCAGGGGACGCTGAACCCCGTCAAAGATGGCTTCAATGAGCCCTGGGCCTAATTCCACACTCAGGGGCATCCCGGTATTATAAACCGGCTCCCCAGGCCCCAGCCCCGCCGTCTCCTCATATACCTGAATGGAAGCCTGATCACCGCCTACCTCGATGATTTCACCCAGCAGTCCGGCGTCACTGACCCTTACCATGTCGTACATCCGGGCCTCACCCATGTTCTCAGCTATGACCAGTGGACCAGAAACTTTTACTATTCGACCAACTTCCATGTTATCAACCCTCTTTTCCGAATAAGATATCGGCACCAATGGCTTTTTCCACGCTCTCCTTGATCTTGCCCATACCGATGCCCAATGTGCCTTTATTGTTGGGAATAGGGACCACAATGGGCAAAAACCGTTTGTTCAGCTCGGCAATGGGATCCTCAAGGTGTTGGGCCAACTCCTCGGTGATGAAAAGCACGGCATAATCTTCCCTGGCCGCCCGATTCAATACCGACAGTGCCGCCGGGGCATCAACCACAGGAAAGGTTGCCACCCCTAAAGTCTTAAAACCCAAGATGGAATCTTTGTCACCGATTACACCGATTTTATACGTAGACATTACGCAACCTCTCCTTGATCTCATCCATGGGCAAACCGTTCACCTTTCCCACCAGGATTATCCGAATATTTTTGATCTCTGTCTCCTTGGCGTACAAATACCCCAGCAAAGGCTCCAGCCCTAAAGTCGTATACTTCACCTGCCGCAAATGATCAATGAGCATGTTGTCCGCCAGCTTCTCAAAGCCGGTGACATTGCCCTTTTCCTGCCATTCCCTTACCAACACATCGGCCAAATCCGCATACTGGCTTTTCTCTAGGCTTTCCGCCAGGGCCTCCAAAGGCTCATCCAACAGGTCGGAGAAAAGATCAACAGGAAGGCGGCCGTGGGGAAGCATGGTTCTCCTTAGGAATCTACGGTCACGACCCATCCTTTTTACCCTTAAAAAAGTCTTAATATTAGTCAAATCAACTTCCCTTACAAAGAGCTCCTCCAAAACTGTGGATTTCAGCTCCTTAGCCCTGCCTACCAGCATTTCATATAGGGTCCGGTCCAAAGAGAGATCGATGAGCTGAGGGTCGCCGGAAGCTTCAAACTCCTCGGCGATCTCCTCCACGGCCCGGCATACTTCCTCAGGCAGCTCATAATCATCTTCCTGAAATTCCTCATCAAATATCAAAGCCTGCAAATCCTCCAGGGGAATGGTGCCCATGGGGAGTAAGAGATCATCCATGGCCCCACCGGTTTCCTTCAGGTACTTGCCCTTCAGCAGCACCTTCAGATTATGAAAATCATATTTTAACGAAATTAAGTCCGTGAGGTGGGCCTGGGGATTTATTTCCTGCATCAACAAATGTATACGCTCCAGCTCCGCCTGCAATATCTCTTCAAAATCATAGACGCTCTCTACTTCTGCCATCATATGGGCATATTCCGTCTCCCCTAGGATCTTGAATGCCTCATCCACCGAGGAAGACTCCACCATTCTGTCCAATCTACCTTCATCTAATAGGCGTGTTTCCAATACCCTTATGCGTCCCACCGCATAGGCGTATTCTGCTCCTTTAACTGGCACCTTTCCTGCCTCCTTTCCTCCCCGTGCCCCGGCATTTCTTACCGGCAGTCGGCTCAGTCAGCCTGCTTGAAAAGCATGGCCGCCATTTCCGGCTCCAGCTCCTCCCTCTGTATGGACAGGATTGCATTGAAGGAGTTGTTGATTTCCATGTTCTCACCCTGCAAAATGAAGCCGCCATCGATATCAGCGGACCCCTCACCCAAGGAAATCT
The DNA here is from genome assembly GCA_012519005.1 of Clostridia bacterium. Lineage (GTDB taxonomy): Bacteria > Bacillota > DTU086 > DTU086 > DTU086 > JAAYRB01. The sequence goes on from JAAYRB010000121.1 coordinate 2,741, forward strand.
TCGCCGCCCGACCTGATGCCTTCAGCTCATCCTTTAGATTTTCCCAAAACTTGTCCGGAATCCTAGCCTTATCCCTAGGAGAAAGAATAACTGTTTCTTCACCGGTCCTGATGGATGCCAGCAGCATTTGATGCAGATGGTCGAGATATGCTTCCTCTTCCAGATTGACCAATCTCTCTCTGGCCATCCGGAAAGCTTCCTCGATGATCTCCTTCTTGGCTACCAGAATCTCTTTCCTTGCATCCAGCTCAGCCATACCAAGGATACGTCTCTTGCGCTCCTGGGCTTCCTTTTCAGTGCGTGCCAAGACTTGCTTTTTCTTCTCCGCCGCTTCTTCTCCCGCCGCGGTCAGAACAGCACCGGCTCTTTCCGTGGCTTCCTTTAGAAGCTCCTCAGCCCTGGCCTGGGCATCGGTCATGATACGCCGACTAATTTTTTCCGTCCTTGGCAAAGCGACCTTTTCCGCTTCAGCAACTATGGCACTGGTGCTTTTTACAGCTTCTTTCAGGATCTTCTTGGTCTGTACTCCCGCTTCTCCCAGTACACCCTGGCTGATTCTTTGCGCTTCCTGTTTCATAGCCACACCTTCCTCCCTTTTCATTCTTCTTTAAAGCGTAATACCGAAAAGCAATAGGATTGATGCCAGCAGCGCTAGTACCGCATAGGTTTCAACCATAACAGCATAAACAATAGCTTTACCCAGTTCCTCGGGCCTCTTGGCAATCATGGCCACACCGGCAGCCGTTGCTTTACTCTGGGCAATGGTGGACAGATAACCTACAACAGTGATGGGCAGAGCAGCAGCTAAAATGTATAATCCTTGATATAATGACAACTCCACTAGATTACCACCGATGATACCCACCTTCTGCATAATCAGGAACCCTGTCAGCAAACCATAGATACCCTGTGTACCCGGCAGTGCCTGCAGCAAGAGGGTTTGCCCGAACTTATCGGGATCCTCAGTGACCACGCCCGCCGCACACTCACCAACCATACCCACCGCAACCGCTGAACCAATACCTGTCGTGATTACCGCCAAAGCAGCTCCTACAAATGCTAATAATACTCCTGTCATAATTCTTATGCCTCCTTTTCTTTAACTTCTATGAATTTTGTTGTTTTACTAAAAGGACGATAAGGCCGTCCTCCGCCTTCAAAGAACCTGCTGAAATACTCGATGTACTGCAAACGACTGGTGTGAACATAGGCACCCAAAGCGTTGATAGCCATATTAAATGTGTGTCCCACCAGCAGAACTAAGAAAATAACTATGGTGCCGAAAAACCCGCCGCTTATCAGACCGGCCATGGTATTGATAGCTGATGCGATCACACCGGTGGCCAAACCAAGAGCCAGCAGACGTGAATAAGACAGAACATCACTAAAATAACCGGTTACATCATAGAGGCTCACCAAGCCGCTGAAAAGCTTCTTGATAATCCCTTTCTGATGGCGTCCCTGCGTCAGGATCAATCCCGCCGCACCGATTATGGACATCCACTTACCTGCATCTCCCCCTCCAGGCAAGAACAGCAGTATGAGACCCAGAAGGA
>JAAYRB010000013.1 GCA_012519005.1 Clostridia bacterium
TCAACCTTAAAAATATTTGTCCCACAGGTCCTAATAAATATTTGTCAAAAAAGGGGAGATATTCTGGTAAAAAGACACTGAGTATAACCCCGGTAGCTACCCCCGCCCCAAGACCTACAAAGATTTTGTTTGTTGCTCTGATCTTATCCACCTCCTTTAGAAATCTAAATTACCCTGTCTTGCGCTGCTGCTGTATAGTACTAAATACTAGGCGTGGGTAAATTTTCCTCCCAATAGATGATTATAAAAAAAGATAGGCCCCCCAAGGGCCCACCCCGATTTAGCAGATTTCTTAAATTTTTCAAAATTACAAAAAGCTGCTTTTTTTCATATTGGATTTTACCTGGGAATTGGGTTCTGTTATACGGATTATTGTCAAAACCTTTTACAGCCCCACAAAAACCATGATGCCGCCAAAAAAGGGGATTGGCCCCTACATTTTAGCGGATCCTGTGGGCACACCCAAATAATCTCATCTTTTCTCCGACAATTTCCTGCATTTTTTCCCTGGCATGGCCCAAGATATTCCTCGGGTCTCTACCGTGGGGATCCTCCTCCAGCGCCTCCATGATCCCTGTAACAAAGGCCTCTCTGATATCAGTATCTATATTTATTTTTCTAATTCCCATGGGGATAGCCCGGCAGATGTCCTCGGAGGGCACACCGGAAGCACCATGCATCACCAAGGGGATGTCCACTAGTTCGCCGATCCTTTCAAGACGCTCAAAATCCAGATCCGGGGTCCCCTTATATCTTCCATGGGCGGTACCGATGGAGACGGCCAAGGAATCCACTCCTGTAAATTCAACAAAGGATTTGGCCTCCCCGGGATCAGTCAGTGAAGCGTCCCGGTCACAGACGGATATATCATCCTCAGTGCCGCATATCCTGCCCAATTCCCCCTCCACGGAAACATCCACGGCGTGGGCTATTTCCACTACTTCCTTGGTCAGGGCGGCATTATCATCAAAGGGAAGACTGGAACCATCAAACATCACTGAGGAAAACCCGTGACGTATGCATTGGATCACCTGTTCAATGCTCGTGCCATGATCCAAATGCAGCGCCGCCGGCACCGAAGATTTTTCCGCCGCCAACTTTCCCATGGAAGCTATATAATCAAGGCCGGCGTATTTGATCGCACCTTGGCTGGCCTGAATGATCACCGGTGCATCTTCCTCTTCAGCGGCACGAATAATAGCCTGTAAGATCTCCATATTATTGCAGTTAAAGGCACCCACTGCATAATTGTTTTTCGCCGCATCAAATAATAAATCCTTGACATTTACTAAGGGCATGCATATACCTCCCGGTATTTTCTCGTCCTTAGTCTGCCAAGGATATGCTTAAACTACACTTTGGCTGTGAAATTTTATTTTTTGAAACGTCTCCTGCTTCTTTCCCTATGCTCCCCCAAATAGACAATTCCCTTCCTGGTAAGCTCCATTTTAGGAAGGTCGCGTACGGCTTCTAGATCCTTCTCCTTCTGGGCCATGATCATCCCCATACACCCGCAAGCATCGCATTTAAGCTCAAGCCTATCGGGGTAAATCTCAATTTCTATATTATAGTAACCGCATTGGCAGTATAGATTACCGTCCTCCGCCAATTGGTTGAGGTAGTCCAGAATACCATACATTATCTCAGGATTTGTGAAATAATCCCCAAATCCTAGATCCTCCGCCATTTCAGCAAGGGATTTGTTGCTGTTTTCAATAGCTTCTCTCACATTTTCTTCTGACCCCACAAAGGCCACTTCCAAACCGGAGTCATCGCATTCTAGGGAAAGGGTTTCCCCTCCCCAGAGATCCTTCCGCAGATAATAATATGGATGTATATCTTCACAGAAACAGCATTCTATCTGGAGTAAATAATGCTTTTTATCCCTGGTACTGAGATATGCCACAGGAAAACCACAGGAACACTCATATTTTGATGAGATGGAGTGGGCAAAGGTAAACATCAATAAATCATGATAGCCAACCTCCCCACAGGAAGGGCAGCGCAGTACAAGCTTAGTAGAAGTCGCTATAACGGACATCACCCCAACCTCCTTTCAAAAGCATCCACTACAGGGCAGTGGATCCCTTAACAATAAGAAACTTATTTACTGCATATTAAAGCATTTCCTACTTTATCACTTTTAAGACTCTGTGGCAATGGCAAAAATGTAGAGAAAAAGGCTTCCATGTCATGAAGCCAAGATTTAAAATTTCAGAGGAATTCCAGCCTAAAACCAGTTTTTTTACAACCTCTATGAAATATTCAGCTTTTCACTACCGTCTGGGCTGTGTATTTTTTTGATCAAATTCAGCAAATCCCCAATATCAAAGGGCTTATTGATATAATATTTCACTCCCAAACTTGCGGCTTCATTGACAATTTCCAGCTCACCATAGGCGGTCATCATTATGAATACACCATGACCGATATCCCTACTTTTTATTTCTCTAATTACCTCTAGGCCATTCATTCCCGGCATTTTCATGTCGATTACTATAATATGCGGATTGAAACCTTCGATTACCCCCAAAGCCTCATAGCCATTTGATGCTAATTTTACATCATAGTCTTCGGATCGGAGTATCTCCTGAAGCAGCTGGCGTATGCCCCCTTGGTCATCCACTACTAAAACCCTCACATTCCTGGGTTCCAAGGCACACACGGATATCCCCACCCCTCCTTATTTTTTCATCTCTCCAAAACAACCAACCCCATATGTAATATATTTATACTTTGAGAGGACATTCGTTAATAACTGCCAATAGTCCTTTAATTTCCTGCTCCAAACTACATTTTTTGTAAAATTTTCCCCTAAATTACATCAAATGAGAAGGAAGACCCTCCATAACAGGTCCCAACATGGCTAAAAAAGCCGCGCCAACAAGCAGGGCCAAGGCGGCCAAAAAGCCTATGGGTGCGAGATAGACCAAAATGGCACGGCCGGTGGAAATCCTTTGGATCTCGCTGACAGCGATCACCTGCAGCGCTAGAACCCATATCCCCCCTATGAATTGGATGAAACCCGTGAGGGCGGATGCCTGGAACAAGCGAAGGGCAAAACCCAGAATACTGGTAATTATCAGCGGAAGCTGTGTGAAGGACAGGGCTGTGAAGAGAGACATGCCGCTGCCGCTGCCCCCAAAGAATAGGGCGGTGAGATTTAGAATGGAGGTATTGACAAACCAGAGAATAAATGCCAACACGATGCCTAGAATAAAGAACAGAAACACAAATTCTGTCAATAGATGACCAATTATTGGGTCAAGCTTAGCAGTGTTCAGCTCGCCAATACTTAACAGATAGTTGAAGGTGAACACGCTAAAAAAAACTATAAAAGCCCAAGACAACCTCCTGTTTTTGCCGAGAAAATCAAAGGTATCCCTGGGTTCAAACAGCACACCGTAAATGGTTTCAAAAAAACCCGGTGGTCTCCTGGTACCATTAGCAAAACCAGAGTTAGAATCAGGGGATTTTTCCCTTGGCAATAAATTTTTTTCATCCCCTTCATGGGGGTCTTTAATTTCTGTCATCAAAGACACCTCCCCAATGCAAATCCCGGGGCAGAGCCAATAAATTGGGGCTGGGTATTTCCCTGATAATCTCCAACCACTGGGATATCTCATCGGCTATCCCTGCTTTTTTTGCCCCACCACCAAAAATTGTGTCCAAAGGCCTTTTTTTACCAAAATATTTCACCGAGGGCTTGCCCGTCATGCCGGCCATTTTGGCCGCTCCATTGATGGCGTCGTAATAGTTGCCCATTTCATCCACCAGAGCCAATGCCTTAGCCTGTTCTCCCGTCCATACCCTGCCGGTGGCCAATTCCATTACCCTATCCTTTGGCAAATCCCTACCCTCCGCCACGACAGTGACAAAACTGTCGAACATTTGATCCACCATTTCCTGCAGCAGCTGCCTCTCCTCCCCGGTCATCTCCCTATTGGGGGATCCTAAATCTTTCTGAGGGCCGCTCTTTATCACATGGGGTTCAATTCCCAATTTCCGATACAATTCCTCGATATTTTGGTAGCTCATGATCACACCGATACTTCCAGTTATTGTACCGGGATTGGCATAGATTTTATCTGTTTTCACCGCCAACCAATAACCTCCGGATGCGGCCACATCCCCCATGGACGCTACAAGAACTTTCCCAGCATCCTTAAGCCTTTCCAGTTCCCGTCCGATCTCCTGAGTTGCCGGAACGGTCCCCCCGGGGCTGTTGATCCTTAATACCACGGCTTTCACCACGGGATCCTCGGCGGCGGTACGGATCTGTCTCATTATCTGCCGGGAATCCGAGACACCCCCGAATAAGGATTGTCCCCCGGAATCCACTATGGGCCCTTCAATAAAAATTACACCCACCTGATTTTTGGAAGTGGAGACCCCGGCGCCCTCCTTCTTGAGAGTTAAAGAACCAACCAGTACCGCAAAAGCAGTAAAAATTAAGATTCCCACCACGATGATTTTTTTCCTTGCCATGGATCTCACCCCTCACCTTCTTTAAAATATTCTCTTTCCTTAAGCATATGCCCCGATGGGGTTCTTATTTTAATGATTTTTTTATTCCTGTAATAAACCCTTGGAAGTTTGCCGTTGGCATTCGTACGGCGAAGGGCTACAAGGACGGTGTCCCCCACCCCCACTTCCTTCATATGGGTAAGGTCTAAAGCGGTGAACTGCATTCCGATACGCCCAATAATTTTCACAGTTTTTTCTCCCGCCCGAATGAGGGGTGCACCGGCTCTAATTCCGAAAAATGCAAGGACTTTTTTTGCGAGCATTTTTATTAAATCCGTAATATTTTTTGGCTTCATCTCCGGTCCAACACCAAATCCATCGGCAAATCCCACAGGTATGAGGCCCATCCTGGTGGTGGTTTTGGCTTTGAAATCCCTACCATAGCCGATACTTTCCCCCGCCGGCACCTCTTTAATATGGATGACCCTGGCCCGGACCTTCCAAGGGTCCTTTAGTTTAATTTTCCCTTCGCCGCCAAAGGGGTACTGCCCGTAAATTAGGGTACCCACTCTCACCATATCCAGGTGCATTTGAGGAGAATCCAAAACAGCGGAGCTGCTGCAGATATGCCTGATAGGTATGGGGTGCCCATTTTTCTCCAGAAGGGAGACCACATCCATGAATGATTGAAACTGCTTCCCCATAAAAGATCTGCCCACGGATGGGTTTGTGGCAAAATGGGAGTAAATCCCCTCCAGCTCCACCCCCGGGATGGAGGTAATCCCTTCCACGAATGGAAGAATATCGCGATCCTTAAATCCCAGCCTGTTCATTCCAGTGTCCAGTTTCAGATGCATCCTTAGAGTCCCGGGAACACCCTCTTCCTCCAAAACGCGGAGCAATGAGGGACTGTCCGCAGTGATGGTAAGGCCGTATTCGAGGGCCAAACTGATCTCCCAAGGGGCTAAGGGTGCAAATAAAAGTATAGGAGCCTCGATTCCCCCTTCCCGAAGCTCCATCCCCTCATTGATGGTGGTCACCCCCAACATATGGGCCCCCGCCTCAACGGCGGCATGGGATACTCCCACAAGGCCGCAGCCGTAGGCATCTGCCTTTACCACGGCCATGAGTTTAGTTTGGGGGTCTATGAGTTTTTTTATTCTTGCCACATTTTCCGCCACAGCATCCAGGTCTATCTCGATCCATCTTGGACCCACCACGGCGGGGAGCCCCCGCGCCCCTCCTTCATTCATACTTTGCATGGTTTATATCACCACCGAGATTATTTCTTTAACAGACGGATTATTCTTTTCACCCCGCTGGAATATACTTTGTCCATAGCCAGATAGATCCCATGGGATAGGGGAGAATAAACCAAATCGTATTCCCCTATAAACTCCACATAATCTCCTTTGAAGCCTCTTTTAAACCTGTAAAGCCCATAGAGGGGGTTGTCCTTGGATAAATCACCGGGGACACCCCTAAAATCATACATAGTACAGCCCTGATCCTTGGCCCAGCTGATCATGGTCCACTGCAGGAGATAGTTAGGCATTACATTCCTGTGCTTATTGCTGGACGCACCATAGAGGTACCATGCCTTATCACCAAGGATGAATGCCAGGGTTCCCGCGATGGCCTTTCCCTCATATTCCGCCATGAATAACTTCGCCAAACCCCGCTCCACCAGACACTCCCAGATGGTTTCAAAGTATTCATAACCTCTAACCAAGAAATCATCCCTTACGGCCGTCACCTCAAGAATTTCATAGAATCTCCTTAGATCCTCTTTGGTGCAGTCCTCCTTAATTGTCACGCCCCTCCTCTTGGCCAAACGAACATTATATCTGGTCTTGCTGTGGAGGTTTGCAAGCAAATCATCCAGGTCTGGTTTAAGATCCAGCCGGAAAACATAGCGGGGCTGAATACCCTCAAAATCTTTGTTCAGCTGGGCGCTGAAACCATTACCCTCCAGGTATTGGACGATTTCTTTGTTTTGCGAAAGGATGTCAGGGTCGATTTTTAAAGTAAAGGCCCCCCTCCGGGAAGCCAGATCCCGAATTTCACTGAGCAGGAAATCAAAGAGCTCAGTGTTGCCATAGTCCAAGACCGGTCCCCGGGGCGCATAAAATATTTTCTTGTTCAACAAGGGTATCCTGCGCTCCAGGACGGAAGCGGCGGCTACCGGGCCATCCCCGCCTTCTACGAGAAACCTATGGGGAACCCAGTTGGTGGCGGCCTTTACCTCACCCCATTCATAGGATTGCAGTATATGACCCTGGGGATGATTGGATATGAAATCGTTAAACTCCCCCCGTTGGTTTTCTGAAATATAATTAGTTTTGAAATTCATGCCCTTCCTCCTTTGTTCTCAGTGCAGTATCCGATGAGGTCCCCGTCCAAATTCACTATAAAGACCCTTTCTTTTTTTCAGAGGAAGCCTGCACAAACCCTTTAAACAATGGGTGGGGTCTTGTAGGCCTGGATTTGTACCCCGGGTGAAACATACACCCCAGGAACCAAGGGTGGTCCCTAAGCTCAACCACTTCCATAAGCCTATTATCCGGCGAGAAACCGCTGAAGGTCATGCCATGACTTTCAAGGATATTTCGATAATATTTATTAAATTCATAGCGATGCCGGTGACGTTCATAAATAAGATCTTGCTCGTAAACTTTGTGAGCCAGGGAATCCCTCTCTATACGGCAGGGGTAGACTCCTAAACGCATGGTGCCCCCCATGGCCTCGATTTCCTTTTGCTCTGGAAGAAGATCCACCACTGGATGGGCGGTGTGGGGATCAAACTCTGTGCTGTTGGCATCGGCCAGCTTACATACATTCCGTGCATATTCCACCGCCGCCAACTGCATCCCCAAACAAATGCCCATGAAGGGAATCCTGTTTTCCCTTGCATAGTGGATGGCGGAAATCTTGCCCTCCACCCCCCGGTCTCCAAAGCCCCCGGGTACTAATATACCATTTGCCCCATCCAATATATCCTCGGCCCGGCGGTTCTCCAGTTCCCCCGCGGCTACCCAGCGAATATCCACACCTATACCATGGGCAAGACCCCCATGATAAAGAGCCTCCACAACGCTTAAATACGCATCGGGCAGCTCCACATACTTACCCACTAGGGCAATTTCCACCCTAGTTTTTGGGTTTTTAAGTCTATAGACCATGGCCTCCCAATCGTCTAAATTTAAATCCCCGCATTTAAGATTCAACCTCTTGATGACAATGTCATCTAGGCCCTGCTCAGCAAGCCTCAAGGGGACAGTATATATGCTCTCCTCATCAATCACCTGGATCACTGCTTCCCTCTCAATATCGCAAAAAAGGGCTATTTTATCCCCTATATCCCTTGATAGGCTGTGTTCCGAGCGGCAGACAATGATATCCGGCTGAATCCCAATACTGCGCAGCTCCTTAACGCTGTGCTGGGTGGGCTTTGTCTTCGCCTCCCCGGCCATGGCAAGGTAAGGGACAAGGGTCACATGAATATAGAGTACATTGTCCCGGCCCAGATCTCCCTTCAGCTGTCTAATGGCTTCCAAAAAAGGAAGGGACTCTATATCACCCACAGTCCCCCCTATTTCACAAATTACCACATCGGGATCATTTTCCCTGGCCATCCTCATGGCCCTATCTTTGATTTCATTAGTTATATGGGGTATCACCTGGACGGTGCCCCCTAGAAAATCCCCTTTTCTTTCTTTGCTGATCACGGACCAGTAAACTTTTCCCGTGGTGACATTGGCGTTTTTTGTAAGATTGATATCTGTGAATCTCTCGTAGTGTCCCAAGTCAAGGTCTGTTTCCGCACCATCATCGGTGACAAAAACTTCCCCATGCTGGTAAGGGCTCATGGTCCCCGGGTCAACATTGATATAGGGGTCGAACTTCTGCATGGAAACATTTAGACCCCTATTTTTCAATAATCTACCTAAGGATGCCGCTGTAATCCCCTTACCCAGGGAGGACACCACCCCTCCAGTAACAAATATATATTTTGCCATGGCACCCTCTCCTCTCCTACTAAAATCACCACTATATTCTATCTCCTTTACTTGTCCGGGTCAATAAACCGTCCGTGAATGTATCATCTTAAAAAATCTTGGCCCTAATTATCTTACCCATGAGGAATCCAAGGAAAAGCCCCACAATACCCATTACTCCGGCAAAGGTGGCCGGAGCAGGGATGGGGAGCTTTAACATAGAAAAAAGAAAACCAGCAAATACCCCTGTGAAAAGGGACAGGATAACGGTTTTCATATATTACATCCTCTCCGGGGCCTCAACCCCGATAATTGTGAGCACATTCCGCAGGGCAATACGGGTGGCGTTCACCAAAACAAGCCGTGCAGCCCTCAATTTCTCATCATCACAAAGAACCCGACATTCCGTGTAAAAGCTGTGAAAACTGCTTGCCAATTCCATGACATAATGAGTCAGTCGATGGGGCTCTAAAGCAGCGGCGGCAGATTTGACCTGACCGGGAAGTTCGGCAATCTTTCTGATAAGATCCTGTTCCGCCGGTTTTTCAAGGCAAGTGAGATCAACATCTGAGGACCGGGGGGTTTCCGTACCAGATGACTCCGCCTGACGAAGAATGCTGCAGATCCTGGCATGGGCATATTGGACATAGTACACGGGGTTCTCCTCGGATTTCTCCTTGGCTAGATCCAAATCAAAATCCAAATGACTGTCCGCTGCCCTCATAATAAAATTAAACCTGGCCGCGTCCCTTCCCACTTCTTCAATCAATTCCTCTAGAGTCACGTACTGTCCCGTTCTCTTGGACATCCTCAGGATTTCCCCGTCCTTAAATAACCTTACCAACTGCATGATGATGAGATCCAGCCGATCACTGTCATATCCAAGAGCCTCCACGGAACCCTTCATCCGCACCACATGGCCGTGATGATCCGCCCCCCAAATATTGATCACCCAATCAAAACCCCTCTGGAACTTATCCTTGTGATAGGCGATATCCGCAGCAAAATAGGTGGGTAGGCCGTTCTTCCTAACGATAACCTCGTCCTGCTTGTCACCAAACAGAGTGGATTTAAA
>JAAYRB010000122.1 GCA_012519005.1 Clostridia bacterium
AAGTCCTGTGGCTGTAGGTGACTCATCCTTTACTACCTAGACCTCAATTTTAGACAGATCTCTAAAATCCAAAATGGATTTTTGAGTATATACGGCCCCTATTTTTGCAATCTTAGTTCTGGGGTAAAAAACATACCATGATGACCATGGTATGTTTTTATGCCCTTTGGGAATTGGCAAAAATCTTCTTGCTTTCATGTGCTCTGCGGCCTATTTGCAACAAACCCTCAGCTCATCGGCGTGAAAAAGATGTATTCAAACAATTTTAGGGTTTTGTCTGTGGTTGAGCACATGAGTTAAATTTCCGTATCTTGTGTAGAAGTAGGGATTTATTAAAAATATTTTCAAGGGGGTGTTCAGGATATATCAAACGGTTTTTACTGCCTAGAACAAGGGGACATGGGGATATATGTCCCGGCGAGGCGGCAGTAGGAGCTGCTTTTATTGCACCGCCCATCCTTCAACGAAATTTCAAATGGGAATGCTGGGCGAGAATGCATTGCAAACCGTTCCATATCCACACCAATCAAGATGATCATTCGGTCTGCCCCATGTCCTGCATCCGGGCAGACAATCTTGGTGCCCGGGGTTAATCTTAAAAGGGCGGCCAAACTCCTAGATTTCCTAGTAAATTTAATAATTTATTTTTGGGTTTATATGTGTATTTAGCTGTGCTTTTATGAATAATTGAATTTGGCAGATTGGTGCTTTTTCCGATTATCAAAGCATCATTGATATCCAGTTTATTTACAAGTATAACCCTATTCGTTGATATTAATCATTTCCAAGGTAAAAAGAGTGATTAGTTCTTTTCGCGTCCCCTGATATTGGGCGTGAACAGCAAAGCCTGACAACATTATGAAAGGAATGATAATTGAGTGAATAGAATAGTCATTGTCGGGGCGGGCTACGCCGGCTTGCTCACCGCCAAAAAACTTGCAAAGAAATTCAAAAAGGATACCAGCACTACAGTTACCCTCATCGATAAAAACCCTTTTCATACAATGCTTACGGAACTTCATGAAGTTGCCGCGGGTAGAGTTGAGGAAGACAGCATTAAGGTAAGTATCAAAAGGGTTATTGCTGGTAGAAGAATAGAATTTATTCAGGACCATATAGAGTCGGTGGATTTTGAAGGAAAGACCGTTGTTGGCCGGGATGGATCCTACAAATATGATTACCTGGTTATGGCGGCGGGATCCCGCCCTAATTATTTTGGCATTCCCGGCGCGGAAGAGTATTCCATGCCTCTGTGGTCCTACGAAGATGCAGTTAATCTAAGAGATCTTATCATAAATCGTTTTAGGGAAGCCGTCACGGTTACCGATGAGGAAGAAAGGCGCCGCCTGCTTACCTTCCATGTTGTGGGTGCGGGTTATACCGGTGTTGAGATGGCAGGGGAGCTGGCAGAATATGTTCCCATTCTATGTGATAGATTCGAGGTGGACAGGGAAGAAGTATCCATATTCAATGTGGACTTGCTCTCCCGCGTATGTCCTACTCTTCCTGAAAAGCTTTCCAACAGGGTGCAGCGCCGTCTAGAAAAAATGGGTGTGACCATGCAGCTGAACACCCGGGTGGCTGAGATCGGGCCTGATTTCATTGACTTGGACTATAAAGATGAGGTTACCAGACATACTGCCGGTACAGTTATTTGGGTGGGCGGTATTGAAAGTGCCCAAGTGACCACCAAAGCAGGGGAAGTATTGCCCGGTGATCGCAGGGGTGGTTTGAAAACGGACAAGTATCTCAGATCCGAAGCCGATGAAAGTGTATACGTGGCAGGGGACAATTTGAACTACAAGGCGGAGGGCGACAGTGAACCTGTGCCGGAGCTGGTGGAGAACTGTGAGCAAAGTTCCAGTATAGTTGCACATAATATACACTCATCCATTACCGGTCGGGGCGAACTAAAGGATTATAAATTCCAATTCCACGGTGTTATGGTCAGCGTGGGTGGAAGGTATGGTGTTGCCAGGGTTGGTTTGCCAAATTTCATGATAAATCTCCCTTCCTTCCTGGCCATGTTCACCAAGCATTTTATCAACATGGTTTATTTCTTCCAGGTATTGGGATGGAATAAAGTTTTCAGCTATCTAAAGCATGAGTTCTTCCATATGCGCAATAAGCGGAGCTTCGTTGGCGGACATTTAAGCAATAGGACACCTAGTTTCCTTACTGTACCCTTTAGAATTTGGTTGGGTGCTGTTTGGGCTTTTGAGGGAATTATGAAGGTTGTGGAGGGTTGGTTCCTTTCACCCAAGCTAGAAGGCTTTTTCGGAGGAGCCAATGCCTGGTATGATTCTCTTCTAGGAAATGGTGCGGATGGTGCCAGTGCGGCCACTGATGCCGCTGCCGGTGCCACTGATGCAGCAGCCGCCGCTACGGATGCGGTGTCCGCCGCCACCGATGCAGTATCAGCGGCTACTGATGCAGTATCCGCCGCCACAAATGGGGCATCCTCTGCAGGTACAGTGCTTATTAACTGGGATATCTTTGGTCTCTTGAAAATGATTGTTGTAAGCGGAAAATCCTTGGCTGAATCTACAGTTGCTGACCTAGCTTTTAAGGTAGATATTCCCTTAATGAATTGGTTTATAGACAAATTTGTTATGCCCTATGATTGGCTTCAGATTGCCATGCAGACATTCATAGTTTCAGCGGAAATATTGGTTGGTCTTGCTTTGATTGCGGGGTTATTCACCACACCGGCCGGGGCACTATCTATTGTTCTTTTATCCATGTTCCTTACTACTACGGGCTTATATTTCTCCAGCTTCTGGATGTTCTTTGGCGGAATAATTATGCTTTGGGGTGCAGGAAGCATTTTTGGTTTGGACTATTACAGCACTCCCTTGCTGAAAAGAGGCTGGAAGAAGCTGGGCTTAGTAAGGCGGTTCTACATCTATCATGATTAATAGAGCCCAGTTTGAGTATATAAATGAGCCCGGTTTTCCTTTGGATTGGCTTGAGTATGGTGAGGCACTTCGTCTTACAGAGCAAAAGATCCAGGAATCATTAAAAACTGCCCCTCTTACCATCAGGCATTTGACTACCCATCTTGCACGGGCTGGTGGGAAAGGTATAAGAGCACAGGCGCTTCTCGCCTGTGCCATGGGCAGCGATGATCTAATAAGGAAATCTGCGGTTAATGCTGCCGCCGCTATTGAGCTTTTGCACCTTGCGACTCTCATCCACGACGATATTATTGACGAAGCGGATACTCGTAGGGGTATAGCTGCTCTGCATGTGAAATTTGGCGACAAGCTGGCCGTGCTGTGTGGGGATTACCTACTTTGTTTTGCCCTGAAGCTTGTTGCGTCCGTGACTTCGGATGACAAAACAGATCTAAATAAAATGGCCGCCACTCTCCTACCATATTTTACGGAGGTATGCCTTGGTGAGGTCAGGGAGTTCAGCAATACTGGAAATCTTGATCTTACTGAGGAGGAGTATCTGAAAATAATCTCCGGTAAGACGGCGGCGTTGTTCCGGGCATCATTCCATGCAGGTTTTCTGCTCTCTGACGAGCCGCAGGAAATGGAAGATGCATATGTAGATATTGGTGAGCAGATAGGCATGATCTTTCAATTAGCCGATGACTGTATGGATTTCACTTCCTCTTTGAAAAAGGCAAAAAAGCCTGTTCTAAATGACTGCAGCCGTGGGGTTGTTACATTACCGCTGATTCATGCATTAAAGGAGGATAAAGGGCTTAAGGAAAAAATGTTGAATGGTGCCTCCGAAGATGATATCAGAGCAGCTGTTATCAAGACAGGAGGAATTGAATATTTAAGGTCTATGGTCGCCGATAGAAAGATGAAGGCAAAAGAACTTATATCTATGCTGGGATCAGAGAAAAAGAGGGGAAGGCTGGGGCTCCTGCTGGAAAAGGCCGCCTCTCTGTAGACATTATCTTGAAAGGATACGAAAACCTATGGACATTGTACAGGGAACCCTTGGTAGGGGGCCTGCCGCCGGAAGTATCATGGGCAGGATGCTCAGCTATGTGGAGATAAAAACTAAAATTACAAGTACTTTTCCCTTCCTGATGGCGCTTGCTTATCTGTACGCATCGGGCATCAGGATACAGCCTTTAAAAACCGCCGTGTTTTTTCTGGGTATGTTTTTTTTCGATCTCACTGCCACCACAGTGAATAACTATTGTGATACGAAAAAGAACCACCAGACACTTCAATTCAGCAGGTATACGGCCAAGGCAATATTGATATCCCTTTTTATTATTAGTGCATCATTGGGTCTGTACTTGGTTTATCTCACTGACTGGGTTGTTTTGCTGCTGGGTTCCCTGTGTTTTCTATTTGGTGTCATGTACTCTTACGGCCCTGTCCCCATTTCCCATGGGCCCTATGGTGAAATAGTATCTGGTTTGTTTTACGGTCTGCTGATCCCGGCCATCCTAATATATATAAATATGCCAGAGGGTATGGTATTTTCTTATTCCCTTGTTGGGGGTAAGTTGACCATGACCTTGGGAGTTAAGCCCATGTTGGGCCTTCTGATGCTGTCGATAGTCCCCTTTTGCCTTACTGCCAATATAATGCTGGCCAATAATATATGTGATCTTAAGCATGATATAGCAGTGAACAGGTATACTCTTCCCTATTACTTGGGTGACACAGCCCTGCGGCTTTTTGCCGCCATCTACTATGCGGCATTTATGTCTGTAGTGGTAATGGTTGCGGTGGGTTTTCTTCCCCCTCTGAGCCTTGCCTTAATGGTATTTCTGATTCCAGTGCAGAAAAACATCAATAAATTTTTCAAGGAGCAGACCAAGGAAGATACCTTCATAGTTTCAGTACAAAATTTTTTGATTGTGATCATACCCCATATCCTGCTTATTTACTTGGGGGGTTTTCTTCCCGGCTGGGGCCCATAATGAAATAAGGTGAAAATATGAGGAAAAAGGATTTAATAGTCATTGCGGTGGTGGCTGTTTTAGCCCTTGGGGCTTTATTTTACAACAGCTGCTTTCTTACTGAAAAAGGCGTGTATGCGGAAATATACCATGATTCCAACTTGGTTCATCGGGTCCAGCTGGAGGCTGACAAAGCGGGAAGGTTTTCTGTTCCGGAAGTGCCCAATGTCGTGTTTCAACTCTATGATGATGGCAGTATTGCCTTCATCGAATCTGATTGCCCAGATAAAATCTGTATTAATTCCGGAAAGCAGATGAATGTGGGTCAATCAGCGGCTTGTCTTCCTAATAGGCTTCTTCTGAAGATAGTTTCTGAAGATGGGGCCCACGGGGATGTAGACCTCATAATTCAATGAAGGCAGGTGATGTTCACATAAGTGTAACGAAGTAGCCCATTTATATATGGGATTGTGTAGGGGTATGGGTGGTTGTGACCAATGTAGACAGGAATTGCTCTAAGAAAAAAGGTTATAATGAATTTAAAAGGAGGCAAAAAAACAAATGAGAAGGTTGCCCATAGTAGTATTGGTTGTTTTACTAGTGTCCGCGCTGTTAGTGGGCTGTGGAGGCGGAGAGGTGCAGGAGCCCGAGGAGCAGCAGGAGCAGGAAGCAGGGGATCAGGCGGAAGTTGTTAAAACCGGCCTTGCTGTGCAAACTGTGCTGAACAAATCCGCAGATGCCGGGGAAAATCCTGGTTTGGCACAAACTGATTCCACGGTTGTTGCAGTTATGGTTGATGGTAATGACAAGATAATTAAATGTGTTATAGAGGCAGTGCAGAGTAAGATTAACTTTGATGAAAACGGAGAAGTTACTACGCCGGTGGATACAATGTTCCTGACAAAGACGGAACTTGGTGACGAATACGGAATGAGGGTTGCATCGGATATCGGTAGGGAGTGGGATGAGCAGGCAGCATCTCTTGCGGAATATGTAGAGGGCAAGACGCTGGATGAGATCAAGGCTATAGCCGTTGATGAAGGCAGTTATCCCACAGATTCCGATCTTACCGCAACAGTTACCATGGCGATAGGTGGATACTTAGATACCCTGGAGACTGCAGTTGCACAGGCACAGGAACTTGGAGCTTCTGCTTCGGATGAACTGAGCATTGGTGTGACCACCACCATGAAAAATTCCGTCAGTGCAGAAGATGACAAGCCGGGCCTTGCAGAGGCATACTCCACATATGTAGCAATAACCAAGGATGCGGAAGACAAGATAACCAGCTGTGTTGTGGACTCCAGCCAGGGTAAGGTCAATTTTGACACTTCCGGCAAAATAACATCAGACATTGAAGGCCGTGTCAAGTCCAAAAAAGAGTTGGGCGATGACTATGGTATGAGAGGTACATCGGATATCGGTAAGGAATGGGATGAACAGGCAAATGCCTTTGCTGAGTATGTGACCGGCAAAACACCCTCAGAAGTGGCAGGTATTGCTGTAGACGATGAAGGACATCCCACGGATAGTGATCTAACATCATCGGTAACCATGGCCATTGGTGACCTACAATCTGCCTTGGCCAAAGCAGCAGAAAAATAATTTATTGGTTTGAATAACATTATCTCGAAGAATCTTAAATACATCAAAGGAAATGTGTTGTGAGACGATTTATATATGCGACGTTGATTGCCTTAATGTTAGTTACACCTGGATGTGCTAAAAAGCCCAATAGATATCAGGCAGAGTTCATATCCCTTTTTGATACTGTGACCACTATTGTAGGGTACTCTGAAAGCAAAGAGGAGTTCACTTCAATTGTTGAGGAGGTCAAAGAGAAGCTTACAGAATATCATCAGCTCTTCGACATCTATAATGATTATGATGGCATCAATAATGTAAAAACCATCAATGACAATGCCGGCATTGCACCGGTAAAGGTGGACGAAATGATTATTTCAATGCTGCTCTTTGCCGAGGAACAGTATCATGATTCCGATGGAAAAATAAATGTTGCAATGGGATCAGTTCTAGGAATATGGCATGATTATAGAGAAAGAGGTGTCTCGGATCCTCAGAACGCGGAATTACCCCCCATGGAGCTGCTGGCAGAAGCTGCCAAGCACACTGATATAGAGGGGATGCTGATTGACCAGGAGGCCTCCACGGTATATCTCACGGACCCAAAGATGTCCCTTGATGTAGGGGCAGTGGCCAAGGGCTATGCCGTGGAGCAGGCCGCCCTGTATCTTGAGGATCAGGGCGTGGACTCTTTTTTGATCAGTGTTGGTGGTAATATCAGGGCTGTTGGGGGTAAGCCGGGAGGAAAGATTGGGAGTGAAATAGAGCCTTGGAATATCGGAATTAAGGATCCCTTGGAGAAGGATGGCAATCTAGAGATGTGCAATGTGCTTATAGATGGGTATTCAGTTGTATCAAGCGGTACGTATGAACGTTATTATACCGTGGATGGAGAGATATACCATCATATAATTGATCCCAGTACCCTGATGCCAGCCGCACATTTTACCAGTGTAACAATTGTGTGCAGGGATTCCGGAGCCGCCGATGCATTATCCACTGCGGTATTCAATATGCCCTTAGATACGGGTAGGGAATTCATAGAGGGCAGCGACGGGGTGGAAGCCCTATGGGTGCTGCACGATGGTGAGATTATTTACTCCCGAGGATTCAGAGATTTTCTAAAGGCGGACCTTGTGGCTTAGGGGGTTTTGTTTTTGCGGCCGCTGGTATTGTCCAAACTTTAGGTCAACGGTATAAATTATTGCGGTAAATTATGATGATTGGTCAAACTGGGAGCCGAACAGCCGGCTCCCCCTTATTAAGATTATATGGGCTGATTTGAATCTGAGTTTTTGCCTGATTTTTCAGTGGAATAATTTTATTAAAATAGATAAATATAAAGTAATGATGGATGTGGGACGCCCTTTGAGGTGCCTCTCGATGCAAGAAAACGGCTTTGTCCTTGACAACCAGCACGATGAGGTGTATAATTACTTTCTGTGGGGTTGTTTAATAAGGAAAGCTTGAGCCCTCGGAAGTTTAAAAGGTATGTTATGCCTTGACAAGGAAAGCTTCCTTTGTTATATTAGACCTGCGTTACCTTGGTGGGTGTAGCTCAGTTGGTTAGAGCACCAGATTGTGGCTCTGGGGGCCGTGGGTTCGAATCCCATCATCCACCCCAATTTCAAAAATTTAATGGATTTAATATTTCATAAAACCCTGGGGCGTAGCCAAGCGGTAAGGCAGCGGGCTTTGGACCCGCTACGCGTAGGTTCGAATCCTGCCGCCCCAGCCAAATTATGAGCCATTAGCTCAGTTGGTAGAGCACCGGACTTTTAATCCGGGTGTCGGAGGTTCGA
>JAAYRB010000123.1 GCA_012519005.1 Clostridia bacterium
CATAGGGTTTTTTGCCAAAGATCCATTCCCACAGTGTAATACCCAAGGCATAGAGATCCCCATCCTGGGAAAACTTCATGTCAGTGCCGACTATACTATCCGGGGGCACATAACCAGAAGTCCCCTCAAAAATATCTATGCGGGGTTGTCCTGCAGCACCAAAATCAATTAAAATAGGCTTTTGGTCCCCGGCAATCATGATGTTTTCTGGTTTAATATCACTGTGCAAGAAAGGGCTGGGATTGCCCTCCTCATCCTTATGACTGTGAAAAGCTTCTATTGCATCCATTAAACTAAGCACTATGGTTCGGAAGGTCCTCAGATCAGGCCTTTCACCCCTATCAATCATTTTACGCAGGGTTTTTCCATCAATGAGGTCCATAACAAGGAAAAAGCGGTCCTCATGCCAATGCCCCATGTTATCACAGTGGGCCACATAAGCTGATTGAACTGCACTGCTGATCTCTGCCTCACGAAAAATTCGCTCTCTGGGAATCTCCTTATTAAACAGTTTCAATACAACTAGCTTTTGCCGAACAGTTTTGGCCGTGTAAATTTGGGCTGTTGCACCTATGTCAATTAATTTCACAATTTCATAAACATCATACAAACTTCCTGGCTGCAACACCGCATTTAAAACCGGGTGCTCTTCACCTTTTTTTATTTTTGGTTTGAAAGCTGAAAGGATAACATGGCTATCCTTTAGCCTTGTTTGGCGATTAGCAAGCAGCATTTCCTTTATAGCTTTTTTGGCACCTTCAGTTGCACCTGATTCCACAAGTTTTTGCAGGGATTGTTGACTTAATACCCCACCCCGGGCAACAAACTCCCTGGTGCTGGCAAATGGCTTTTCCCCGGTAAAAAGTTCGTAAGCTATTATCCCCAGACCGAAATAATCAGTACCCTCATCTATATCTTGGCCAAATAATACTTCAGGGGCAATATATCCGTCATCCTTTAGACCAGACACATCTGCAATAACTGTAAGATGATTCTCCTCAATTTGATAGGCCAGATCAAAATTTATTAGTTTAGGGATATTGTTCATCATTAGCACATTTTCCGGTTTTAATGCCCGGTGAATAACACCAACCTCATGTGCTTTGGATAAAGCGAGGGCAATGCCTTGACATATATCATTAATCTCATCAGCAGAACACCTGCCACGCTGCTCTCGGATAAGGTCCTGCAGGGTACCTGTTTCCGACCATTCTGATCCTTCTATGATGTCGCCATTCTCATTTTTAATTACCCACACCTTATGAATATGCGGATGATCTTCTATCTGGGAAACCGCATTTACCGTATTGAATGCCTTTTTAATAAGACGCTCTTTTTCTTGCTGCTCGATCTGATATGGTATACGAAATACACGAAAACGGTTTAATCCTTTTGCTTTACCGCTCACAGCCCGGGCAACCAATTCAACACATTCTGGCCTTTGTGAAATATATTCAACAGTTTCATAGCCGGGTACATCATACCTCAAGCTGGGCCTGGGGTTGTTTAACCCCTCTAGGTAATCAATAATGGATTGAATTTGCATATCATCAAGTACGGGTTTAGAGGCTAATTCTCTTTTTTTCAGGTAGTTAATAAAATCCATAACCGAAACAAAGGTTGGATTGTGAATACCTTTTTCAACTGCATCTTTTGGGCTGGAGGCTCCCACAATTATCGAATCCTGGTTGGTTAAAACAACTACAGACTCTACCCAGATGCTAGGATAGGTTTTAAAATTATGCTCATATATTCCCTTAAGTATCCGACATTTTAATCCATTACTCTGATGTGGATCGGGTCTACGATGTATACGGCTAGCAACCCATTTATAGGGAAGTATTTCTATGTGACCTGACCAGTGTTTTAGTT
The DNA here is from genome assembly GCA_012519005.1 of Clostridia bacterium. Lineage (GTDB taxonomy): Bacteria > Bacillota > DTU086 > DTU086 > DTU086 > JAAYRB01. The sequence goes on from JAAYRB010000123.1 coordinate 1,873, forward strand.
CTACAACATAAATTCCTGAGTGAGCAACCAAAATGAGATCATACTCGTAATAATTATTTGATTGATTTTCGTAAAGCCACATATTTGCAGCAATTCTTCCAAGATGATACCTGTCCAGGTTTATAATAATTTCATCTATTGCAGCTTGTTCATGATCATATAAACTACTTGTTTCTTTCAGGCTTTGGCCTTCATTCATGGTATTATCGGGGACATATACCCAATCTTCCAAGCCGGTGGAAATAACTCCCTTTATTTCTCCCTCTATTTTCTTTCTAGCATCCCTGCTGAGTAGCAGTTGAAACATCCTATCATCTAAATATGCATGGTCAACTGTTTCAAGGATTTCCTTTTTGGTAAGATGCGATTTTTTTAGATAATCCTCATATTCCCTCCTTTTCCCGTCCTTTAACTTAAGAAACCAAAAACCATCCACCTGCAAATGATAAAACGGGAACTCCAACATCTTCCCATAATCAGGCCAATCAGGAAAGAACCTGTTACAATTAGATAAAAATATTGACTCTAGTTCCTCAAATGTAAATTTGTTACCATGATCATTTTTTTCTTCGAACAAGTTAATTATTGACAAGATTAATAAATATTTATGAGGTCTAGCTTCGTTGCCTTGCTTAGAAACACGTAAGCTACTGAGTATGTTATCTAGGTACCTGCTACCCATAGCCTATATCCCACCTCATTTTAAAAAACTTTCCTCATCGAATCCCTCAATATTTATTTTCCTGCATATCTGTGGCAATGTTTTATGATTACATTCTTCAAAGCAAGATCCTTCCCCAGAGGGCAGAAACTCTTCTAACTCCCTAAGAAACAGAGGCTTGCCCGCCTTTTTTCCCCTCCAGGTATAAATCCTGCCATCTGAGTGATTTTCCTCATACCAACATGCCTTCTTAAACAGTTTGGGATGATATTTTCTCAATGCTTTCCATTCATTATCAGATTGATAAAAACAAAAATAACATCCCGACCTTTTGCGCCAACCATAGTAACCTGGTGTGCCTAGTTCACATTTGTTTAATATGTCTATCACATCTTTAAGGGCTATCCCTGCCTCAACAAAGGGATGTGTAGGAATGATGTTTCTCCCCTGTTTTGGGACATAGCCCTCCCTATTTCTTTCATCTGCCCTAATAGCAACATAACTATATGCAATGTCGTTCCCTATATATTTTTCAAATGGTTTTAATTTTAAATCACGAGTGCACCATCTTTGCTGGGGGGCAGGTAATACCCCTTTATAGTATTTAAGCCACCAATCGAAATCCCTTTCTGATTTAATTACCTTGATGTCAATGTCTAAAACAGCCCTAATTCTTCTCAAAAACTCATAGGTCTCTGGCAATTCACATCCACTATCAGTAAAAACATATTCTAAATTTAGTTTTGGATACCTATCTCGCAAATAAACCGCTAAAGCAGCACTATCCTTTCCCCCGGAAAGGGCTAGTATATGACGTTCTTTTTTATTTGTACTATTTGGTTTTTTGGCCAAATCCTTCACCCTTAAACATTTTATCTGCTAAAATCACTAATATTTTTTTCACCTTGTTTCCAGGTAGTTTCATAATTTCATTAACCTTTTCTTTAACTTCACTATCATAATGATGATTTAAACTTAATGTCTCTCTTATTAGTTTACCATTGGGGAACATTACACAAAAAAGCACATTGTCATCATTTTCTAATACAGATCCATTTCCATAAACCAACATTTCTAATTGTTCAATACGCCTAACATAATCACGTAACTTTGCGCTGAATATTGTAAGGTCCTGGTCCTCCCAAGAATCCAATGGTCTTTTAGTAACAATACCTGCAACGCCTTTTACCCATTCTTTTGGGTTGGGATAATCCCTAACAAAAACCTGCATTATTGATTTAAGCTTTGTGTCATCACAAATATCTATTAGGGGACTAATTTTCTTTTGTTGCCTTTCATAAAGTTCATTTAGTTCATCAAAATTAAAAATATTTAACACTGTTTTTTCTACCTTAGAATATAGATTTAAATCCGCGTCATTTAATTCTTGTAAGGCCCCACGCAGAGCCCTTTGTAGTTGCTCATGAACTGAAGAACCCTTATTTGATGGTGTAGCCAAATCAATCCCCACTGCTTTGGGCAATTCTTCGAACAATAGACACATTGGATCAACCGAATACCTGATTGCTAAACGCACCTGCTGGGCGCTAGGCGATATCTCTCTTGTATTTTTAGAATATGTAGACAGCCCATCAATGAATTTTGTCAAAGGTCCAACAACACCTAGCATGGTTGAATTACGCAACCCTGGATGGTTTTTTATATTAACCCTTTTTAAAATACTTTTATATATATCAAAAACTTCACGCTCTATATTGGTTGTTACAAATTGCTTTAGTGTAAAAAGGTCTGGTCTCTTAACCATTAGTGCCATTTCTGCAGCTGAAATATAGGGTAGATAGGCACCCTCCCTAAATACTGCTATTTCATTTGACTTAGCTAAAAGATAAAGGGAAATGTATATGGGCAATGGGCCTTTTTTTAGGCCAAATGGCGGTGCCCTAAGAACATCAATTATCTGTTCAACACCCACCCCTTCCTTATTACCCTCCCTATTTATACATTCATCTATTTTCCTCCAAAGGAATGCTAAGGTTTTGTCCTTTCCTTCGAGAGAAAAACGCCAACATCCAGTTGTTTCGCTTTTAACATGCAAGCCCTCTTCCAACAATAGTGATTTATAAATAGCAACCTCAGGGCCATTCCCTTTTAACCCCAACCCTTCCTCTGCAGCATTTGTAGCCATTGCTTCTACCAATTCCCGGCGCGCCCTAACAGCGGCGCTGGTCAGTTTGTTGTAGTTGATCATTTCGTTGCCAATCCGCGGACATTCATTGTAAATGGTGTCACATAGGTCTGATAATGCCATTGATAGCTGCTTGCTATTGGTTATAGGCTTTGTTATTTGGACCCCATCTTTATACCAGAGCAAATCTTCTGAACCTGGTGCATACAACTGAGCCAGGCTGTCACGGAACCGTTGTTCAGCTACCTTGACCCGATATTTTACCTCCTTTCTGGCCACTATATCGTAAACAAGCTCTAGTGAGTCTGTTAGCACGGTACGCACGGCAGCGGCTTCCAACGCTAGCTCTGTTAGCGCCGTTTGAAAAGGGCCATAGGCAATCAGCAACGGCCGGCCATCTGCACATAATTTTGGAGCAGATTCCATTTTGGGCATGTATCCAAAACAGTACAAAACGAGGCCGTCATAACCTTTTTTTGGCCTGAGTTCATTATGTAGCGATTCCACATTTAACCAACGTCGCTCAAAACGCCTAACTGTGCCGGTATTATAGGCATGCCGGGATGCAATCATCGGCATCAGTGGCAAATATTTTTCCAAGATTATGTCCAGTGAACCAATGGCCAGTTTGTTTTTCGCAGTACGCACTGCCTCGTTAACGTCAAAATCAGAACCTTCCCACAGCCGGTATTCTTTTGCATATTCCCTATAATGCAGAATCCCTCTTCCAATCATTTTATTTATAGCTCTTTTAACTTTTTCCCCACTAACACCACGGGAAAAAGCAATCACAGAAGAAATGTTATCAAAACAAGCCTTCATACCCCATGTACCGGATAGTATGTTCAGTACCCCAATAGTTTTTAATATTCCTTGTTCCAGGGTTCCCAGGTGCCTCGCTTCTTCTATAATCCCATGTATTTCAATCCACCTCTGGGATTCCGCACGATTAATATACACAGTGGTACTAATGTTGAAAAAATATTCATACACCTGTTCCAGTCCTAAAGCAGGCAACCGCCCCGAAGTAGTTACATCAGTATTATCTAGGAAGGCGGGTAAGGCATACCTATCGCCACTGCATATAAAGGAAAAAAGTGTTCTGTCATTTTGGGCAAAACGGCAACACAATTCAATCAGCGCAATCGCAGTAATGGGGTGCATTGGATAAATGGCGGCAATTGTTTGTTCATCAAATTCCTTATAATCGGCCAAGCTAGATTCGGTTATAAGTGGCAATATTTCCCTTGCCCATGCTTTGATGCGTTCTTGATCTTCATTAGACTGGTTTTGCTTAAGCGTTTTCTTGATTAAATACAGCATTTGATGGGTCGACTCCAAAAAGGTAACATCCTCAAAACGCCCTTGTACCTTGCTCCATTCCCGTCTTTGTATATTTGAAAGGCCGGTAGCATACTCATCGAAGGCCTGATGTAAGCAAACCCACAAATATGCCGATCCTAATTCGGCCAACTGCTGCAGGATGAATATATCACCCTTATTGTGATGATGAGACATGAAGTCCAGGTTTTTTCCAAATTCATCTACCACCACCAGCAGTGGCCTATCCGCTAAATTTTGCACAGTGCTAAATATGTTTAAAAGCCTTTGGGTATCAATAACATTTTGTTTCAGTAATGTGTGCAGCTCCCTCTGTATCTCAGAACCACTTGCCAGCTTTGCAGTTAAGAGCGCGTTTTGCAAACCCCGGGCCAATGAATGATTTACAGGTTCGTAAGAAGCAGTAACAGCAACTTGGAATAATCCTTCATCACCTGCAGTTTGGGCAATACCACTGGCTAGTTTTAGCTGTAGTTCGGGAGCAGTTTCACTAATTTTATCCCAGGCCAATATTGTTTGTGGATCATTGGCTGGGCCAGTAACAGCCATTAAAAAATTGATAAAGGCTGATTTCCCCATTCCATATGGTCCAGTCAAAGACCAGGCGTTTACCTTTTCACCTTGTAGGGCGCTGGCAAAACGACCCAAAATATTTATCGTTTTAGCCGTTACTTGATAGTCTTTAATAATATTTACATCTTTTTTATCCCGCTCTAAATTAACCGAACGAGCTGCATTCATATCTGGATATACAACTCTAGACAGTTTCATTATTTTGCTCCTCATAATATTTCTCAATAGCATTCCAATACAGTACTGGAGCTTCGGCATTATCTTCAAAATATAATTGTGGCCCTTCTGGACCGTCCGCTATAGTAAACCCATGCAGCCTTTTTGCCGCTGCCTTCAAATATGAACCCACTGCACTTTCAGAGACCTTAAAAATGACACCGGGGGAGTTGAAACTGTAGGCTAGCCTCTGTATGGACACCGTTTTGGCTTGGGTTAAATAATGGGTAATATATGAAAAACTAGCTGCCGCGAATATTAATGCCGGCAGGGTAGGCTTCTCTGAGGTATTAAAGCAAACAAAATTTTTCTCTCCGGCTTTTTGCATCATGCCTAGTTGAGTAAAGGGGCAATCGATTTCTGAACCCTTTACTGCTGGTTCTTCAGCATACATCCTTATAATGCAAGAAGCATCTCTTTGAAAGGTATTGTCAGATGTGGAGACAAAACGTTCATATTTTTTTGCGGCGCTACGTATTACAGTGCGCAGCAAATTAATATCAAAATTCATAAGATTGCATTTGTTAAAGGCAAAGGACCAGTTGGCTGACTCCAAGGGGGGAGAAAACAACTGCCAGTGTAATAACCAGAGGGAGGCTACATCCTCCAAATATGGATCCCATCCCCTTCCTTCATCGAGTAACCTGGTGGCTAGTTCAGTAGGTCGCATAGACCTGCCCTCGGATTCTAACAATTTAAAGGCCAACATCCAAAAACGGATGGAACTAACCATGTTTTTACCAACACCAAATCTTACAATCGCATCGGGAGCCCGAAAGGCCCGTTCATCCTCAATCACAGCCTCGTACCCTTTTTTTAACCACCCATATCTAGGGGTAAAGGTTTCATGTCTGCCAAGGTTGCCTTTTAGAATGTAATTTTCGTAATGGGAAAATTTTTTGAACATCTATTTGTATAACCCCTCCATAGTTTAAAACTACCACTGCTGTATCACGATAAGGGTAACATATAATATACAGGTTTTTCGCCAAAGACCCCCTTTTTCCCTGCACTGGGATGAAGATGATGCCATTTCTGGTTTAACCCTCCTTCAAAAGAAACCAAATGCAGGATAGTGATTCCTCCAATTTCCATTTTGCTGCATTAGTACATCACCAGCGATATTCTGGGAGCCTGTTTGGGACGGAGCCGGATTCCTTTAAACTGGTTTGAAAACATGGAGCTGGAAGAGGTGACACGGCAGATGGCGGATGATCTTCTGACCGGGTAGAAGTTATAACCACTAGCCCCATCCGCTGAACACAAAGAAACGCCGCAATTCTTTGCGGTGTGCAGTGAAGGAGGTTACCTATGAAATAGGCCCCTGTGCTGTCGCTGTCCCCATTATGGTTGACTGAAGATAAGCCCCTGCTTGAAATTATCCAGATATCTCAAGGCGCAGCACACTGAAATGGCGGGGGCTGATAGGCATGTATTGCCCGGCCTTCTGACGGAATAAAGCTACTTTGCGCCAAGTAATTCGCTAGTAGTACTCCCTTCAAAACCTGGATAGTGATTAAGGTTTTCCAGTAATGGGTAATCATCCCTCTAAGCTATCTTTATGGACCACCAGCTTGCCTAGTAATAGCTTCCGCAAAAAAAATATTATTCTTTTAGAACAAATAATTACCCTAATATTGTTGCATTTAAACGGGAAACCACATGTTTTTACTAAAAAAGCCGGGGTGATCACCCCGGCTTTTACCTTCGTATTTCCACCATATACTCATCAATAGTATCAGCGCTGATAGCTTTGCGTACCGCCTGCTCAATCTGCTCCCGATCCTTCA
>JAAYRB010000124.1 GCA_012519005.1 Clostridia bacterium
CGGAAGGAAAATAGTATATAGTAAATTCCAACTTTTAGAGGAGGAAAGCATGAGATGGATGAAAAAAAATCCCTAGATGTATCATCGGATGTGGACAATCACAAAGTCAATAGTGATTCCGCCCCCAATTTGCCCTTGAATCTTGAAAATTTAAAAGTAAAGGAAGAAACGGATACCGACACACCGCAAACGGAAGAACAAGAAGATAGGGGGCACGGCCACGGCCATGGCCATGGTCAACAGAAGCAGTGCCTCTGCACTGCTGAGCAGAGTTATGATGTAACTTTTGGCCCCTGTGAGGATGTCAAAGAAGTTATGGTCAATGATGTAAAGCTTCATTGTGAGGGACGTTTGTTGATGGTAAAAGTAAAGCTGGATAATGTATGTGCATCCAGAAAAGTAAATGTGGGAGTCGTGGTCTCGGAGAAAAAGGCTGGGTCATATAAGACCGTTGGGTTGAAGACCGCCCAGTTGACAATACCCGGCCGCCCGGGAACCTGTATGAACAATATGGAGATAGGGGATTTCTGTTTTGTATTCCCAGAAAAAGTAATGTGCGGTCATCGTAAATTTAAGGTAAATGTCATCGCCCATTATTCGTCTTTTGCCAATATAAGCATGTGCTGTGATTAAAAACATGGGGGCGGGGTTCAGGGGCCTTGGAAACAAGGGTCATGCCTGGACCCTTATTTTTTCTTTTTTTAGGGCTAATCTATTTAGGGCATTTAATTTATCCTTTTTCCCCAATTTGGCTTTGGCTATTGCTGCGCGAAGCACCTCCAAGGATTTCTCTAAATCTCCTTGCCGAACGGGGAAGGGGTAATTGTCCTTGCCGCCGTGAGCAAAAGTGTATCGCACTGGGTCATGATAACTTGGTATGGCACCATGGGTGACCTCCGCTACCATGGCCAGGGCTCTTAAGGTGCTGGCCCCAACCCCCGGTGTCTGCAGCAAATTGCGATAATTCTCAGGAGGGGCATCGTAAAGTTTATATAGTATTTTGTCCAGATATCCAGCCGAAGGAACTGGGTGATGCCTCGGCATGGTAAGGGTGCGGGGAATCACGGGTACAGCGGCATTGCCTATGGGGTGTGTCCCTGGGTTTTCTTTAAATAAACTTAATTGTTTAAAGCGGCTGTGTTCCTGCTTTTCCGATGCAAGGGATTGTAAAATTTTCTGGGTCTTTACGGGTTTTTCCCTACTTAGCTCAACGGAAGCAAGCCTTGTTGCTTCATTGTCGTGGTAGACAAGATTCAATACATTATTCTGCTGCTCCCCACAAACAGCGGAATGGGGGTTATTTACATAGCTGTATAGACCTTCACTCAGCCAATGGTATCTCCTGGCATATCTGTTTTTTTCATTCATTCCCTATTGGATTACCGTCCAGCTGCCCTTTCTGTCGAATACGAAAAAATGGTGGTAGAGCTGATACCCGTCCTGCACGGCGGCAGAATCCACCTTGGCCACCAAGCGGCTGGTATCCTTTAGAGCTGTGAGATCATTACTAAGGCCGTACTTCTCCCCGGCTTCTAAAATTTCCTGGGGAGTCTTTCTTGAGGCTTTCCCCTTTCCGCCGGCGAAAAACACTCCCAACTCCCCCTGATTATTTCTTAAACCTTCCTTTAACGCACCACAAACCACAGTGGTCAGGCCGGAGGAGTGCCAATCAAAACCTAATACACTCCCAAAAGTCTGAAACCAGACAGGGTCCGAGAGTCTGCGTAGGATTTCATGCGGCCCATATTCCATTACAATTACCTCCACCATGGCAGCACCCAATTCCTTCATTTTATTAAAAAGCCACCGAGGACACTGGCCGCCATGAAGGGGCATATTTGCAGTACCTGTTTGCATTTTTATCACTCCTCCGTATCCGATTCTAACATACCCCTCATCCAGCAGCTCATATAATGGTTACCTCTTTTTGACAGCCCTAAGGAAGGAAATAGTGCCAAATACAGTGCTTCTCCTGTGATATTCCTCCACACTGGTGAAGCCATTACTTCTAATTATATCCGGAAGCAGCCCTTTCACATTATCCGAGGTGTTAACAAAGCCATCTAGAATTTGGTTTGGTAGAAATAATATACGCATCAGTATGCTGCCCGCCTTCCCAAAATCTAATATGTGGAGCTCACCACCGGTTTTCATCACCCTATATATTTCCTTTAATGAGGCGTTTTTTTGGTCCCTACTTAAATGATGGAATACAAGGCTTGACAGTACCTTGTGAAACATCTTGTCATCATAGGGTAAAAAAGTACCGTCATAATAGCTTAGGAATATATCAAGGTGGCTGCTTTTTACTTTGTTATGGGCAATTTTAAGTATATTAGGATCCACGTCCACCCCGTGGATGATTGCTTTGGGTGCTGCCTTTTTTGCCATGACAGCCAATGTTCCAGTGCCGCAGCCAAAATCAAGCATCACCTCGTCATTGGCAATGTGGGCCTGCTGGAGCAGGATTTTTTTTAATTTTTGCTCCAACATTGTTGACCTGACCAAGGGATCAAAGAAACGGGTGAGCCGGTGAAATCCCAGTGCTGGTACGAATTGTCCCTTTTTCCCCATATGAATTTCCCTCCGATGCTGATTACCGTAGTTTACAAGGTGTTATCTCAGTAGTATTACTATGTGTAATCAAAATGTGATTATTGTAGAATTCTAAAATACCGGCCCCTTCCGAATCTTGGATCAAGGGCATAAAATTACAAAAAATACACATTACTAAGGGAGTAAATAAATCCGGGAAGGGTGGTAAGATGGATAAAAAAGAAATCGACGGAAACAGCAAAATAGAGCAGCTAAAACAATATCGTGCTAAAAATGCCGGGGGAAAAATGACCACTGACGCCGGTCTTAAAATTTCCAATGATCGCTGGTCCCTGAGGGCGGGGAAAAGGGGTCCGCGGCTTCTCCAGGACATTCATTTTTATAAAAAACAAACCCATTTAAACCGGGAGAGAATACCGGAGAAGGTGGTCCACGCAAGGGGTTTCGGTATTCATGGTGTTTTTAAGTGCACTAAGTCCATGAAGGAATACACCAAGGCGGGCTTTTTACAGGAGCCGGGTATTGAAACACCGGTGTTTGTCCGTTTTTCAAATTTCATCGGGAACAAAGGATCAAAGGATACGGCCATCGATGTGCGGGGATTTGCCACCAAATTTTATACTCAGGAAGGGAATTATGACAATTTGGCACTTCAGTTCCCTGTGTTTGTCCTGACGGATGCCATGAAATTTGCTGATTTTGTCCATGCGGCCAAACAAAATCCTGTGACCGATGTGCCCCAGGCCACAATAGCCCACGATAATGCTTGGGATTATATTGCAAACAACCAGGAAACTGCACATTTCATCATGTGGCTCATGTCCGGTCGGGGCCGGCCCAGAAGTTGGAGGATGATGGAGGGCTATCCTATCAATGCTTTCCGTTTTGTGAATGACGAGGGCAAGTCTACCTTTGTGCGATTTGTCTGGAAACCGCTGCTGGGCGTTCACTCCCTTGATTTAGAGGAGGCAAATATAATCGGCGGGGTTGATCCCGACTACCATCGGAATGATCTCATCGA
>JAAYRB010000125.1 GCA_012519005.1 Clostridia bacterium
CCTCTGGTTGCTCGTGGTTGGGTCAAGGCAGCCCCTCCAATTGGTGCTACTCTCTTCGTCTGATCAGCCTTTGGAAGTATATGAATACCGGCAAGGGGATAAGGATCCAGCTGAAGCTCTTGATCAAGGTATTTTTGGCCCTGGCTATCTGCCTGTTCTCATCTGTTTTGACCATTGCATCATATCTGTCCTGTAGTTCTTCATCTGTGGGCTTTGGCTCCACGATCTCGCCATCGGGGGATTTATCCTCCACGGCCCAACGCTTGAAATCCTCAAAGGACTGGTGATAGGGGGTGGGTGCCAAAATATCCGTGAAGGCCATGAATGCCGCCACGCTCCCGCCAATGACCATCATCAGGGTGGCAAATAGTACTAAGTAAACATAGACATTTTTGATCACATCATCTCCTCCTTCTGAGTGCTCCCCTTTTGCTGCAAAAAAAATTGCTCCTACAAAAACAAGGATGGCAATCAATACCACTGCCGTGGCTAAAGGAAAAATCATATACCCAACTCCATTATTTTTGATATGCCAATTATATCACTACATTACCGGGTGGTGTTATAAAATAAAAAACATCATAAATAATCCCGCCCAAAAATCGGCCAAAAGCGGAAGGAATTTAATTTAGGATGTGGAAATCCTATCATCCCAATAAAAGGTTAAGGAGGGTTATGCATTTGCTTAAATATTTCCCCACTTAGGTCTTAAAAGTTGTATAATAGACTACAAAACTAACTGGTAGTCCAAATACCATAGATGGAGGGGGTGAGAAAGTGATCGCTGTTATATTTGAAGTGATTATTCCGGGGGAGAATATGGAGAGGTACCTGGAGATCGCCGGGGGCATAAGAGATGAACTGGAAAAGGCCGAGGGATTCATTTACAATGAAAGGTACAAAAGCATAACTAATCCCGATAAGCTGCTTTCATTTTCCCTTTGGGAATCCGAGGAGGCAGTGACAAAGTGGAGAAATCAACAGAAGCATAGAGAGGCCCAAAAAAAAGGCAGAGAGGAAATGTTTGAGGATTACAGGATCAGAGTTACCAGTGTTATCCGTGACTACGGCATGACCGATAGGGATCAGGTGCCGGAGGACAGCAAAGAAGTCCACGACAGGTAGTTGGCTACGGGGTCATTCTTGCTGATTGCCTTGCCAATAGATATTTAAAATTGACGGCCGGGTGATCTATCTGAGGTCCTTGGTTGTTATTTTATTCCATACTGGGGCAGGTGTACAAATATTTCAATTTGGCATATAATTGAAGATGTATGGGTGGCGGGATTTCACATGCCCGGGGGGATTATTCCCCCTGGGTTTTCTAATAATAATTCTAGGGGAAGTGTTTAAATGGGAGTTGGAGGAACCAAGAGATCCACCGCTTGGTTGGCCGTTGGGGCAGTGATGGTGGGGGCTTTTATCTGTGTGTTGAATAACAGTCTTATCAATGTGGCTTTGACTACTTTGATGGGAGTATTTAATGTAGGCACCGTGGAAATACAATGGGTTCTGGCATCATTTCTTCTTACCTTTGGGGTGATTGTCCCCGTTTCTGGTTATCTCGCCGACAGTCTCGGTACAAAAAAACTGTACATCTATGCTTTGATGGTCTTTATTTCCGGTTCCGTGCTGGGCAGTTTCGCTTGGAGCCTTCCTACTCTTATAGGGGCAAGGGTGGTCCAGGCCCTAGGTGCCGGGATGATTATGCCCACTAGTCTTACCATTATTTACAAGGTCATTCCCGGCCATGAGAGAGGTCTGGCCATCGGTGCCTGGGGGATTGCAGTGATGATGGCTCCCACCGTGGGGCCCACCATCAGCGGGGTGGTCATTGAGTATCTCAGCTGGCGTTATCTATTTATTGTAAATATACCTGTGGCTCTGGTGGCTTTATATTTAGCTCACAGGTTGCTTCCGGAAACACCCGGAGTGAAGGGGGGAGCCTTTGACAAATGGGGTTTTGCGACGGTTACCACCGGAACTTTTTCCCTATTGTACGCCCTCAATCAGGGGAATACCAGGGGTTGGACTTCGCCCATGATTCTGTTCCTTCTCGGTGCGTCAGTGGTGCTGCTGTATCTTTTTTGGAGGATCGAAAGTAGGC
>JAAYRB010000126.1 GCA_012519005.1 Clostridia bacterium
CAAAAATATTTTTGACCTGATTGAAAACATTGAAGGAGTAACAACCCCCTAGGAAGGAATAATATAAATAACTAAAAATTCATTACCGCGGTGGGTGAGGTATATGGACGACTACGAGAAAAATAACGGATACAAACTTGCTACCTTTGGGGGAGGCTGTTTTTGGTGTATGGTGCAGCCTTTTGAGGAAACAGAGGGAGTGGTGGAGGTACTAAGCGGCTACTCCGGTGGGGCGCTAGAGAATCCTACGTACGATGAGGTATCCACGGGTACCACAGGCCATATTGAAGTAGTCCAAATAAAGTACGATCCAAAAACCGTTAATTATGGGGATCTATTGCAGATATTTTGGAAACAAATAGATCCCACCGATCCAGGAGGGCAATTTGCCGATAGAGGATCACAATATGAAACGGTAATCTTTTATCATGATGGTGAGCAGAAAAAAATTGCTGAGGCATCCTTAGTATCCTTGGAAAACTCCGGCATGTTCTCCCGACCCATAGCAACAAAGATTCTTAAAGCTAAGAAGTTTTATCCCACGGAAGAACATCATCAATGCTATTATAGGAAAAACCCAGCCCACTACGGGATATATAAAAAAGGTTCAGGGAGAGAAGAATATATAGAAAAAGTATGGTCAAAACATTCCAAAGGGGGCGGATAATATGAAATATGTAAAACCGAAAAAAGAAGAACTGAAAAAAAGGTTGAGCCCAATACAATACAGGGTGACCCAGGAGGATGACACAGAACCACCCTTCCAAAACGAGTATTGGGACAATGAAAAGCCGGGAATTTATGTAGATATTGTTACGGGGCAGCCCCTATTTACTTCCTTGGATAAATTTGATGCAGGTTGTGGTTGGCCAAGTTTTACTAAGCCTGTAGATGACGATCTGATCACAGAGAAAGAAGACACCAGTCTCAACCGCGTAAGGACGGAAGTAAGAAGCAAGCTGGGGGATTCCCATTTGGGTCATGTCTTTGAGGATGGGCCTGAGCCAACAGGGTTGCGTTACTGTATTAACTCAGCCGCGGTCAAGTTTATCCCCATGGAGGATTTAAAAAAAGAAGGTTATGGGGATTATCTCAAGCTATTTGACAAACAGCATCAAATATATAACCCTTGAGAACCATTTATTGTTACTAATATTACCAACTACATACAGACATATTAAAAAGGTAGCCCCCTTATAGCAGGGGCTGCCCTTTTATATTTGAGTCTGTTAGTTTTATGCCATGAACATCTTTATATCATCTTCAACATTAGATATTCCACCGATACCGAAGTTGTCAATGAGTACTTGAGCTACATTGGGTGACAGGAATGCCGGCAGCGTGGGTCCCAAGTGAATGTTTTTCACACCCAGGTGCAGCAATGCCAACAGGACGATAACAGCTTTTTGCTCATACCACGCGATATTATACGCTATGGGCAGCTCGTTAAGATCCTCTAGGCCAAATGCTTCTTTAAGCTTCAGGGCTATCACTGCCAAGGAATATGAGTCATTACATTGCCCCGCATCGAGAACCCTGGGAATACCACCGATATCACCAAGATCCAACTTGTTGTAGCGATACTTGGCACAGCCGGCCGTTAGGATCACTGTATCCTCAGGTAGTGCCTCCGCAAATTTGGTATAGTAATCCCTTTCCTTCATTCTGCCATCGCAGCCGGCCATA
>JAAYRB010000127.1 GCA_012519005.1 Clostridia bacterium
CAGCATGGCGATTCGCTCCACCCCCATACCGAATGCATAGCCGCTCACTTCTTCAGGATTGTAGCCGGCCATCTCCAACACACTTGGATCTACAAGCCCTGAACCTAAAATCTCAAGCCAGCCGCTTTGGGAGCATGTTCTGCAGCCATCCCCCCCACATATGATGCAGGAAATGTCCACCTCTGCACTGGGTTCCGTAAAAGGGAAATAGCTTGGCCTAAGACGTATTCTTAGATCCTTGCCGAAAATTTGGCGGAGAAACACCAACAGCGTCCCCTTTAAATCTGCAAAAGTAACCCCTTTATCCACTAAAAGACCCTCCACCTGATGGAACATAGGTGAATGTGTCGCATCATCGTCCCTGCGAAAGACCTTACCCGGGGCAATAATCCTGATAGGGAGATCCGGAACAACCTCTTCCATAACCCTTATCTGAACCGGAGAGGTATGGGTTCTGAGCAAAACTTTTTCTGATATGTAAAAGGAATCCTGCATGTCCCTTGCCGGGTGATCCGCGGGCATGTTCAGCGCTTCAAAATTGTAATAATCCAATTCTACTTCCGGGCCATCTATAACACTGAAACCTAAACTATAAAATATATCCTTTATTTCGTCCATGATTTGTGTAATAGGATGTCTCTTGCCCACAAGGGGTTTTATCCCTGGTAAGGTAACATCTATTACCTCCCCAGCAATCTGTCTTTCTTTTTCTAACTGGTCAAGTCTGGCTCTTTGGGTCTCAATTTCTTTCTCTATAAAGTTTCTTACCTCATTTGCAAGCTTACCCATCTCAGGTCTTTTTTCAGCGGGTATGCTGCCCATGCTCCTCAAAACCTCTGTTAATAAACCCTTTTTCCCTAAGATTCTTATGCGTAAGCCTTCCAATTCCTCTATGCTTTCAAGAAATCCCAATTCGCTGAGGGCTTTTCGCTTAATCTGCTGAATCCTGTCTAACATCCTTTGACCTCCCCGTTCATCATCCTGTGATATATAAGAATTTTTAAAGCATTCGTGTCCACAATACTAATATTCTACCATGTAGCAATATATAAACAAAGTTTTTCAAAACAAAAAGGCCTTCGCCCCAAAGACGAAAGCATTCTCTCTCAAATAATTCTATGTTATACAAATTACCCCGGTTGACAAACCTTAGAATCATTCACAGTATTCTTTCTGCCCAATTTTCCTGAACCTACTGTAAAATAAGCCTCCGGTAAATCATATAGGCCGTGATGGAGCCAGTGTTTTCAAAAATCCTCCAAAAAACCTCGGCGGGCGATAGCAAACCGCATCACAACCTTTCAAGATTTTTAAATGACCAACCCAAGAAAGATTATATCACAGTCAAGGGGTATAGGCAAGAAGGGATAAAGGCATCCGCCCGCCCTTTAAAGAAGGCATAAAAAGGTATTTTCAAGCAAAATCTGCTATTTGTTATACAAAAAAGGTAAATCGGAATTTGCAATTTACCCCTCTCATGAACTGTAATTTTCTTCACAATCCCAGCCGAACCCTTTCATATAATAATACCGCGGCTGCTGCGGATACATTCAAAGACTCAGCGTTGCAAGGTATTCTCACCGTGTGGCCGTTCCTTTTAAAATCCTCGGAGGGGCCCTTATTTTCATTCCCAACAACAACAGCTAAGGAACCTGCGAAGTCCTCCTCATAGTACAAAGTTTGGGCCGCAACATCTGCTACTAAGACTTTAAATTTTCCCCTGATTAGTTTTTCCAGCAAATCCTTGGTTGACCAGCCAGTAAAAAAAGGAGTGTGAAAAATAGAGCCCATGGAAGCCCTCACCGCTTTGTTATTGTAGATATCCACCGTGCCAAGGGTAAGATATACACCATCCACCCCGGCCCCATGGGCACTGCGTATAATCGTGCCAAGATTTCCAGGATCCTGTACTTCATCAACCACTAAAATGAATGCCTCGGGATTCTCAAAGAGGGTATCGCCAGACCCCCACTGGGGCTGTTCAGCAACAGTCATAATACCTTGGGGGTTTTCCGTCTGCGCCAAGGAACGAAAAACATCGTTATCCAATATATAGCCGGCAGTCCCGTAGGAAACCACATTATCCATCAGCTGCTTCCCTTTTTCCGTGTCTGTAAAATCCTCGCTCATGAAAACAAACTCAATTGGTAATTTCGAAGCGAAAGCCTCTTCAACAAGGCGGATCCCCTCAAAAACAAATAGGCCGCTTTTCTGCCTTTGTTTTCTACTATCAGCCAGCCGCCTGGCTAATTTCAAATACTGATTATTTTTTGATTTGATTCTAGTAAACATATAAATAACTCCTGCATATCCTATTATCCCTACACTAAAAAAACAAAGTCCCTCTTAGAAGGACTTTTTAACTCGCTATTTTGCTGCCAATTTGCCTTTAGCTACCTCAGTTAACTCCTTGAACGCATCGGAATCTTTTACGGCAAGATCAGCAAGCATCTTTCTGTTGATTTCTACACCAGCCTGTTTAAGACCATTGATGAAACGGCTGTACGATATTCCATTGAGTCTTGCGGCAGCATTTATACGTGTAATCCAGAGCTTTCTAAAATCCCCTTTTCTCTTTTTTCTATGCGCATATGCATAACTTAGGGATTTCATAACCTGTTGGTTCGCAGGCCTGAAGGAAGTTGATTTCTTCCCATAATATCCTCTGGCAAGTTTTAGTATCTTTTTATGTCTTTTGCGCCTTGTTAAACCTTTTTTTACCCGGGGCATGTGAATTCCCTCCTTTGTTTATTGCTTACACTCCTGGCATAAGTTTTTTCAGTCTTTTTTGATCGGCAGAGGATACTAGGCCCCCCTTGCGCAGCCTTCTCTTTCTTTTAGCACTTTTATGCCCTAAAAGGTGACCCCTGTAGGCCTTTGTCCTTTTGAATTTTCCTTTAGCAGTCCTTTTGACTCTTTTTGCAGTGCCCCTATGTGTCTTCATTTTTGGCATGAATATACCCCCTCTACTGCTGCTTTTTATTGAGCCTAGGAGTCAGTACCATGATCATGTTTCGTCCTTCTAGTTTCGGAGGCTTTTCTATTTCGCCATCCCCCTCAACCCTTTTAGCTAATCTTTTGCACAGCTTTAGCCCAAGATCAGAGTGGGCCACTTCCCGACCCCTGAACATAATTGTAACCTTTACCTTATCTTCGTTCCTCAAAAAACGCTCTGCATTCCGTGCTTTAACTTCAAAATCATGATCCTCAATTCCAAGCCTTAACTTAACTTCCTTCACATTTATAACTTTCTGCTTTCTTCTTGCTTCCCTTTCCCTTTTGTTTTGCTCAAATCTGTATTTACCGTAATCCATTATCCTGCATACAGGCGGCCTCGCCTGGGGTGCAACTTCCACTAAATCAAGTCCGGCTTCCCTCGCCATAACCATAGCCTCGCGAGGAGATACAATTCCCACCTGCTCTCCATCAACACCTATCAACCGCAGCTCTTTGTTTGTAATCCCCTCGTTAATTCTTAGCTCCTTACTAATCGCGGTGTCACCTCCTGAAAATATAAAAAAGTGGGCATAATCCACCCACTTTTATAACAAAGTATCTACCTTATCAGCTGCATACTGGATGTGCCATAAGGTGAGAAGCGGATGGCTTCTGCTTAGAAAGCTACAAATTACCTTTAAAAGTATAACACAAACCCAATCACAGCGTCAACTAAAACCTATCCCAAGAAAACCCCCTATTTTTTTTATTGGGTCTTATCCCTTACTTCCCTTTTTACGACCTCTAAAAACTCCTCCAATGCCAGGGTGCCCATATCCCCGACCTTCCTTTTTCTTATGGAAAGGTTTTTGTTTTTCACTTCGTTGTCACCGACAATGACCATGTAGGGAACTTTTTGGGTTTCACCCTCCCTGATCTTATAACCGATCTTTTCGTTTCTTGAGTCTATCTCTACCCGTATATCATGGGATTCTAATTTTTCTTTCAATGCCGCCGCATACTCCTGATGTCTGTCCGCAATAGGAAGAAGAAGAACCTGCACCGGGGCAAGCCATGTGGGAAAGGCCCCACCATAGTGTTCAATTAAGATCCCGATAAAACGTTCTATACTCCCAAATATTACCCGGTGAATCATCACGGGCCTGTGTTTTTCACCATCAGAACCTATATAGCTGAGATCAAAATTTTCGGGAAAGAGAAAATCCAGCTGTATGGTGCCGCATTGCCATGTACGTCCGAGACAATCCTCCAAATGAAAGTCTAGTTTAGGACCATAAAAAGCCCCATCACCCTCATTTATACAGTATTCTATATTTTTTGATTCCACCGCATCCCTCAAAGCTTCAATTGCTTGCTCCCAAATTTCATCAGAACCCATGGCGTCCCCCGGCTTTGTGGACAGTTCCACTTTGTATTCAAAACCAAATACACTATAAAAATCATCAATCATTTCAATGACTCCCACAATCTCATCTTTAATCTGTGAAGGAAGCATGAAAATATGGGCATCATCCTGATTGAAAGATCTCACCCTCATCAATCCATGGAGAACTCCAGAGAGCTCATGTCTATGAACCAAACCAAGCTCCGCCATTCTCAAGGGAAAATCCCGGTAGCTGCGCTGCTTTGTTTTATATACCAATATACTCCCAGGACAATTCATGGGTTTTAATGCATAGCTGACCTCATCTATTTCTGTAAAATACATGTTTTCGTGATAGTGATCCCAATGACCTGATCTCTCCCAAAGTCCCCTATCTAGAATTATAGGTGTTTTGATTTCTTCATAGCCGTGACGGCGATGCTCCTTACGCCAGTAATTCTCAAGCTCATTCCAGATTATCATCCCCTTATTATGGAAAAAGGGGAAGCCCGGGCCCTCATCATGGAGGCTGAATAAATCCAGCTGGGTTCCCAGTTTTCGATGATCCCTACGCTTAGCCTCTTCTATTTTAAAAAGGTGCTCGTCAAGCATCTTTTTTTTAGGATAGGAAGTACCATATATTCTTTGCAGCATGGGATTCCTTTCGCTGCCCTTCCAATATGCGCCGGCAACATTCAGCAATTTTAATGCCCGCACCCTACCCGTTGATGGGATATGGGGCCCGGCACATAGATCCATGAAGCCTCCTTGCTCATATATGCTGATTGTTGAATCCTCAGGCAGTTCTTTAATAAGTTCCACCTTGTAGGGCTCCTTATTCTCCGTAAACAAATCCAAGGCCTCTTCCAGAGAAAGTTCTCTTCGCTTAAAACTATAATTTTCCTTAATAATTTTTTTCATTTCAGCCTCAATGGCCTCAACTTCCTCCGGGCTAAAGCCCTTTACCACATCAAAATCATAATAATAACCATTTGAGATGGCAGGCCCAATACCAAGACTTGCCTCAGGGTATAGGTTTTTGACAGCCTGGGCAAGAATATGTGACGTGCTGTGCCAATATACCTCCCTTGCTTCCGCATCATCAAAGGTCAATATTTCCAATTTACCATTACCATTGATTATTGAGTTAAGGTCAACAAGCTGTTCATTAAATCGTGCAACCAGCGCCTCCCTTGCCAGCCTCTGGCTGATTCCTTTTACCACATCCATTACAGCTGTTCCCCTGGGTATTTCATGTATGGATCCATCTTTTAAGGTTATTGAAACGCTGCCCATTTAATCCAACCCCCTCCATTAAAAATAAAAAAACCCTCACCCAAGGGGCGAGAGTTCCGCGGTTCCACCCTAATTCCATCAAAAATATACGCTCAAACCTCTATTAACGGGGACACCGGCACCATTTACTGGGGTTTTCAATGGTGCTGCTCCGGGGTGGTTTCCCTGATAGTAGTTTTCCAGGATGCTCTCAGCTGAAGCTGTCCCTCTCTGTGGAAATATCTAAATACGGTACTTGTCCCCCTCATAGCATTTAAATATTAGTTTAAAATTTATTATAATCTCACTTGTTTTACTTGTCAAATATGATTATTTTATTATATTTGTTGGTACCACCCTACATTATGGGTAATACAAAGATAACAAAACCTGTTTGAAGCAGCCCTATTATAAAACCCAAGACCGCACCCATTATTTTGATATGACCCAGCTCCCTATTTGCTATTTCAATGACAAGCTTCTCAAAGGTCATTACATCAAAACAATTTAGCTTGTCCTCAATGATGCCGGCCAAGTCCAACCCCTTTTTTATTTCACCGCCCATCTCCGAACTCACTCTTTCAACTACTAAAGGCACTTCTTTTTGTAATATATCCCCAAAGATATTATTTACAACCCTAATTATAGAGGTGGGAATGTATTTGGGAATCTTTGTCATGATTTCCTTCTTCACTGCGTCGGCTATTACATGGGAAAATTTTTTCTTGGTTTCCTCGCTGCTGAAATATTTAAGCAGGTCATCAACAGACAATAATTCCCTTTCAATAATCTGTCCTATATTTGCTGCTATTTCCCCTCTTCTTTTGGGGATTAAGCCCTGAAAGTTTAAATTCAGCAAAGGAATTTTAATGGGTTTATACGGCCAAAATATTAATTTTATCGCCAAAACATTTGTTACCCAACCTATGAATCCACCAGTTATAGGAATAATAAGGAATTTTAACACCACGGCATCCACTTCCAGCATCTTTTCTTTGACATTGGTAATATAACAGAAGTATCTAAAATTGTAAAACTAAAAAAAAACTGACCCCAGGTGGGCTGGGATCAGTTAAAATTTCCTGTGTTCCAACTGTATACATTTTGAGCAGCCAGTACATAATGAGACTCTTTGCTCGAAAACCTTCTGTATAGTTGCCAAGGAATCGCAAAAACCATTATAATCGGGCAAATGTACCTTTACTTCTAAGGGTGCAATGGTGATCAATGCACTGATAAGTAAATCCTCGTAACTCAGTTCACTGTCAACCATCTCTAGAATAAAGTTTTCCAAATATTCATTATCTATGACATTATAATCATCATCAAACAACTCAAAAACACTGGTAGAACGGATAATAACATGTACTTTATCTACCCTGGGTTCCTGAATCTCTACAAAACATCTTAATAAATCAATGAAATCATCATATTCTTTTTCCAACAAATATTCATCTACTGCATCATCAATCTTGATTTTTAATTTATTACTATAATCTTTAAGAGCAAATTTTATAAACCCCTCTATATTTATACGGTTGTTTGTATTTAGATGGGCAATAAGCCTGTGGGAGATCATACTTTTCAATTCCTTATCTCCCTTTTTCATATAATGGCTGCCTTCATTATAATCTGTAATTTCCCCCATGTTTTTATACAATTTATCTTTTATTGCTTCATCAAGATAACTGTGATGATTACTAAATATTTTTTCAATTAGGTCCTTTTGAAATCTTTCAACAATAACATCTGATACAGTGTCCGCAATACATTTTTTGTAAATATCAGGTAAGTTATTTGTGGGTTTTTTGTCCTCTGTACCTTCTTTGATAATAACACAGCTAATTAGAGAGTAATCCTTGCTTTCGACTAATTGGCATTCTACTTCCCCGCATCGCTGGCATAGGAGATTGAAATTTCGCCTTAGTTTGTTATACAGATAATCCATATGTTGGGACGCTAGAATATAGCATGCTGCTGCCACCGCTGCTTCCCTCCTGTCGTGATACTATTATGTGTCCCCATGATTAGCTGTATACAACCATAATATGCTTGAGGGTAATTGAAAATTTTAAAATTTTAGGAGGCCTATGGCTGAATAATTAGTCTCTCCCTTCTCCCTCAATATCTGCCTCTAACTTTACAATGATCAGAACACGGGAAACCTTTGATAACTGCCAACTTTTTTTTGAATTATAGTGAGATAAAAGAGCAAACTATAGAAAGAGTCTTATGGAGGTGTTCTTTTTGAAAAACAATAATGGGTGGTTTGTTGCTGGATCGGGCGTAATAGTATCCGGCTTGGGTAGATATATTGGCGGCTCATTGGGTGCTGGGATAACTGGCTTTGGCATGGCGCAGGTCATGTTGGGTATGTTGAACATGCTAAGACCTACGGCAAGGGAAGGATAATTCAACAGGAAAAAACGGTTTTATAGAGGCAGCCCTCCAAAAAACCGTTTTTTCTTGGTGGGTCTGGTGCGGATTGAACGCACGGCCTCCTGCGTGTCAAGCAGGCACTCTCCCACTGAGCTACAGACCCAATTATAATATTTTTCATCTCTTATTATGCAGGATATTTCTTTTAAAGTCAATGCTGCCGAAAATCATGTTTTTTCAATGCCATATCGATCTCCTCTTGTACTTGAACATCATCCTCAATCCTTTTCCTTTTAAGAAGCATATCCCGGGACTTATCACCACCAAGCTCACCCAAAGCCCAAGCGGTGTGGATTCTGATCAATGGCCTCCTATCATTTAAGGCGTCCTTGAGTTTGGGGACAAACCCCTTATCCCCAGTATTTCCTATAGCAACAACAGCATTGCGTTGGAGTACCTTCCTGCCCCTCCAACTCAAGGCAGATTCGGCAAACTTATCCCTATATTCCCTATTGGTAAGATATAGTAAATCCAACAGATCGTAATTGCCATCACCATTATTTTTCAATTCATTATCTACCGGTGATATGTTTTGGTTATGTGGGCATACCACCTG
>JAAYRB010000128.1 GCA_012519005.1 Clostridia bacterium
AAGCCGGCGGCGATGGCGATTTGCATCAGAATCAGCAGGTATTTTTCCTTAGTACTTTTCATACTTCCTTCCACCTTCAATTTATTATAAACAATACCAAATAATAGTATACCATGGGGGCAGCTGTTAGGAAGCTGTCAAAACGGTCAGTGAAACCCCCGTGCCCGGGAAGAATACTACCAAAATCCTTAATATTTGCCTGTCTTTTTATGGCTGAAGCAGCCAAGTCACCGAACTGTGCAAACAAACCGGCCAAAACGCCTAAAAATAAAATGCTGATTATTTTGTCACTAAATGGCGCAATCATATTGGTTAATAAAACTGCTGTAACAGGGAAAACGATCCCCCCGGCAGCCCCTTCCAGAGTCTTTTTAGGGCTGATTGTTTTTGCTAACTTCCGTCTACCTATCAAACTACCGGTAAAATAAGCCCCTATATCTGCTGACCAAGTTAAAATAAAAACTAATAATAGAAAAAATAGCCCATTGGGCAAATGACGAATCAAGATGGCATAGCTCAAAAAATATCCCACATATAAGGAAGTGAAAAACAATATCCCCACATCTTTCAAGGCAACCTTTGGATACCCATTTACATAGTACAGTAGGTAGACCATAACGACTAAGTAGGTAATCATTGGATAATATCCATTACCATGAACATGGGCAGAGATAACAAAAGCAAAGCTTCCTAAAATACCAATAGCCCTGTTGATCCTGACATCCATCTTTTTTAAAGCATGAAACATTTCATCTAAGATGAAAAAAACTATGATCAGGATGGCGAGAAGCAAAAAATGCCCCCCCAAATATGTAAGGGTGAATACAAGGGGTACACCTAGTAACGCCGTTATAACCCGCTTCCCAAGCAAAGACATCACCATCTCTCATCATATTCCGCCGAATCTTCTTTCTCGTTTTTGGTAAGAGCAAAGCGCCTCCAACAAATGGATTCTATCGAAATCAGGCCATAAAATATCAGTAAAAAACAGCTCCGTATAAGCCAGCTGCCATAAAAGAAAATTACTAAGACGTCTTTCACCGGAGGTTCTTATCAACAACTCAGGATCACCGAGGCTGCTGGTGTAAAGATGTTTTTCCATTAGAGTTTTGTCTATTTCCTGGATATTGTATTCCCCATTCTTTACTTTTTCTGCAATCTGCCTTGCGGCCCTAGCAATCTCATCTCTTCCCCCATAATTGAGAGCAACATTAAGTATCAACCCTGTGTTAAATTTAGATACTTCTTTGCCCTTCTGAACGGCGGAGCGCACCTCCACTGGTAGGTATTCCATATCCCCGCTTACCTCTAATCTAATATTGTTTCGATTTAAAAGATCAATTTCCCTCTGTAAATACTCTATTAGAAGTTTCATCAACATATCCACTTCTGTTTTTGGTCTTCTCCAGTTCTCTGTTGAAAAGGCATAGACCGACAATATCTGAATATTTATTTCATTACAAAACATAACTATTTTTTTTAGGGCTTCGGCACCATATTTGTGCCCAACATTCCGGGGCATTTTTCTTTTTTGCGCCCAGCGTCCATTCCCATCCATAATCAATGCTATATGTTTCGGTAAGTTATCAATGTATAGTTGTTTCATTAAATTTTCTTCCGATTTATCAAATCCCCCTACTCCTTTTTTACGTAGGGAATCATGTAATACTTGGGCCATGTACTTCCTCCCCCCACCTTAATAATAAACCCCCTCTTATGAGGGGGCTCATTATTAATTACTCTTCAATGATTGCACCATTAGGACAAGAATGCACACAAGTTCCGCACTCATCACACTCATCTTGGTTAATTACATAAATGTCATCGCCTTCCTCAATGGCTCCCATTGGGCAATCCATTTCACAGATGCCACAAGCATCACAATCATCAGTAATCTTAAATGCCACAATATTCACCCCCTTCCCCCAATTTTTTACTGCTTTCATGGACCAAAACCAATTCAACCAGTCCTGGGGCTAATTGTCTCAGCCTCACAACTCGTTTGTTTTTAGAGGGGTCAATATTCTTAACAGGTAGTGTTTCAACACACCTGACTCTGAAATTATCACCTTTTAAAATATCCAGCGCCTCATTTGCGTACAAACCAAGCACATCTGGGATTTTATTGGGCAATGGATATTAAACCTCCATTATTTCCTCTTCCTTGGTTGCCAATACCTCATTTATCTTTTCAATATATTTGTCTGTTAAATTTTGGACTTCATCTTGTAAGCGCCTTGATTCGTCTTGAGAAATATCTCCCGATTTTTCGCTGTTTCTTAGTTCATCATTTGCTTCCCTTCGGATATTTCTGACAGCCACCCGACTGTCTTCCGTCATTTTTCTAACCAATTTTACAAGTTTTTTTCTACGTTCTTCGGTCAGTTGGGGAATCGATATCCTTATAATATTGCCATCATTATTAGGAATCAACCCCAAATCGGATTTTAATATTGCCTTTTCAATTTCCCCTAAAATCGATTTGTCCCAAGGCTGTATTACTAACAAACGCGCCTCGGGGGCAGAGATATTTGACACCTGGTTTATTGGAGTCTGCACACCATAATAATCCACATCGATTTTCTCCAGCAAAGCGGGATTTGCTCTACCGGCACGCACCAAACCAAATTCTTTCCCTAAGCTTTTAACTGCCCTCTCCATTCTGATTTCACATTGATCTAGGATTTCATCGGTCATATTTAGATTACCTCCCAACAAAGGTTCCAATCTTTTCTCCCAAAATAACCTTGAGAATATTCCCTGTTACATTTAAATTAAAAACTATTATGGGAATTTTATTATCCATACACAGCGAAGCCGCAGTGGAATCCATCACCTTCAAACCTTTGTTCAGCACCTCTATATAGCCCAGATCTTCGTATCTTTTTGCCTCCGGGTTAACCATTGGGTCAGCGTCATATATCCCATCAACCTTCTTAGCCATTAAAATTACTTCCGCCTCTATCTCTGCCGCCCTCAAAGCGGCGGTGGTATCCGTAGAGAAATATGGGTTGCCGGTACCAGCCGCAAAGATCACAACCCTGCCTTTTTCTAAATGCCTGATTGCTCTTCTCCTAATATATGGTTCCGCTATTTGACGCATCTCTATCGCTGTTTGTGCTCTTGTGTCCACACCTTTTCTTTCTAGAGCATCCTGCAGTGCAAGGGAGTTCATTACAGTTGCCAACATCCCCATATAGTCGGAGGTTGCGCGATCCATACCCTTAGAACTACCGGCGATCCCCCTCCAGATATTTCCACCCCCCACAACAATTGCAACTTCAACTCCATGGCTTCTAATATCCTTGATTTGTTTAGCAATGGAATTTAAGGTGCCAGCGTCAATACCCAGTTCCCCATCACCGGCCAGCGCTTCCCCGCTGATTTTTAATACTATCCTAGAATATTTAGGTTTAGGTTTTTCCATATACACCTTTACCCCCAGCAGAATAGTTCTGCAATACAACTAAAATCCCTTTATTATTCAGTGGTCATTTTTTTTATTTCATCAGCTAGGTCACATTCTCTTTTTTCAAGTCCCTCACCAAGAACATAACGTTCAAAACGACGGATTGCTATATTCTCGCCAAGTTTTGCTATGTTTTCCTTGAGCAATTGCTGTATATCCTTGTCAGTGTCCTTAACAAATGGCTGCTCCATCAGGCATTGTTCTTGATAGAATTTTTCCATTCTACCTTCAACAATCTTATTTACAATTTTTTCTGGTTTTCCTTCATTTAATGCCTGGGTCCTCAGTATTGATTTTTCCCTCTCTATTATTTCCTCGGGTATCTCTTCCCTTGCGATGTACCCGGGATCGGAAGCTGCCACCTGCATGGCTATATCACGACAAAGGTCGACGAATTCCTGATTTCTAGCAACAAAATCTGTTTCACAATTTACCTCTACTAGAACACCAATTTTACCGTTTCCATGTATATAAGAGGTAACCAAACCTTCAGAAGCTATGCGTGCAGATTTTTTAGAAGCATCAGCTATCCCTTGTTCACGCAGCAAATCAACTGCTTTATCTAAATCCCCATCAGTTTCCATAAGGGCTTTTTTGCAGTCCATTATACCTGCACCAGTCTTTTCTCGGAGTGATTTTACATCAGAAGCACTTACCATCAACTATATCCTCCCTCCTAGTGTATAGGTGTAATTAAAAAAAGTAGGAAGCCAGCGAGGCAGCCGTTTCTACCTCACTGGTTGCCTACCTTAAAGCTCCTCAGCAACCAGGTCCTGGCCCTGGTTTCCTTCGATTACAGCATCAGCCATCTTACCGGTAAGCAATTTCACTGCACGGATTGCATCGTCATTGCCAGGAATAATGTAATCGATCTCATCGGGATCACAATTAGTGTCAACAATGGCCACGATGGGAATACCCAGTTTGCGCGCCTCATTAACAGCAATTCTTTCTTTACGAGGGTCTATTATAAATAAAGCCCCGGGTAGTTTGTCCATATCCCTGATACCGCCTAAAAACCTCTGAAGCTTTGCTTTTTCCGCCAACAAACTGGAGGCCTCTTTCTTAGGTAAAACATCAAGCGTGCCATCTTCCTCCATTTGCTCTATTTCACGCAGATAATCCACTCTGCTTCTGATGGTTTTAAAATTCGTCAGCATCCCCCCAAGCCATCTCTGGTTAACATAAAACATACCGCATCTCTCTGCTTCTTCCCTTACAGAATCCTGGGCTTGTTTCTTTGTGCCGACAAATAAGAGGGATTCCCCATTACTGATTAGATTTCTTACGAAATTATAGGCTTCTTCCACCATCTTTACCGTTTTCTGTAGATCAATTATATAGATCCCATTTCTTTCGGTAAAAATATATGGTTTCATCTTAGGATTCCAGCGACGGGTCTGATGCCCGAAGTGCACCCCAGTCTCAAGAAGCTGCTTCATAGTAACTACTGCCAATTTTCCCCGCACCTCCCTTCCGGTTCAACCTCCGCATCCTTCACTTACCGTAGAAACTGTTATAAAAAAACAGCACCGTCCACGATATTAGGTATGCGTGTGTAATTAATTACCTAGCGTAGTATAGCATACACTGGGCAGTATATCAAGATTATGTTGATAAACACAGCTTTCCCATTCTATTTGTATTCTTATACGGTCTAAAGGCGTTTTTCAATTCTGTCATATGCAAATATTAAGAAGGAATACCTGTTTTTTAAATATTTTGCAAATCCCAGAAAATCATAACCTAATTATACATAATAACTTCCCTATACTCCTCTTAATTGCCCCAGAGAGAAGCCATTTACAGTATGTACCTAGTAAGATCCTTGTCTTTGATTATGTCTTGCAGCCTCTTTTGTACATACGATTTGTCGATTGAGAATTTCTGGGGATCTTTTTCCGGGGCCTCAAAAAACAAATCTTCAAATAATTTCTCAAAAATTGTATGAAGCCTCCTGGCACCGATATTCTCTGTTTGGTGATTGACCTTATCCGCGACGCGGGCGATTTCTTTTATTGCATCACTGGTAAATTCTACTGAATGACCCTCTGCCTCTAATAAAGAGGTATAAATTCTTATTAGTGAGTTTTTAGGTTCAGTCAATATCTTGCAAAAATCCTCCTCACCCAAACTTTGAAGCTCTACCCGAATGGGAAATCTCCCCTGAAGCTCAGGTATCAGATCCGAAGGTTTGCTGGAGTGAAATGCTCCTGCGGCAATAAATAATATATGGTCACTTTTTACGGGGCCATACTTGGTCATCACCGTTGATCCTTCTACGATTGGTAAGATATCTCTTTGAACACCCTCTCTGGACACATCCGGCCCATGGCGGCTGTCCGACCCACAAATCTTATCCATCTCATCAATAAATATTATTCCTGTTTCCTCCGCCCTTTCTACGGCGATACTTTTCACTTCTTCCATGTCGATTATTTTTTCCGCCTCTTGGTGCACCAGAATAGTGCGGGCATCCCTAACCTTGACCTTACGTTTTTTAGTTTTTTTGGGCATGAGGCTTCCGAATAGATCCTGCATGTTAAAGCCCATCTGTTCCATGCCCGCATCGGCAAAGGTATCAAGAAAAGGAATATTCGAATCCTCAACCTCGATCTCCACTATTTTTTCTTCCAACTCCTGTCTGCGGAGTTTTTCCCTGAATATTTTTCTTTGCTCCTCATATACCTTTTTAGCCTCATCTGTCGACCCCTGTCCCTCCTCCTTTTTTCCCCTAGGGCGATGCATGGAAAACAACATTTCCATGGGATTATCTACGGATCTCTTTCTTGGGGAAGGTATTATTATATCCAGTAGGCGGTTTTCCGCCTCAATATGGGCACGGGCCTCAACCTCCTTGAACTTTTCTGTTCGTACTATTCTGACCGATGTTTCCACTAAATCCCGTACCATAGAATCAACATTTCGGCCCACATATCCCACCTCTGTAAACTTAGTAGCCTCTAGTTTGACAAAGGGGGCATTAACAAGTTTCGCAAGCCTCCTGGCTATCTCAGTTTTCCCCACTCCCGTGGGGCCTATCATGAGTATATTCCTGGGCATAACTTCATCCCGAATATCTTCCGGCAGGTATTTCCTACACACCCTATTTCTCAGGGCCACTGCGACACTTCTTTTTGCATCATCCTGACCAACAATATACTTATCCAGCTCCCGCACAATTTGTCTGGGGGTCAGTTTCAATTATCCTTCCCTCCAATTATAATTCTTCTACAATAATATTATCGTTGGTATATATACATATGGAAGCGGCAATTTCCAGGGATTCCCTAGCAATATCCGGCGCTTTCATGTCGGTATTCCTCAACAATGCCTTGGCCGCCGCATGGGCATATGCACCCCCAGAACCTATGGCCGCTATCCCCTCGTCGGGCTGAATCACTTCCCCGGAGCCTGATAAGATCAAAATATTGTCCTTGTCAGCCACTATGAGTAGGGCTTCCAAGCGTCTGAGCATTTTGTCCATCCGCCAATTCTTGGTCAACTCCACGGAGGCCCTTTGTATATCCCCATTATATTCCTCGAGTTTGCCCTCAAAATTCTCGAAAAGGGTGAATGCATCTGCCACAGAGCCAGCAAAACCTGCCACCACTCTGTTATTATATAATTTTCGGATTTTTTTGGCATTGTGTTTCATAATAGTATGGTTTGAACCTAGAGTGACTTGACCGTCTCCCGCTAAAGCCATATGGCCATCCTTGGAAACCCCAATAATAGTTGTCCCGTAAAACATTGAACCCCCCCTATCTATGATCGTGGATGACATTTATTATAGATATCCTTTAGCCTTTGCTTGGTAACATGAGTGTAAATCTGAGTTGTGGAGAGACTGCTGTGCCCCAAAAGTTCCTGCACTGTTCTGAGGTCAGCGCCCCTTTCCATGAGATGTGTAGCAAAGGAATGCCTCAAGGTGTGAGGGCTGATTCCCGTTTTTTGAGAAGTTATATCAACATACTTTTGGACGACATAACGTATTCCCCTAGAGGTTAACCGTGTGCCCTTTTGGCTTATGAAAACAGCCCTTTCTTCATCAGGATTAACAGCCCTCTCCGCAAAGATGTATCTTGCTTTTCGAAAATATTTGTTTAAAGAAGCAATAGAACAAGAGCCCAAGATAACCACCCTATCCCGATTACCTTTACCCCTAATTAAGGCTTGGTTCCCGTCCAAATCCAAATCCTTCATATTCAATGCCTCCAGCTCCCCCACCCTCATGCCAGAGGCATATAGGATTTCCAGGATTGCTTTATCCCTGATCCCCAGCGGGCTGTTATCCGGTGCCCCCAATAAATGCAGCACATCTTCCTGGTATAAAAACACAGGCAGTTTCTTGCCCGTTTTTGGGGAGTTGATTTTTTGCATTGGATTGCTTTCAATTAAATCGAGGTGATACAAGAAATTAAAAAAGCTCCTCAAGCTGCTGACATTTCTGGCAATGGTGCTCTTTGTCAACCCTCTTTTTTGGAGTGTGGAAAGATATTCCCTTATATCTAGATGCGTAATTTTGCTGCAATCATGGGTACCAGATTCCTCTACGAATCTCAAAAATGGAGTCAGATCTCCACGATAGCTTTTGACTGTATTGGATGAGAGATCAGTCTTGATATATTCTAAATATAGACCCTTTAAAACAAATAGATTGTTATCCACTAGGGGGGTCAGCTCCCTTTTTGCAAAATTTTTAGCATTTATCAGATGTTTTTATATTTAATAAAAGTATCCAATTCGGACAAGGCCCTATCCGAAAGCTTGCGGTTACGGAGTTTTTTACCTCGGACATGCTTTTGCAAAGGGGGTATCAAGCCAAAATTAATATTCATTGGTTGGAAGTTTTTCTTAGGAGCAGTTATATATTTGCACAGTGCCCCCACCGCTGTTTCTTTCGGGAAAATCAATGGATCTTTCCCTTTTACTACCCTCTCCGCATTGACACCCGCAATAATGCCCGTAGATGCAGATTCAATATAGCCTTCTACGCCGGTAATTTGACCTGCAAAAAAAATTTTAGGGTTTTTAATGAACTGTAGGGTGGGCAAGAGTAGTTCAGGGGAATTGATGAAAGTATTGCGGTGCATGACTCCAAAGCGAACAAATTCCGCATTTTCCAAGGCCGGTATTTTCGAAAAAACCCTCTTTTGTTCGCCCCATTTTAAGTTGGTTTGGAAACCCACAAGATTGTACAGGGTACCCTCGAGGTTATCCTGACGCAGCTGGACAACGGAATAGGGGGGCTTTCCGGTGCGGGGGTCCAATAATCCCACGGGTTTTAAGGGTCCAAATAATAGGGTTTGGATCCCCCTTTTGGCCATAGCCTCTATAGGCATACACCCCTCAAAATGCTGCTCTTTTTCAAATTCGTGAAGGGGGTATCTTTCTGCCTCTATCAAGGCATTGTAAAATTCATGGTATTCCTCTTCATTCATGGGGCAATTTAGGTAATCCCCTCCACCTTTTCCGTATCTCGAAGCCCTGAACACCTTCTCATAATCGATGCTTTCCGAAGTAACTATGGGAGCTGCCGCATCATAGAAGTATAAGTGTTTGTCTTCCGTTATATCCCTTATTGCTTCACTTATGGATGGTGAGCTTAACGGGCCGGTGGCAACTATCACCAAGCCTTCCTTTAATACATTGTCTGCTTCCCTGCGAATGACTCTCACATTGGGGTGATTTTCTATATTTTCCGTTATACAGCGGGCAAATTTCTCCCTATCAACAGCCAAAGCACCCCCGGCAGGTATGGAAAACTTCCTGGCACAGCTCATCACAATGGATCCTAAGGATTCCATTTCCGCTTTCAATAGACCGGCGGCATTTTCGAGCTGCTTGGCCCTCAAGGAATTGCTGCATACCAACTCCCCAAGCAGGCCCGTATTATGGGCGGGTGTAAGAAGCCCCGGCCTCATCTCCCAGAGCTCAACTTTAACCCCTCTGTTGGCCAAATACCAGGCCGCCTCCGAGCCGGCCAAGCCGCCGCCAATAACTGTCACTGTAGGATTCAATTTACCCACTCATTCCTTTTTTATTGTTCTACCTTTTTATTCAACTCCTGCTCATGGCCGCATTTGGGGCATACTGCCCTGTCACCCTTTTGCTTCGAACGCTTCTCCACGAGTCTGGCCTCGCATTCAGGGCATTGAATTTTGGTCGGTCTGTTCCAAGATACATAATCACAATCAGGGTAATTGCTGCAGCCATAAAAACTTCGTCCCTTTTTACTTTTCCTCAGAACAACATTGCCATCACATTGTGGACAGCCCACCCCTATGGTCTCTAGGAAGGGTTTAGTGTTTTTGCATTCCGGGTAACCGGGACAGGCCAAAAACTTGCCATAACGTCCGAATTTTATTACCAAGTTGCGGCCGCATTTCTCACATATTTCATCGGTTTCTTCGTCCTTCACTTCGATCTGGCCAATCTCGTTTTCAGCTTTTTCCAGCTCATTTTTAAACGGACCGTAAAACTCACCGATGATTTTTTTCCATTCCAGTTCACCGGCTTCTATTTTGTCTAGCTTTTCCTCCATATTTGCTGTGAACTCCACGTCTAAAATATCATTAAAGTAATCGGACAGTAAATCAATAACTATGATACCCAGTTCAGTGGGTTTAAAGGTTCTCTCTTCCCTGACCACATACCCCCTAGACAGCACCGTATCTATTATTGGTGCATAGGTGCTGGGTCTACCAATTCCCTGTTCCTCTAAGGCTTTAACCAGGCTTGCCTCTGTATATCGTGGTGGTGGCTGTGTAAAATGCTGACTGGGAATCAATTCAGTAAGCTTCAATTCCTCATTTTCAGAAATTTCAGGCAGCCGGCTTTGTGATTTCCCACCCCTCTTTTCACCACTGTCCCCATAAACCTTTAGAAAACCCTGGAAACGAAGGATGGAGCCGCTGGCACGGAATAAATACTTGTCTGCACTGATATCTATGGTGGTAACATCCATAACCGCCGGGCTCATTTGAGATGCAACAAATCTCTTCCATATTAGTTCGTATAGCTTAAATTGATCTCCTGACAGATTCTTTTTAACCATCGCAGGCTCTTTTGTAACAGATGTGGGCCGAATCGCCTCGTGGGCTCCCTGGGCTTTTTTAGAACTGCCATAAAAATTAGGCTTTTCAGGAATATAGTCTTCTCCATATTTTTTACGAACATATTCCCGACAGCCCCTCTGAGCATCCTGGGATATACGGGGTGAATCCGTCCTAATATAAGTTATCAAACCCGTGGCACCTTCCTTACCACCCAAATCAATACCCTCGTACAGCTGCTGGGCAATAAGCATGGTCTTCTTTGCCGTAAAATTAAGTCTCTTGTAAGCCTCCTGCTGTAGGGTACTTGTTACAAAGGGGGCCAGGGCCCTTCTTCTTCTCGCCCTTTTTCTTACAGATTTAACCATAAAGGGAGCAGCTTGTAAATCTCCTATAATTGCCTGTACTTCCTTTTCATTAGCAATGTGAATTTTTTCCTTGCCTTTTCTTTCAAGTTTTGCTTCAAAGGGTCTGTCATCGCTTTTGAGAAGGGCCGTAAGGCTCCAGTATTCCTCCGGTTTAAAAGCCTCAATTTCCCTTTCTCGTTCAATAATCAGTTTTACAGTAACCGATTGGACTCTTCCAGCACTGAGACCCTTTTTAACCTTTTTCCAAAGCAGTGGACTCAGCTTGTAGCCCACAAGCCTGTCAAGAACTCTCCTGGCTTGCTGTGCATCGACTCTTTGGTAATCGATGGTTCTGGGATCTTCTATGGCATTGAGAATAGCCTTTTTTGTTATTTCATTAAATTCTATTCGGCATTCCTCATCATCTAATTTCAATGCATGTTTCAAATGCCATGCGATGGCCTCCCCTTCCCTGTCAGGGTCAGGGGCCAACAAAACTTTTGAGCTCTTCCTTACTTCTGATCTTAAACCCTTAAGAATTTCTCCTTTACCTCTGATTGTAATATACTTTGGCTCAAAGTTGTTTTCCGCATCCACACCCAATTGGCTCCTGGGGAGATCCCTCACATGCCCCATACTGGACTTCACGGTGAAGCCCCTTCCTAAAAAGCGTTTAATCGTTCTCGCTTTTGTGGGTGATTCTACGATAACTAATATCTTAGACAAACCTTTCACCTCGAATTAGCGATTCTTTAAATTATTGCATGAACTTTCCCTTCGTATAAGGTGATCAAACCTTCCAGTTCCATCTGTGTAAGAATAACATTCAATTGTGCCGGATCCTTACCCAACAAGTGACACAGCTCATCAGGAAAAACGGGGCCGCCGCTTAGTAATTGTATGATTTCCCTGGCCCCGTCATCCATCTCTCTTTCTTGTTCTTTCCCCCCGGCTAAAGATTGGGCACTATTTATGCCATGGTATTCTTCCAAAATATCGGATGCAGTTTCAACCAGTTTTGCACCTTCTTTGATCAGCTTATTGCTGCCTTTACTGCTTTTATTTGTAATCATGCCCGGAACAGCGAAAACATCCTTACCCTGCTCCAACGCGAAATCCACGGTAATCAGGGCACCGCTTCTCTCCGGTGCCTCCACTACCAGCAAACCGGAACTTAAACCGCTGATTGTCCTATTTCTCATGGGAAAATTGATACGGTTTGGTGGCGTTCCCAGGGGGAATTCAGATATCACTGCACCGGATTCAATTATTTGGTTCATCAACCTTTTGTTTTCCCTAGGGTACACTATATCAAGACCACAGCCAAGCACGGCGATAGTTTTTCCCTCTGCATCCAGGGCCCCCTTGTGCGCATAGGTGTCAACACCCCTGGCCATACCGCTTACCACTACTACATCCGCCGATGCAAGTTGGAATGACAGTTTTTCAGCGGCTCGCAAAGCATATACGCTGGCTTTTCTAGTGCCAACAACCGCAATATGAAGCTTAGAAGGATATTGCAACCTACCCTTTACATAAAGTACGGGTGGGGGAGTGGAGATCAGCCTAAGGCTTGCTGGGTAGCCCTCATCCATAACTGTAAGCACATGAATTTCATGTTCTATTAGTTTATCATTATACTCCTCGATATTTACCTTTGAACGGGAAATTATAATTTTTTCAGCTAAATCCTTGGGGAATATTTTCTTCCGCAATTCCTCGTCAGGAGCCTCCCATGCATTTTCCATGGAACCAAATGAATTGTAAATTTGCTGCGCCTGATTAAACCCCAGGTGGGACAGGCCGCAGAAAGCCGCCCAATAAATTTCCTCAGGTAGATTCATGTAAATCACATCCAAAGATTTATGCTACGATACATTTCGTTCAATAGAAAGATTTTCCTTCAATGATTTTGTACTTTAGTTTTTCCCGGGGTAGGGAAAATACACGGGCCAGCGACCTTGAAATACCAAGATCCATCCAAAGGTAAAGATCCCCCAGGGCCACATGCCAAGGGGCCGCATAGATATAAAACCCCATAAAAAGACAATGGATTGCCCATCACTTTCTGACCTGTTCCAGCGTCCAGAAACAAAAACAGATACCTGTAACAGTATATTAGAGCAATAATATTATCCCATGCATTTTACAAGTAACCAATATATATCTTACTTAATCATGAGTCAAGTTGAGTCAAGCCCGAGTTCATGCCGGTTTTCCTTCTCCTCCACCTTTCTTTCACTCCCTTGATATAGGAGGAAATATGTCCCTTCATGACGAAAATATTCCTTATAAAAATCAAGATACACATGATGTTGATAGGCAGTATAGAAAGGGTGGAACAATGCTATCTGTTATCGGCAGCTGCAGTACAAAGGGTGTCGAAGGTTATTTGGTACAAGTTGAAGTGGATGTCTCCTCAGGACTCCCCGGCTTCTATATTTGCGGCTTGCCTGATGCGGCGGTAAAAGAGGCTAAGGACAGAGTCAGGGCCGCAATTAAAAATTCCGGCTATAAATTCCCTTTACAAAGGATAACCGTGAACCTAGCACCCGCCGATATAAAAAAGGAGGGTTCTCATTTTGATCTCCCCATAGCCTTGGGTATTTTGGCCGCAACGGAACAAGCGCCCATAGAGGCACTCATGAACACCTACTTTGTAGGTGAGCTCTCCTTAAAGGGTGATTTGAGAAAAGCAAACGGTATCCTTCCCATGGCATTGAGTCTCAAGGAAAATGCTGGGGACTCTACCCTGGTAGTACCGAGGGATAATGGGCCCGAAGCCTCCCTCGTCCAGGATCTTAAAATAATTCCTACCCAGTCCCTGGGCGAACTGGTCAGGTTTTTCAAAGGAGAAGAGGATCTAAAATCCGAGGACGGCGCCTTAAACCTTGAAAAATATTTTTCTGATCACGCCGCGGGATCTGTCCCGGATATGATTGATGTCAAAGGACAGGAAGGAGCCAAAAGGGCCCTAGAAATTGCGGCCGCCGGAGGCCACAATATCCTTATGATGGGCTCCCCAGGTTCAGGTAAGACGATGCTTGCCAGGAGACTCCCGGGAATACTGCCACCAATGGCCATGGAGGAAATATTTGAATCCACGAAAATATACAGCGTGGCTGGGATTTTGGATTACGACACCCCCCTGGTAGTGGAACGCCCATTTAGAGCCCCGCACCATACAGCATCAGCCGCCAGTATAATAGGGGGAGGCCAAATACCAAAACCAGGTGAAGTCAGTCTCTCCAATAACGGTGTCCTGTTCTTAGATGAGTTCCCCGAGTTTAGGAGAGATGTCATTGAGGCACTGCGGCAGCCGCTGGAGGAGAAAAATATCACCATCGCTAGGGCGGCGGCTACCCTTACTTTCCCTGCCAATTTTATTTTTGCTGCTGCGATGAACCCCTGCCCTTGCGGTTTTTTGAATGATGAAAAAACAGAATGTTTATGCACCCCATTTCAAATCCAAAGATATAAAAACAAAATTTCAGGGCCTATTCTGGATCGCATTGACATCCATATTCATGTACCAAGGCTGAACTATACCGATATATCAGAATCCCGAACTGGGGAAAATTCCGCCACTATTAAGAAACGGGTCCTCCATGCCAGGGAAA
>JAAYRB010000129.1 GCA_012519005.1 Clostridia bacterium
AGACCTTCAAAATACAATCAAGGATTATCGGAGGGCAGGGGAAGAGCAGGAAACTACAGAGAAAGATATTGCCGCGGCGGACAAGGCATTGAAGGAGATAAAGGAGCGGCATAAAGAAATTGCAAACAAGATGCAGGATATGATCTCGGAACAGAATAAACAAAGAGAAATGATGGAAAGATATTCCTTGATTATAGAGAAGATAGATTCAAAGATAAATGCTGCTGAAAACAGGGGAAGAATCAGCGAAAACTCGCTGATCAAGGAAAGGACAAACCTAGAACATCTTGAGCAAAAAATAGCCGATTTTGGTTTTGAAAATTTCCTTGAATTATCCAAGGGGGTTGTGGTCATACCCAGAGATATCCATGATCAATTGGGATATTTTGGCGGTGAACTGAGATCCTTAGGGGATATAAACCGGGGTTCCATAGACATGTACAAGAGGGCGCTAAAGGAGAGGAAGGAATTTGCCGGTAGGGTTGAGGATTTGAATGCAGCCCGTGAGAATTTGAATACCCTAATTGGTCTGATAAAAGAGAAAATGGAAAGTGAGTACCTGTTCTACTTCAAAAAGATACAAGAGCAGTTCAAAAATGTTTACACCAGCCTATTTGGAGGGGGTAGCGCGGAACTGGTCATGTCCCGCCAGGGAACGCCCCTTGAGGCGGATATTGATATTGTTGTAAGCCCGCCGGGCAAAAGGACTCAGGCCCTCTCTTTGCTCTCCGGGGGTGAAAAGGCTCTCACGGCCCTAGCACTGCTTTTTGCAATCCTAAAGGAAAAAGAAAGCCCCCTATGTATTTTGGATGAGGTGGATACATCACTGGATGAGGTCAATGTACGGCGTTTCACAAAATATCTAAATAAATGTTCAAGAAGCACCCAATTCATTGTGGTTACGCATCGTCAATACACCATGGAAAATGCCGATACACTTTACGGCGTAACAATGCCCGAGGAGGGGGTTTCCAAAGTTGTATCGGTGAAACTTCAGACGGCCTTATAAGGAGGATTAAATTATGGTTGGACTGTTCGGAAGGCTGAAGAAAGGATTGGCCAAAACCAAGGCCAGCCTCATAAAC
Organism: Clostridia bacterium; assembly: GCA_012519005.1. GTDB lineage: Bacteria > Bacillota > DTU086 > DTU086 > DTU086 > JAAYRB01. Next base: position 1,086 of record JAAYRB010000129.1, read on the forward strand.
AATTTGCAAGGCCTAGTGAGAGGCAGGAAATTGGATGACGAATTCTATGAAGAACTGGAAGACATCCTGATTCAGGCGGATATGGGAATTGACACCGTCATGGAGATGGTGGAGGAAATAAAAGAGGAAGCCCGTGTGAAAAAAATAGGTGAGAGTGAGGAAATTTTTCCTATAGTTCAGGAAAAAATTGAGGAAATACTTCTGGAGCAAGGTGGTGGGCTCAACTGGGCGGAGGAGGGGCCCACCATAATCATGGTGGTGGGTGTCAATGGGGTGGGGAAAACCACCTCCATAGCAAAGCTGGCATATCAATTTAAGAAGGAAGGTAAAAAGGTGCTGCTGGCCGCCGCTGATACTTTTAGAGCCGCGGCCATAGATCAGCTGGAACTCTGGGCACAGCATGCCGGCGTGCAGATAATTAAGCATCAAGAGGGCGCAGATCCGGCGGCCGTAACCTATGATGCTGTCAAGGCAGCTGTATCCAGGGATGTGGATGTTTTGATGGTGGATACCGCCGGCCGATTCCATAACAGGAAAAACCTCATGGAGGAGGTAGGAAAAATAAAGAGGGTAATAGACAGGGAGCTGCCCAATGCACCCCATGAGATACTGCTGGTACTGGATGCCACCACCGGGCAAAATGCCGTTTCCCAGGCAAGGTCCTTTAATGAGATGCTGGATCTTACAGGTATCGTTTTAGCCAAACTGGACGGCACAGCGAAGGGCGGCATTGTGGTCTCCATTTCTAAAGAGTTGAATATCCCAGTAAAATACATTGGTCTTGGCGAGGGAATGGAGGATTTACAGAAATTTGATTCCAGAGAGTTTGTTGAGGCGTTGTTCGAGGAAGCATCCAGGGGGGAAGATGATGAAGGCTGAGATAGGAATCATTGGTGGAACGGGACTATACGAGCCGGGGATATTCGGTG
>JAAYRB010000130.1 GCA_012519005.1 Clostridia bacterium
CCCGCCATTGGATTTCATTTATTTCTATTGTATTGGCGAGATCCTCCAGCTCATCCATTCTTTGCTCAACCTTTACATGGAGCTTCCTAGCATGGGCGGGGAGCACAATATATTTTTCTATATCTCTGGTGTATTCCTTAACCCCACATTCCCGCCTATCCCCAAGATTCACCATGGATCTGCCATGAGCCGTTCTAGTGGTCAAACGTAATATGACCGGGGTATTAAACTTCTCGCTTAATTCAAAGGCTAGGACGGTAAAATCCTTCGCCTCCTGACTATCGCTGGGCTCCAACATGGGAAGCTTGGCAAAGCGGGCATAATACCTGTTGTCCTGCTCGTCTTGGGAGCTGTGCATTCCCGGATCATCGGCGGTAACAATTACCAAGCCACCATTGATACCTGTATATGAGATGGTAAAAAGCGGGTCGGCAGCTACATTTAGCCCAACATGCTTCATGGCCACCAATGTCCTGGCACCGCCGATGGCGGACCCCATGGCCACCTCCAATGCCACCTTTTCATTGGGTGACCATTGGGCTTTAACCTCATCGTATCCCGCTATATTTTCAATTATTTCCGTACTGGGAGTACCGGGGTATGCAGAAGCAAAATGCAGCCCCGCCTCATAGGCTCCCCTGGCTATGGCTTCATTTCCAGTTAGTAGCTCCTTCATAGATTACCACATCCCTCTTGCGGTCATTATATACTTCTTTTATCGATGACTCTTTTGGCCTTTCCCTCAAAACGCTGTATGGAATTGGGTTCCACCAAGCGAACATCTGCATTTATAGATAAAACGGAAGACAAATGGGCCTGTATTTTCCTTTCGATTTTTTCTAGATCTTTAAATCTGTCCGTAAAGAAATCCTCCGTGACCTCTACATGGATCTCAAGGGAATCCAGGTAGCCCTCCCTGGTTACTATAATTTGATAATGGGGGGCAGTTTCCTTCAAACCCATGAGCACACTCTCAATCTGGGAGGGGAATACATTCACTCCCCGAATAATCAGCATATCATCTGTTCGTCCCGAGGGCTTTGTCATCCTAATACTGGTACGCCCACAGGGACAGGGTTCCGGATTCAAAGAAGTAATGTCCTTGGTTCTATAACGGATGACCGGCATACCCTCTCTGGTTAAAGTGGTGATAACCAGCTCCCCCTCCGAACCATAATCCAAGGGTTCAAGGGTATCAGGATCCACTATTTCAACTAAAAAATGATCTTCTGCAATATGCATCTCATCTCTTTCAAGACATTCACCGGAAACCCCCGGTCCCATGACCTCACTGAGGCCATAGTTATCCGTGGCAAAACATCCCCAGCATTTTTCCAGCTCGTTGCGCATCTCTTCCGACCAAGCCTCGCTGCCAAAGAGCCCCAGGCGTAAATTTAAAGACTTTGGAGGAATGCCCATCCTGTTGGCCGCTTCCCCCATATAGAGGGCATAGGAAGGAGTGCTCACAAGGGCGGAGGTACCAAAATCCTTCATCAGCAAAATCTGCCTCTCAGTATTACCGGAAGAAACGGGAACCACGGAAGCCCCAATCCTTTCCAATCCGTAGTGTAAGCCCAAAGCCCCGGTAAAAAGACCATATCCGAAGGAAATCTGTACTAAATCATCATCCCTTGCCCCAGCGCTAAAGGCTATTCTTGCCACCAGTTCCGTCCAAGTCTCCAAATCCCTCCGGGTATATCCCACAACTGTGGATTTCCCTGTGGTTCCGGAAGATGCATGAACCCTGACAATTTTTTTCTGTGGGACGGCAAACAATCCAAAGGGGTAATTATCCCTCAGATCCTCCTTGGAAGTAAAGGGCAATTTACTTATATCCCCAAGGGATTTTATATCCGCAGGTTTTACCCCCACCTCATCAAATTTTTTCTTGTAATGGGGTACCCCCTCATATACTTTTTTTACCATGGTTTGGAGCCTCTCCAGCTGGAGAGCCTCCAATTTATTACGAGTCATCATTTCGTAATATTTATCCCATATATGTTTACCCTTGGAGATCGTTTGAAAATTTACGCTATTCATCTTTCACCCACCAATCCCTGATATACACTCTTTGAAGCTAATCCCCGGGAACCGTAAATTTTATCTAGATGCTCCTCGGGGTATTTTTCAGTAAAATAACTTACCAATGGAACGACAATAAGCGGAACCACAATGGCCAAGGAACCGATTGTAGGGATCATGGCATCACTCATTTTATAGTAAGCGGCAAGACCTGTGGACAATCCAAATCCGGTGAATATGCCGGCGTAGGCACCGGCCCGGGTAACCCCTCTCCAGAACAATCCATATAAATAGGCAGCAAGAAATGATCCCGCTATGGTGCCCCAGGAAAGAGACATCAAAACCAAAATCATAGTAGGTTTAAATGCTATATATAAAGATAGGGCAATAAACAGCCCACAAAGGATTCTCATAAGTAAAACACTTCTCTTTGTGCTAATATCAGGATATAAAGTATCCCGGACAAGGTCAATGGCAATGGATGAGCTGGATACCAAAACTAGGGAGGCTAGAGTGGACATGGATGCTGCCAATACCAATAATAGTATCAGCACAGCAAACATCTCTGGCAGTGCCTGAGTAATAATCTGGGGCATCACCATATCAGGGTTGGGCAAGCCGCCGGAGGTTGGCATTTGATTGTTGAAAAACAGACGACTGAGACCCCCGGTAAAATACGCACCAAAGGCCACCACAAAGGAAAATATTGTGCATACGATCTTTGCAGTGTCTATGGATGCCACATCCTTGATGGCATAGAATTTTTGCACCATTTGGGGAAGACCCCAGGGCCCTAAACTGGTGAGAATCACAAGGGACAGCAGGGGAATTAAGCCCGGCGGGCCGATGGGTTTTACCAGCCGATTATCATATTGTGCCAGTTTCGTCAAACCGTTGGCTACCCCTCCCACATGGGGATCTGAAACGATAAAAAATAATAGACAGGCAACACCGGCAATCATGACAATTCCCTGTACAAAATCTGTCAAAGTCACAGCAAAATATCCGCCCATGACAAGATAAATAGCGGTGAGTGCGGCCATGGAAACTAAGGCGACAGTATAGGGAATATTAAAGACCACCTCAAAAAGGTAGCTCAACCCCATATAAACTGAAGCTGAATAGGGAACAAGAAAAACAAAAATAATCAATGCAGATATGATCTTCAAACCCCTAGAATCGTAGCGGGCTTCTAAAAAGGCGGGCATGGTCAGTACACCTAATTTTGATGTGATACTTCTCGTTGGTTTGGCCAGGAATCTCCACGCAAGATAGGATCCCACCAATGCATTACCCAGCACAATCCATAGGGATGATAAACCAAAACCCCATCCTACCTTTCCCGCATATCCGATAAACAGCACTGCTGAAAAATAGGTGGTACCGTAGGAAAAAGCGGAAATCCAGGGACCCACCGTCCTGCTGCCGAGAAAAAAATCGTTGACCGTTTTCGTCTTTTTCATGGAGATATATCCAATCCCCAAAAGAATAAAGACATAGATAGAAATAACAAAAAACTTCATACCTACCATCCTTCCGTCCTGATATTTTTTTAAATATGCATCAGCAAAATGTATTCTACAAAAATAAAAAAATCCCTTTTTTATAATAAACAAGCAGGAGTCATATTCCCGGCGGCTTCATCAATGTGATATAATAGTGCATGAAAGGGAGATTTGAAATATACCACCGGGAGGGGAGAAAATTGAAAATATTATTAACCATCGACGGATCCGAATATTCCATCCGGGCCTCCGAGTATGCGGCAAAACTAACAAAATACATACCCAACAGCAAGGTGACCCTGCTGTATGTGGACACATTATTGACACTCATCAAGACCAGGGGAGGTGTACTACCCCCTGATTTTGAAAGAGCTCTGGACGTCAATGCAGAAGATGCCCTGGAAAAAGCAAAAAAAATATTCATAGAAAAAGATCTACCCTTTGATGTAAAAGTCCTGGAGGGCTACGATGTGGCCACAACAATTGCCAACTGTGCAAAGGAATTTAACTATGACCAGATAATCATGGGCACCAGGGGGCTGGGAAGCATAAAGGGGATTCTGCTGGGAAGTGTGAGTCATAAGGTGCTTCAGATTGCACCCTGCGCGGTAACCGTGGTGAAGTAAAAAAACAGCTGCAAAATACCCCATAACTCACAAGGGGCGGACCATTCTGGCCGCCCCGTACTGTCTATGAGAGTTTTTATCCTTTTACTTTTATTCAATCACTCATCAACAGGGCCATGACAGCCTTCTGTGCATGAAGGCGATTCTCAGCCTGATGGAAAACCACTGATTTAGGCCCATCTATTACATCCCCCGAAATTTCCCAGCCCCTATGGGCCGGTAGGCAGTGCATGATCATTGCATCCCCTGCCGCCCCTTTTACCAAGGTAGAATTGACTTGGTAGTTTTTAAATATCTCCGCCCTTTCCTTGGCCTCCTCTTCCTGACCCATACTGGCCCACACATCTGTATAAATAACATGGGCATCCTCTACCGCCAAGTGGGGATCATTATATACCTGAATCTCGGCACCGGACAGTTTCGCGGCCGTCCGAGCCTTTTCTGATATTTCATCACTGGGCTCATAACCTTGGGGGCAGCCAAGGGCTATATGCATACCCATTTTAGCACCGGCAATCATCAGGGAATGGGCCATATTATTCCCATCCCCAAGGTAGGCCAACTTGACACCCTTCAGCCCGCCCTTATATTCCCTGATGGTCATTAAATCAGCCAGCGCCTGACAGGGGTGAAGCAAATCAGTCAAACCGTTGATCACAGGTATATCAGCGGCTTCAGCCAATTCCACAACCTCATCATGGTCATAGGTGCGAATCATGATCCCATCCAGGTAGCGGGAAAAAACCTTACCCGTATCCCCAATGGTCTCTCCCCTGCCCAACTGTAGATCCCTACTGCTTAAAAACAGGGGATAACCCCCCAACTGATACATGCCCACCTCAAAGGAGATTCTAGTCCTGGTAGAACTTTTCTGGAATATCATCCCTAAAGTTTTACCCTTGAGAAGTGGGTGGGGGATATTGTTGTTCAATTGATCCTTCAATTCCGCGGCTAAATCCAAAATATGATAGATTTCCCCCTCTTTGTAATCATTTAGGGAAAGGAAATCTCTGCCCCTGAAGCTATCCGCCATACCCGCCTTATCTGTCATCCTCACTCCCCCCTTTTAGAAGCCTTGATATTATCAAGTACTTCTTCCAATATACCCAAAGCCCGATCCACATGCTTGCGGTTAATTGTTAAAGGGGGTAAAAAACGCAGTACCCTTTCGGAAGTACAGTTTATCAACAGCCCCTTCTCCATACAGAGATTCACAATTTCTCCACCGGGGATATCCAATTCCATACCCAGCATCAGACCCATTCCCCGGACTTCCTTGATAAAATCATATTTACTTTCAAGCCCCTGTAGTTTTTCCTTGAAATAACCACCTATTTCTAAGGCATTCTCCAAAACACCCTCTGTTTCAAGGGCTTCCATGACAGCAACCCCGGCGGCACAGGAAACAGGATTTCCCCCAAAGGTTGAGCCATGGCTGCCGGGGTCAAAGGCTTCAGCCACCCCGTCAACAGCTAAGGCCGCACCGATGGGAATACCTCCGCCCAGAGCCTTGGCCAGGGTCAGTATGTGGGGCTTAATACCATAATGCTCATAAGCGAACATTTTTCCCGTCCTGCCCAAGCCGCACTGGATCTCATCGAAAATTAAAAGAGCGCCCTTTTCATCACACAATTCCTTTACTTCCTTTAGGTAGCCTTTGTCGGCCACATTTACCCCACCCTCACCCTGTACCGGCTCCAACATCACAGCACAGACCTGATGATCCATACTTTCCCTGAGGGCAGCTATATCATTAAAGGGAACATAGACAAAACCCTGGGGTAAAGGATCAAAGCCGGAATGTATCTTTTCCTGGGCCGTTGCAGTAGCCGTGGCTATGGTCCTGCCATGGAAGGATTTATTCATGGTGATTATTTTGTATTTATCTGATTTTAAAACCAGCTGCGCATAACGACGGGCCAGCTTGATGGCGGCCTCATTGGCCTCCGCCCCGCTGTTGCTAAAAAATACCCTATCCATGGAGGAGTTTTTGACCAGCAGCTCCGCCAACTTTGCCTGTTTCTCAATACAATATAAATTAGAGCAGTGTATGATCTCATTGCATTGTTTGCTTACAGCCCGCGCCACCCCGGGATAACAATGCCCTAAGGAATTAACCGCAAGGCCCCCAACAAAATCCATGTACTTTTTCCCATCCGCATCCCACACATTTACGCCCTCTCCCTTGGTCAAGGCCACGGGATAGCGGGCATATGTATTCATGAGATACTTCTCGCCAAGCCTCTTTATATTTTCATTACTCACTTTGATTCCCCCTCATTTTACAACCATGGTACCGATACCCCGACGGGTAAAGATCTCTAATAAAATGGAATGGGGCAGCCGCCCATCAATAATATGGGTTTTCCCCACCCCGGCCAATAGGGCCTTGGCACAACATTGCACCTTAGGAATCATACCCCCTTGAATAACTCCCCTATCTATCAATCCCTGAATTGCATCCACCCTCAGGGATGATATTAGAGAACTTTTGTCCTGGGGATCCGCCACAATCCCTTCCACATCAGTTAATAAAACCAATTTATCTGCTTTCAGGGAGGAGGCCAATTCCCCCGCCACATAGTCAGCATTGATATTATAGCTTTCGTTATTCCCCCCCGAACCCACAGGGGCAACCACAGGAATATATCCCTGGCTTATAATGGACTGGATGATTCCTGGGTCAACGGAGACAATTTCGCCCACATAACCGATATCCACATCCACTTCCTCACCATCATCTCCCGTCCCTCTCAATGTTTTTTTCTCCGCCCTGAATAGATTACCATCCTTGCCGCTGAGACCGATGGCGGAACCTCCGGCCTTGTTGATTAGGGAGACAATTTCCTTGTTCACCTTCCCCACCAGTACCATTTCCACAATATCCATGGTTTCTTTGTCCGTAACCCTTAGACCCTGCACAAAGGACGTCTCGATCTCAAGCCTATCAAGCATGGTATTTATCTCCGGACCGCCCCCATGGACAACCACGGGATTCATGCCGACAAATTTCATCAATGTGATATCCTGCATCACTGCCTGTTTCAGCTCCGGACTCCTCATGGCGTGGCCGCCATATTTTACCACCACGGTCCTGCCGTAAAATTCCTTAATATAGGGTAGAGCCTCTATCAAAATATTGGCCTTATCCAATGCAGTGAGAACCATCTCCTCGCCCCCCATTCCGTCATGATCTATACGATGCATTTATCTTCACATAGTCGTAGGTTAAATCACAAGTCCAAGCACGGCCTTTACCTTCTCCCTGGTTTAAATCAATGAGGATTTTTATTTGCTCTTCCCTTAATATTTCGGAGGCCTTTTCCTCACTGAAATCCAATGCGGAACCTTTTACGGCCACCTGCTCAATCCCCGGGGAACCCTCAAGAAAAACATCGACTTTATCAGGGTCAAAATCCACGCCGGAATATCCCGCCGCTGCAAGAATCCTTCCCCAGTTAGCATCCTCCCCAAATATAGCAGTTTTCACTAAATTAGAGGAAGCCACCGACATGGCTATAGTTCGGGCATCAACGGCAGAGGGTGCACCCTTTACCACTACTTCAGCAAATTTTGTAGCCCCCTCCCCATCCTTGACAATCATTTTTGCAAGATCAACACAGATATACTCCAGGGCTTTTTCAAACTTATGAAAATCTTCGCCATCGGTATCTATCAAAGTATTCTCCGCAGTACCATTGGCCAGGATCACCACCATATCATTGGTGCTGGTATCCCCATCTACGGTTATCATATTGAAACTTCTGTCCACAGCTTTTTGTAGAGCCTTTTTCAGCAGGGATGGGGTAATGGCGGCATCTGTGGTGATGAAGCCCAGCATGGTGGCCATATTGGGATGGATCATTCCGGATCCCTTGGCCATCCCCCCAAAAACCACGGGGGATCCCCCCACCTTTGCTTCAATTGCGGAAACCTTAGGAAATGTATCCGTTGTCATGATTGCTTCCGCCGCTAAAATATCCCCCTCCACCGAAAGCTGATCCGCCGCATCGTTTATTCCCTTTAGAAGTTGATCCATGGGTAGAGCCGTACCGATCACCCCCGTGGAAGCCACCACCACCTCCCTGGGATCCACATGAAGCGCCTCACCGGCGGCCTTTGCCATTTTTCTTGCATCCTCCATCCCCTTTTCCCCGGTGCAAGCATTGGCAACTCCACTGTTTACTACCACTGCCCGAGCACTACCCCCCTCTAAATACTCCTGGGAAACAATTATGGGTGCCGCCCGGACAACATTTTTTGTAAAAACCCCCGCCGCCGCACAGGGCTCCGAGGAATATATCAAGGCGAGATCAAGTTTCACTTTTTTTATGCCGCAGTGAATACCCGCCGCTTTGAATCCTTTCACGGAGGTGATTCCACCGTCTATTTTTTTATACTCAGCAGTATCCATATCTGATTACCTCCCAATTTTGCCTACGGGCAGAGCCCCGGAAATTTCAAGCCCATGTCCTGGGGCAAGCCGAACATGATATTCATATTCTGTACCGCCTGCCCGCTGGCACCCTTAAATAAATTGTCGATGGCCGAAACAATGGTTATTCTGTTCCTGCCCTTATCAATAAAAAAGTTTAGATCACAAAAGTTAGAACCTTTGACCCATCTGGTATGGGGCCAGATATTTTCATCCAGAAGGCGTATGAAGGGTGCCCCGGAATAATAATCCTCGTAAATTTCCCTCACCTGTCCAGCCTCCACAGAGGAGGTCAATCCCCCATAAATGGTGCTCAATATACCCCTGGTTATAGGTACCAAATGGGGTATAAAGTTAATCTGCACCTCATCACCGGACACCCATCCCAATTCCTGTTCCATCTCCGGCCTATGGCGATGGCCGTTAACGGCATAGGGGGCAGCATTTTCATTGCATTCCACAAAAATATTTATATCCGTGGGGGTTTTCCCCGCCCCGGACAGACCCGTCTTGCTGTCGGCAATAATACTCTTAGGATCTATGATGCCTTTGTCCAATAAAGGAGCCAGCCCTAAAATAACACCGGTGGGAAAGCACCCGGGGTTGGCAACTATCTGAGCGTCCTTTATTTCTTCGAGCTTTAATTCCGGAAGCCCATATGCCGCATTTTCCAATAAATTGGGGGCTCCATGTTCCAATCCATACCATTGTTTATAAACCTCCGCATCCTTTAAACGGAAGTCCGCCCCAAGGTCGATAACCTTTTTCCCCGCCTCCAGAGCCTTTTTGACAATGGGCACTGATAAACCATGGGGAAGGGCAACAAAGACAACATCAGATATTGAAATAACCTTATCCAGATCCTGCCCGCTCAAGGAGTGATCAACGCATCCCCTGAGATTAGGGTATATATCCTCGATATTCTCCCCCTCATGACTTCGGGAGGTCAAAACTGTAATTTCTGCCTTTGGATGGCCGTGTAGAATCCTTACAAGCTCCGCACCCGTATAACCCGTGGCTCCTACAATTCCTACCTTAATCAAAACTAAAACCCCCAGACTCATGCAAAATGTTTTTAACACTGATAATTATACGCCAATCTGAATAATTATTCAATACAGGTAAATAAAAAAAACGCTTCGGATCCACCGAAACGCCCCACCCCGCAGCTTATCCAGTTTTTTTGAATCCGCCAAAAAGACCCTCGCCGTCCCTGGCACTAACGATATTCCTCGCTTCCGTTCTGCCGGTCAATCTGTACTTCACCTTGTCTGACATATACAAGCCCAGCTGAGCACTTCTTTCCGGTGAAATATCCGCCGCACACTCCAAAATGCACTGCTCCGAATCCTCGCTGTTGACACTGACACTGATGTGTTTATATATCCTAGAATAGTCCGAATGTGCCAATCTCCACATTTTGCTTTCCTGGGCTTCCCTGCCAAGAGATTTCAAGCCCTTTTTAAATTTAAAAGGAATGATGGCAAAAGTATACTTAGCCGCTTCCATGACATCCCCCTAACAAAAGATCTCCCAATCCCTCCATTGATTATTCCCAGAACAACAATTTGCTAAGATATAAATACCTTAAGAAGATAGATCACGGCTATGGAACCCGAAACGACAATCACTAAATTCAATTCCATGTAGGCCAGAATCAGGGCAGCCGCCCCTCCCGCCACCCCAAGAAAATAATCCCCTGTGGAAGACAGGATCCCAGGGAATATCAAGGCTCCTAAAGCAGCAAAGGGAATATTATTTAAAACCCTTTTGATAAAGGGGGGCATTTTAATTCCCGACAGAACTATCAAAGGTGTAGCCCTAGGCAAATATGTAACCAAACCCATACCGAATATGAGAAGCAGAATTTCATTCATTACAAGCACCATCCTCGGGTAAAACCACTGCCACACCCAGGGAAGCAATTATGGTGGCCGCAATCATGGGCCAACCCCCAGTTAAAAATAGACCAAAAACACTATTGAGCAACGCCGCAAGAACCGCCAGGGTGAGCACCTTCTTGGATTTCTTAGCGGAAGGGATCAAGAGCCCAATAAACATGGCATACAGGGCTATTCCCATACTGGTTTGGAGCATCGGCGGCAGCACCTCACCGGCCATATATCCCACGCCGGAACCTGCAACCCAAAAACCATAGGACAGAATCTCAAGACCCAGCATATAGCCGGTGCTCAATTTACCGCCCCTAATGCTGGACACAGCAAAGGATTCATCGGTTACGCCAAAAGCAATACAGGCACGAATCCCCCGATTGAGGGCCAACAATTTTTCAGATATGGACATGCTCATCAATAGGTGGCGAAGATTGATCAAAAAAGTGGCCAGTACTATTTCACCAATACCAATCCCCACCGCAATAAGATTCAAAGCCATGAACTGGCTGGCCCCGGCAAATACTATTATTGACATGGCCACACATTGGATCAAAGTAAGCCCAGCAGATTTTGCCAGAAGCCCATAGGCCATGGCCACTGGTCCGTAACCAAGGCCAATGGGTAGGGCATCCGCCAAACCCATCATAAATTCCCTGTTCCTTTCCCTCACTATCTCAGCTGCAGACACAATTTACCCCCCGAAAAATGCTGTTAAAGTTGGTGTGTCAATTACAAGGTTTATTCTATCATAAAATTAACCGCCATAATTGCAGAAACTTTTGCATTTTATTCGTGGGATAGCTGGCCTTCCTTAATTAAAACCTTTCCATCCAAAATGAGTGTGGGCTTGAGGACAATCCCGTCCAAATGGCTTGGCACCTCGACATTTCCACCGAAGGTACTATTATCTCCAAGGGCAATGTGGATAGTACCCAACACCTTTTCATCCTCTAGTACCTTACCGGTGAGCTTCGCACGGCTGTTTAATCCAATACCCAGCTCGGCTATATTTCTTGCCAATTCACCATGTTCATCCAAAAGAACCTCAAGGGTTTTTGCCTCCGGGCCCCCTTCCACCCCCACCACAAAACCCTTCTCTATTTCCATTTTTATGGGTTCATCCAGTATACCCACACCGGCCATGGATCCATCTATAACCAGTGTTCCCTGGGCAGTCCCCTCTAAAGGGGCAACAAAGGTCTCACCGGCGGGCAAATTACTGAAATCATCTGGGGACAAGAGAATCCCCGTGTCCGCAAGGGCTTCACGTCCCTTGATGGAAAATCTTAAATCCGTCCCTGCCCGGGACTTGATCTCCACTTCCTTCCCTTGAGTTAGAATGGCAGCAAATTTATTACATAGATCGGCCATATTTTCATAATCAGCGGCAAGGGTCCTGGCCATCATTTCCTCGGTTATTCCTGGCATGGTGGCTATTCTGGCCCCCCTGTCATTGGCCTTTCTCCTTGCTGAAGTGTGGGACAGGGATTTGTATGTGGGAATAACAATCACATCTGCTTCCATCATAGCTGCTGCAATGGGGGAAGGGGGCTCCACGCCGTGGTTTTCCCGGGAAAGCATCTCCATATACATTGCCTCGGTCTTTAATTCCTTTGCTTTGTCAAATAACACCAATCCTATTTTCCTTAGATGCTCATCCGTTATAATCAGCACCTTTTCCCCTTCCTTGACACCCATACATTCACTCAATGCAATTTCCGCCGCAGCATCCAGTTGTTTTTCCAATTCGTTTCATCTCCTATGTTATTATTCAGATTCTACCGTGTATCTTTTCCCAGCACCAATGCCCCCCACAAGCCCCACCAATTACCCCATGACCAGCCTCACTGTATAAAACACTTTTATATGACCACATTTACTATCTTCCCGCATTGGGTACATTTATTTCCGTCCAAGCCCGATAAGCTAACACCATAGCCTGTCCTA
>JAAYRB010000131.1 GCA_012519005.1 Clostridia bacterium
GGCATCGGCGGCAGCAAACAGCTCCATGGTCATCCTATTAAATTCAGTACCGCTATAGTCTGCCCCATCTTTCACTGTACTCAAATAGTCTTTATAGACCGGCCACAACTCCGTTATCTCACCCAGGAGTTGAATAAGTCCTTCATCTTTTACAGGTCTTTGATTTTGTTCGGGATTGCCATCAATGAAACCAAAATGGGTTTCCTCAAATAATTGAAATGTGCCCTGCAGATCACTATCTATCTCATGAAATCCATCCTTACACAGCAAAACTTCCTTCGCCATCTTTTGGGATAGGGCCCTCTGCCTTCCGGCAAGGTTTATGTAGTTTGCATATTCGTCCTGGGTATTTATATAAGTATATACGCTGTACCCCACTAGGACATTGATCATAATTATCAGCATGAACAAAATAAACAGCTTAACCCTTAAAGTCACTACAACATTCCCCCCTCTTTATTAATAAATCATGGGATATCACCCTTAAATATCAATAGAATACAGCCAAATAAGGCGGCCAACATCATATTTTCAAACCAGATGTGCCCTTCATATTTATATAATCATATAAATCATATCCCCATATTTACCCCCATTCATATATTTGCAACAAATTCCCAGCTGAAGCATCCGCAACCATCTGCCGATAAATGGCAGCGGAGGTAGGCTTGGCCATAATTATTGATATATATTCTAGCATATAATATCCATGAACAGTACATTTAAAAAGACTTTATTAAAAATAAGTATCGCTATCAATAATAATTCCAGGGCAATTGTTTCCTGAAAAGGCAAAAAAACAAATAAAAAAACCGCCAAGTTGATTTTCCTGACGGTTGTATATTGGGTAAAGTTTTTTCTGGATTCTAGGTAAATTTATATAAACATGATTGTGTTTATCTTTTGGACCACTGTGGGGCCTTACGGGCTTTCCTTAGACCGTATTTCTCCCTTTCCTTCATCCTTGGATCTCTGGTTAAAAGATCCTCTCTTTTGAGGACGGGCCTGAGACTCTCATCGGTCTTCAGTAGTGCCCTGGCTATACCTAGACTCACCGCACCGGCCTGGCCGGTTGTGCCCCCACCTTCTACTTTTACAATTACGTCAAAGCGAGAGGCCATGTCCACGGTTTCCAGAGGTTCCCTGACCTGCTTCTGATGCCCTAGGCGGTTGAAATAATCATCAACATCTTTATTGTTAATTATTATTTTTCCATCCCCTGGAACCAATCTAACTCTGGCTACAGAGGTTTTTCTACGTCCAGTTCCAAAATATTGAGCAATTGCCATTATGATTTCCTACCCCCTTTCAAATACAAACCTTAGATGTCCAGCACACGGGGCTTCTGCGCCTCGTGGGGATGCTCGGCATCCTTATATACCCGGAGTTTTTTTAGCATTGCCGAGCCCAATTTATTTTTAGGCAGCATGCCTCTCACTGCATACATTATTACCCTTTCTGGGCGTTCATCCATAAGCTTTTTGTAGCTCACGGATTTGACCCCTCCAGGGTGACCTGTGTGCCAGTGGCGGCGTTTCTGTTCAAGTTTGTTGCCAGTCAATACCACACCCTGGGCATTGATCACTATAACATGATCGCCCATATTCATATGCGGGGTGAATGTAGGCTTATGTTTGCCCCTGAGTATGCTTGCCACCTCACTGGCAAGTCTCCCTAAGGTTTTGCCCTCAGCATCCACCAAATACCATTTGTTGTCCGTGTCCTTCAATTTAGGAATATATGTTTTGCTCATAATTTTACCTCCTTCACAGTAAAAACGGGGCTCTTTACAGTGGAGGATAATATCATAAAGTATATTCTAAAGTAAGCCATGACGGTTGTCAAGAACTGCTATCCATAGAAGACCTCCTGCAAAAATAGCCCATGGGCTGGTGCCGTAGGCCCCGCTGCTTCCCTGGACCGGGCACTGAGCACTTCCTTAATCCACTCCGGGGGATATTTCCCCATACCTATTTCCAACAATGTACCCACTATGGTCCTTACCATCTTATATAGGAAGCCATCAGCGGTTATTTGAAATATCAAGATTTGCTCCCTTGTCTCGAAATCAATTGCCTTGATAGTTCTAACAAAATTTTTTACGGAACTGCCGCTGGAGCAATAGGATCTAAAATTGTGGGTTCCCTTTAAGTAAGAGGCTGCTTCTTCCATAGCTGATAATCTTAGTTTTCTCCTCACATGGTGGGAGTAATTCCTCAAAAAAGTATTTTGGCATATATTGTTCCAGATGTAGTAATAATATGTCTTCCCTACAGCGCTGTATTGTGCATGAAAATCGGTTGGCACTTCTTCGGCATTGGTAACCACTACATCAGGGGGAAGCAAACAATTGAGAGCAAATACCCATCTATCCACCGGTATTGGATTGTTGGTATGAAAATTTGCCACCTGCCCCTTGGCATGGACACCGGCATCTGTGCGGCCAGAACCCATCAACCGAACAGAACCACCAACGATTTCCTCAATTGCTTTTTCCACAACTCCCTGCACGGTGCGAGTCTCAGGTCTACCCAGCTGCAATTGCCAGCCGTTGAAATCCGTGCCATCATACTGAAGGGTCAGTCGTATATTAGTCTGCAATTGTAATCACCAACGACTCATTACTGTAACAACCAGGAATAGGACCGCCGCGGCCATGGCAATCTTGTCCTTAGTCTCTATTGTAAGCGCCTTCATCCTTGTTCTGCCCTCCCCACCACGATAACACCTTGATTCCATGGCCGTTGCCAGCTCGTCTGCACGTCTCAATGCGCCAATGAATAAAGGCACCAAAATGGGTATAATATTTTTTGCCCGCTTCAGCAGATTGCCGCTTTCAAAATCCGCACCCCTGGCCTTCTGTGCCTTTATTATCTTGTCTGTTTCCTCTAAGAGAGTGGGAATAAACCTCAATGCAATCGTCATCATCATAGCCAACTCATGGGCTGGTACCCCAATTCCCTTGAAAGGAGACAAAAGGTTTTCGATGGCCTCGGTGAAATTCACCGGGGTAGTGGTCAATGTCAGCAGAGACGCCACCAACACAAGCATGGCCAGCCTAATGGACATAAAAATTCCCAGGAATAAGCCCTCTTCAGTAATCTTGATAGGTCCGATTTTTACAAGAGGGATTCCGGGAGTCAACAGAATATTTAAAAAAAATGTTATACCTATCAATATAAAGATTGGTTTTAGGCCGCGGATAAAGTAACCCAGGGGAATTTTAGAATTTAAAATTGCCAGCAGACCCACGGTTATAACCAGTATATACCCGGGGAAGCTGTTCACAACGAAAAGGGATATCATGTAAATCAGCGTTGTTATTATTTTAATCCTTGGGTCAAGCCTATGAATCAGTGATTCGCCGGGATAATATTGTCCTATGGTAATATCCTTAAGCATTCTGTTTTCTCCTTATGAGATGGAGGATTTCAGTCTCCGCTCCTTCCACGGTGAACAGGTTGGTTTGAATATTCAGTCCCCGCCTGTTCAATTCATTGAGCAGCTGGGTTATAGCAGGCAAATTAAGTCCCAAAGAATTCAGTTGATCCCCCGTGGAGAACACCTCATTAGGGGAGCCCTCCAGGGCCAACCGCCCATCCTTCATAACCAATATACGGCTTGCAAGACGTGCAACATCCTCCATATTATGGGATATGAGGATCACGGTAATCTTTAGATCCCTATGAATCTTGGCAATACCATCCAATATATCCATTCTGCCCCTAGGGTCCATACCTGCTGTGGGTTCATCTAAAACCAAAACCTGGGGCTTCATAGCAAGAACACCCGCAATGGCAACTCTTCTGATTTGTCCTCCACTCAGCTCAAAGGGGGACCGATCCTTGAAGGTTTCATAATCAAGACCCACAAAATCCATGGCATGAACCACCCTGGCATGGATTTCATCATCGTCCAAACCAAGGTTACGGGGACCAAAAGCAATATCCTGGGCAATACTCTCTTCGAAGACCTGGTTCTCCGGGTATTGGAATACTAGTCCGATTTTTTGCCTGACCTTTTTGATATCCTGGCCTTTCATAAGTGACAGGTCCGTACCCTCTACCAAAACTTTTCCGCGGCTGGGTTCGATTAAACCGTTTAGGAGCTGCACAAGTGTGGATTTCCCTGCACCGGTAGAACCAATGATCCCAATAAACTCGTTTTCACAAATAGATAGGGAAATATTTTCCAACGCCATGGCCTCAAGGGGCGTCCCCTCTTTATAGATTACTGATACATTTTTTAGCTCAATAAAGGCCATAATTCACTCACCATTTCCTTCACTTGTAGGGGCCTGCCTATGGGAAGCCCTTCCCTACGAAGGGCATCGGCCAGGGCAGCAATAGGGGGAACATCAAGGTTAACTTCCTTCAATAGAGAGGAATTTTCGAAAATTTCCCTGGGGGTGCCCTCCAAAATGATCCTTCCCTCATCCATCACCACCACCCGGTCACTGGGGATTATCTCCTCCATGAAATGGGTAATATATATTATGCTTTTTCCCTTTTTCTTTAAAAAATCCACAGTGGCCAAGACTTCATCGCGGCCCTGAGGATCCAGCATAGTTGTCGGTTCATCAAGAACTAAGTATTCCGGAAGCATAGCGATGACTCCGGCAATGGCCACCCTTTGTTTTTGTCCACCGGAGAGTGTATGGGGGGCACGATTTTTGAATTTTCCCATCCCTACTAAATCCAAAGATTCGTCCACCCTTTTTAATATTTCCTGTGGAGGAACGCCTAGATTCTCCGGCCCGAACGCAACATCTTCCTCTACACTGGTGGCCACAATCTGATTGTCAGGGTTCTGAAAAACCATACCAACCCTTTGTCTGATATCCCAGAGATTATTTTCATCTCCGGTACACATACCGTCTACAATGATTTCACCTTCATCGGGAACAAGAAGGGCATTCAATAATTTAGCTAGGGTTGATTTACCAGAGCCGTTGGGGCCTATTATTGACAAATGCTCTCCTTGTTGTATCTGTAGACTTAGATTATCCACGGCTCTGATCTTTTTATCGTCCAATCCAGTGTAGAATGAGGTAACCCCTTTTATCTGAATCATCGCACTGTGGTATCCATTTTTATTTTATACCAGCTCCACCAGCACCATGAGAGCTGCGTCACCGCGGCGGGGGTGCAATCTTATTATCCTTACGTATCCTCCATTGCGTTCCTCGTATCTCGGTGCAATCTCATCAAATAGTTTTTTTACTACTTCCTTGTCATTTATAAAAGCCGCCGCCTGTCTTCTGGCGTGCAGGTCACCCCTCTTACCAAGGGTTATCACCCTCTCGGCCGCTCTTTTCAGCTGCTTGGCCTTAGCCTCCGTGGTTTTGATCCTTTCTTCCCTCAAAAAAGAGGTAGTCATGTTACGAAGCAGCATCTTCCGATGGCCTTGTTCACGACTTAGCTTTGCATACGCCATGTCCAACCCCCCCTTTACTCATCGCTTTTTCTGAGAGCCAATTCTAGTTCCGCAAGCTTTGATTTGACTTCCTCAAGGGACTTTTTACCCAAATTCCTGACTTTCATCATATCTTCTTCTGTGCGCTGAATCAGCTCTTCTACAGTATTGATACCAGCCCTTTTGAGACAGTTGTAAGAGCGAACTGATAAATCCAGCTCTTCCACAGTCATCTCAAGAACCTTATCCTTAGTCTCCTCTTCTTTTTCAACCATTGTTACCTCATCACTTATTTCCTCTGTAAGACCTATGAACAGCTTCAGATGATCACCAAGTATTTTAGCTGAAGAGGAAATGGCCTCATCGGGTGCTATGGTCCCATCAGTCCAGACTTCCAAAGTTAGTTTGTCAAAGTCAGTTATCTGGCCTACCCTTGTATCGGACACAGCATAGTTGACACGGGTAACTGGGTTGAATATTGAATCAACGGGTATAATGCCTATGGGGTCGTCGGGTTTTTTGTTTCTTTCCGCCGGAAGATACCCCCTGCCCTTTTCTACATTCATCTCCATGGACAAAGGTTTCTCACCGGAGAGCGTGGCTATATAATGTTCAGGGTCCATAATTTCAACATCGGCATCCGCCTGAATATCCCTTGCCAATACCGGACCTTCCCCTTCAGCCTCAATCCTGATCGTCTTGAGTTCATCGGTATAGAGCTTGATTGGGATGGTCTTGAGGTTTAAAATAATTTCTGTCACATCTTCCACAACCCCGGGGATCTCAGTGAACTCATGGAGAACACCATCTATCTTGATAGAAGTGATCGCAGATCCCGGTAAGGATGAAAGCAAAAGCCTCCTCAGAGAGTTCCCCAATGTTATTCCATATCCCCGCTCCAAAGGTTCCACCACAAACTTACCGTATGTCCCGTTCTCTGCCATTTCCAAACATTCTATTCTTGGTCTTTCTATCTCTAGCATTCGAACCCTCCTTCATACAAAGTTCGAGGCTCGTAAGACATAATTTTTAACGAGAGTAAAGTTCTACGATGAGGTGAGATTCTATGGGTAGATCCAGGTCCTCACTGCTGGGCATTGACATGACTCTACCTGTCAATGTATCCATATCTACTTCCAGCCACTGGGGCACCGAGGCCTTGGGTGATTCCTTTGCCTCCTGGAATACCTGAATTTTTTTACTCTTCTCTTTTATTTCGATTTCATCATCGGCGCTTACGAGAAATGATGGGATATCCACCTTTCTACCATTCACCCTTATATGACCGTGGAGCACCATCTGTCTTGCTTGGGATCTGGAATCCACAAACCCCAAACGATATATCACGTTATCCAGACGTCTTTCCAACAGCCGCAGTAGGTTTTCACCGGTGACTCCCTTTTGCCTTGCGGCCTCAACAAAATATCTTCTAAATTGTTTTTCATTGATCCCATATATTCTGCGGGCTTTTTGTTTTTCCCTCAGCTGAATACCATATTCTGAAACTTTTTTACGACCCTGGCCATGTTCCCCCGGTGCATAGGGTCTGCGATCAATAGAACATTTTTCTGAGTAGCAACGATTACCTTTTAGGAAAAGTTTTGTACCTTCTCTCCTGCACAGTCTACATACCGCTCCCGTATATCTTGCCAATTTTAAAACACCTCCTCATTATACCCTTCTACGCTTGGGCGGACGGCAGCCGTTATGGGGGATGGGAGTAACATCCTTAATCATACTCACATCTAAACCAACCGCCTGTAAAGAGCGGATCGCCGCTTCACGGCCGGCACCAGGCCCTTTTACATAACATTCAACTTCTCTCATGCCGTGCTGCATAGCTTCCTTGGCGGCAGCTTCCGCCGCTATCTGTGCAGCAAAGGGGGTGCTTTTTCTGGAACCCTTGAATCCCGCCGCACCGGCACTGGACCAGGAAATTGCATTCCCTTCTTTGTCCGTGATGGTAATAACTGTATTATTAAACGTGGACTTGATATGTGCAATGCCCACTTCAACATTTTTCCTGACTTTTCTTCGTGCACGCATACGTGTACCTTTTTTAGCCATAAAGGTAGTCCTCCTTCCCATTTAGATTGTAGTTAGCGCCTTATACCCACCGTTCTCTTCGGCCCTTTTCGACCGCGGGCATTTGTGCGGGTGCGTTGCCCACGAACTGGAAGCCCCCTTCGATGTCTCAGCCCCCTATAGCAGCCAATTTCCATCAGGCGCTTAATGTCCATAGAAATTTCCCGGCGCAGATCTCCTTCAACATGGTAATTTTTGTCAATGTTTTCTCTTAACTTTGCTGCTTCCTCTTCCGTTAGATCACGAACCTTGGTATCTGGGTTGATGCCTGTTTCCTCAACTATTTTTTCTGCCCGAGATCTCCCAATTCCAAAAATATATGTCAATGCTACAACAATGCGCTTATCCCTCGGAAGGTCAATTCCTGCAACCCTCGCCATTACTGTTCACCTCCAATTTACATAAAACGGGTAAATATCCTAGCCCTGCCTTTGTTTATGCTTTGGGTTTTCACATATAACCATTACTCTACCATGCCGCTTAATGATTTTACATTTATCACAAATGGGTTTAACTGATGGCCTCACTTTCATTGTTGTTCCCCCTTACTTTGGTAAAAAATGAATATTATGATTTTATTTAAATCTGTAGATAATGCGGCCCTTTGTTAGATCGTAGGGTGAGAGCTCGACGGTGACTCTATCTCCAGCCAATATCCTGATGAAATTCATTCTAATTTTACCTGATACATGGGCTAATATCTCATGGCCATTGTCCAATTCTACACGAAACATGGCATTAGGTAAAGATTCCACAACCTTGCCCTGCATTTCAATTACTTCTTCCTTAGACATGCCCTATTATCAACCTCCTTCTGATGATTTAGATACCATTTTCATCCTTATCCCCCAAGCAGCCCAGTTCACTGAGAGCACGATTGATCTCTTTATTTGTCAGCACTTTATCGGCTTTAGTTTTTGCAGCAATTTCCTGAATCCTGTGGTTTGTTTTTTGAACATGTTTTGGGTTCTTTCTTTTGGGAAATTCTGTTCTTCGAATATATCCATCAACCAATAATAATTTATCGTCCTCTTGACCCATTACCACATAATATCTTCCCTGATCCCTACCAGCTAGTGAACGCACCACCTGCCCAATTTTTATAACTCCATCACCCAACACAGAGCACCCCCCACGGAATAAAAGTTGACCACTTACAATAATGTCAATATTTTTGGCCCGTCTTCCGTAATGGCTACTGTGTGCTCAAAATGAGCAGAATTTTTTGCATCCTGTGTGACGACAGTCCAGCCGTCATCCTTTGTATCAACAACATAGGTACCTTCATTCACCATAGGCTCAATGGCCAAGACCATCCCAGGTACCAGGCGCGGCCCTCTACCCGGGGGCCCATAATTAGGCACCTTGGGTTCTTCGTGCATATTCCTTCCTATACCATGGCCTACATATTGTCTGACCACCGAAAATCCAAGGTTTTCCGCATGGGCCTGCACCGCGTGGGAGATATCACTTAATCTATTACCAACCACGGCCTGATCAATACCCTTCATCAATGCCCCGCGAGTGGCATCAATCAAAGCCAACTTCGCCTCATCCACATCTCCAACGGGCAAAGTAACGGCAGCATCCCCATAATAGCCTTCTTTTTCGGCACCAGCGTCAATACTAATAATATCACCAGATTTTACCTTTGCTAAACCAGGGATACCATGCACTACCTCTTCATTAATTGATGTGCATATACTGCCGGGAAAGCCATTATAGCCTTTGAATGCAGGCCTGGCTCCCATTTTGATAATTAGCTTTTCTGCTATTTCATCTAATTCTGCTGTAGTTATACCCGGTCTAACAGAATTTTTCATCTCTTCCAACACCATGGCTACAATTCTTCCTGCTTCCCTCATTAGCTTTATTTCACGATTGGATTTGAGTATAATCATTGCTGATCTCTCCCAAGCCCCCAGTTGATTTCTGAGAAAACTTCCTCAATGCCTTGGTTTCCATCAACATGTTGTATTATTTCCTGCTTCTCATAGTATTGGATCAAAGGTTTTGTCTGCTGATTATATACATCTAAACGACTTAAGATGGTTTCTTCGGTATCATCTTTCCTTTGAAAAAGTTCCCCTTGGCATTTATCACATCTATCTCCCTGCTTTGAGGGGTTGTAAACCATATGATAGGATGTGCCGCATCCCCTGCAAATTCTTCTGCCTGTGAGTCTCTTGAGCAATTCACCTTCTGACACCTGGATGTTTATTACTGCATCAAGCCCTACACGGAGGTCTTCTAAAATCCCATCCAAGGCTTCCGCTTGAGCAGCCGTCCTGGGGAAACCATCCAAAAGAAAACCATTATTGCAATCTGATTCCCCTAATCTATCCTTGACAATACCTATTGTCACTTCATCGGGGACAAGCCCGCCGGAAGATATATATTCTTTGGCCTCTAACCCCAATTCTGTTTCTTCATCAATTGCTTTCCTAAACATATCACCGGTGGAGATATGGGGTATGCCCAATATCCCAACCAGTCTTTCCGCCTGTGTGCCCTTCCCTGAACCGGGGGGACCCATTAAAATAAGACGCATAACTTCGAAAGCCTCCCTTCCCAGGGAATTTTAAATTTTGCTCATAAAGCCCTGGTAATTCCTCATCAATAGGTGAGATTCCAGCTGTTTCATTGTTTCCAGAGCCACACCCACAACAATTAACAGAGCTGTACCACCAAAGTATATATTTAAACCTGTTAAGCCCATGACGAAATTTGGAAGCAGTGCAATAAAAGCTAAGAAAATTGCACCGGCCAATGTAACTCTCGTTAATATCCTGTCAATGTATTCCGCTGTGGGTCTTCCTGGTCTCAATCCTGGAATAAACCCGCCATACTTTTTCATGTTTTCTGCTACATCCTGGGGATTGAAAGTTACCGCAGTATAAAAATAAGTGAAAAATATTATCAAGCCAGCATACATTATCATATAGGTTATTGAACGAGGATCAAAAAATGTGTTCATGAACTGCGCGAATTTATTTGCTGGAAACCATGCTGAAATTGTTGTTGGAAACAGCAGTATTGACATAGCAAAGATTACAGGGATCACACCCGCTTGATTCACTTTTAAAGGTATATGGGTGCTTTGTCCACCGTACATCTTACGGCCCACAACTCTTTTGGCATATTGTACTGGTATCCTGCGCTGGCCTTCCTGAATCGCTACCACCCCGGCAATAACCAAAACGGCTATTATGGCGAAGAGGGCAACACTGGCAATGCTTGTGGTCCCCGCCCTCAGATATTCCATAACCGTGTATATTCCTGAGGGTAAACGTGAAACTATTCCAGCAAATATTATTAGGGATATACCATTCCCGATACCATACTCAGTAATCAGCTCGCCAAGCCACATTAGAAATGTTGTACCAGCTGTGAGGCTTATGACGATCACTGCTAAGGTGGTGGGGGAAGGGTTTACCAAAATGCCCTGCTGTCTAGTTAGAAAAAAGCTCATGCCGGTTGCCTGAATCAGAGCCAACACCACTGTACCGTATCTAGTGATTTGGGTAATTTTTTTGCGCCCCTCTTGACCTTCCTTAGACAGCCTCTCTAAGTAGGGTATAACTACTGTAAGAAGCTGCATGATAATGGAGGCGTTAATATAAGGCATAATACCCATGGCAAATATGGTGAAATTTTTAAAGGCTCCCCCGGATATTACATCAAAGAAGCCGAACAGTGTGCCTGTTTGTAAAAATTCCTTAATTTGTGCGACATTTATACCTGGGACTGGAACATGAGCCCCTAATCTAAAAATCAAAAACATAAGAAGAGTGAAGGTGATTCTCTTCCTAAGATCCGGTATTTTCCATGCACTACGAGCAGTGGCTAACAACTAAATCACCTCAACTTTGCCCCCCGCGGCCTCAATTTTTTCTACAGCCGCTCTGCTGAAGGCATTGGCTTTTACCTCTAGTTTTTTGTCCATATCACCGCGTCCAAGAATTTTCACTCCGTCTCTGAAGGATTTTATCAAGCCTTTTTCCTTGAGGGTTTCCGGCGTTACTGGTTCGTTTTCCTCGAAGCTTTCGTTTATATCATCTATATTTACAATAGTTATCTCCTTGGCGAAAACATTGGTGAACCCCCGCTTGGGAATCCTCCTGAACAAGGGCATCTGTCCTCCCTCAAAGCCTCTTCGTACCCCGCCGCCGGAGCGAGCCTTTTGTCCATCATGGCCCCGACCGGATGTCTTGCCAAGACCGCTGCTCCTTCCGCGGCCTTTTCTTTTTCTACTTTTCTTTGATCCCGGAACAGGTTTTAAATCATGAAGCTGCACAGTTCTACACCTCCTCTGCATCCAATTCCTCAACGGACAGTAAGTGCCTTAACTTATTGATCATACCACGTACAGAAGAAGAATCTTCTCTGATGACTGACTGGTTAATCTTTCTTAAACCCAGGGCATCCAGGGTTCGTTTTTGTTTTTCGTTGCATCCGATGGCACTACCAATGAGGGTAATCTTGTATTTTACTTGGCTCAATTTGCCTACCTCCCCTACTATCTAAGCAGCTCTTTTAGTTCCTTACCTCTGAGCTGTGCTATTCTTTTGGGCTCCACTAAGCTGGTAAGCCCCTGCATAGTAGCATATACCACATTGATTGAATTATTGGACCCCAAGGACTTTGTGAGAATGTCCCTGATACCGGCCAATTCCAAAACAGCTCTTGCTGGGCCGCCGGCAATAACCCCTGTTCCCTCACTGGCTGGTTTGAGGAGGACTCTCCCGGCCCCAAATCTCCCCGTGATTTCGTAGGGTATTGTGGTGCCTTTGATCGGGATTGCCACCATGCCTTTCTTTGCTTCATCTATTCCTTTTCTGATTGCTTCAGGTACCTCGGTGGCTTTACCGAGGCCAACCCCTACCCGGCCGTTTTCATCTCCCACAACGACTAAGGCACTAAAACTAAAACGGCGGCCGCCTTTGACAACCTTTGCAACACGATTTATACTTACAACCTTTTCCTTAAACTCCTTCTCTTCTCTTCCTCTACGCCCATCCTTCATTCATTTCCCTCCTTGCTCAAAACTTCAATCCGTTTATTTTAGCACCTTCGGCCAGGGCCGCAACTCTTCCGTGGAACTTATAACCATTACGGTCAAAAACCACTTCCTTAATACCCTTATCCAATGCCTTTTTGGCAAGTAGGGCCCCGGCCGTCTTTGCGGCTTCCTTGTTGCCTCCGCTGCTCAATTCATCTTTTAACTGTGGGTCCGCCGTAGAAATGGAAACCAAGGTTCCACCTCTTACGTCATCTATAATTTGAGCATAAATATGTTTTATGCTTCTATACACGCACAAACGTGGGCGATCCGCTGTTCCGAAGATTTTTTGGCGAACCTTTTTATGCCTTTTTATTCTCGCCGCCCTACGGTTAAATCTTTTAAACAAATTGAGTCCCTCCTTTCACCAAAGCCCAAAGTACTAAACCTTGGCTACTCCGATTTTACCTTCTTTACGTCTCACTCTTTCATCCTTATATCTAATGCCCTTGCCCTTATATGGCTCGGGAGGTCTGACTTTCCTAATTTTTGCCGAGATTTCTCCCACCAACTGCTTATCCATACCTTTTATAATTATCCTGTTATTTTCAACCTCTAGGTCTATACCTTTAGGCATTTCCATTTCTACAGGGTGAGAGTATCCAACAGTGAGAACAAGTTTATTTCCCTGTTTCGCGGCACGATAGCCAACCCCCACCACTTGAAGTTCCTTTTCAAAGCCTTTTGTTACTCCCACCACCATGTTGTTCACCAAGGATCGTGTGAGACCATGAAGGGCTCTATGCCTCTTTTGTTCCGTGGGTCTTGTAAAACGTATCATCGAATCCTCATGTTCTATCTTAATATCTTCATGTATCTCCCTGGTCAATTCACCCTTAGGGCCCTTTATCGCAACCTTACTGCCATCTATCTTGACCTCTACGCCGCTGGGCAAACTAATGGGAGATGATCCTACTCTTGACATCTTCACACCCCCTCTGCTTTAACCACAGCTACCAAACATAGCAGATTACTTCTCCGCCAACGCCCTCTTTTCGGGCGTCTTTGTCACTGAGTACACCCCGGGATGTTGAGATAATCGCCATTCCCAAACCACCCAACACCCTAGGAACCTCATCCTTTGTAACATATACCCTTAAACCCGGCTTACTGATTCTTTTTAGGCCGGTGATCACATGTTCTCTGTCCGCACCGTATTTCATATACAGTCTTATAACTCCTTGCTTTCCATCCTCGATGAATTCATAATCTTTTATGAATCCCTCATTCTTAAGAATGTCAGCTATGGCTTTCTTCATATTTGAGGCAGGTATCTCTACCGTATCCTTATAAACCCCATTGGCATTTCTGACTCTAGTCAGAAAATCAGCTATTGGATCCGTCATAACCATTTCCTCTTACCCCCTTCCATCACCCGATCACCAACTGGATTTGGTAACCCCCGGTATTTTCCCAAGATAGGCCAATTCGCGGAAGCAGATACGGCAAACACCGAATCTTCTCATATAAGCCCTCGGTCTACCACAAATCGAACATCTGTTATATGCTCTAACCCGGAATTTGGGTTCTCGCTTTTGAGATAGCACTTTTGCCTTGCGAGCCATTTTTTACCTCCTTATCATTTATACTGTTTGTCTAAAGGGCATTCCTAAAAACCTCAACAGCTCCCTAGCTTCCTCATCCGTCTGGGCTGAGGTTACGAACACTATATCCAGACCCCTGACCTTGTCAACTTTGTCATAATCAATTTCAGGAAAAATCAGCTGTTCCTTGATGCCCAAAGCATAGTTACCCCTACCATCGAAGGAATTCGGTGATACACCTTTGAAATCTCTCACTCTTGGTAATGCCACATTGATAAGACGATCAGCAAATTCCCACATGCGATTCCCTCTAAGGGTAACCTTACAACCAACGGGCATGCCCTGACGCAGCTTGAAGCTGGCAATCGATTTTTTTGCGTTCCTGATTATCGGCTTTTGACCAGCAATAATCGTAAGATCTTCCACAGCTCCATCAAGGGCCTTTGAATTATGAACAGCTTCCCCAACGCCCATATTAAGGACGATTTTCTCTAATCCCGGCACTTCCATTATATTTTTATATTGAAATTTCTCAACTAATGCGTCCTTGACTTCATTTCTGTACTTTTCTTTCAACCTGGGCAAGACCCCTCACCATCCTTTCTTGCAAGCCACCTTTAATCCAGCTCGTTTCCGCATTTCTTACAGTATCTTACCTTTTCCCCGCCGTCGGTTACCTTTCTACCCGTACGTACCGGCCGGTCGCATTTGCTGCAAATTACCATCACATTTGATGCATGCAGAGCAGCTTCCTTTTCTATGATTCCACCCTGGGGTAACGCTTGGGTAGGCCTTTGATGCCTTTTTACTATATTGATGCCTTCCACAACCACCCTTTGCTGCCGCGGAAGTGCTCTAAGGACCTTGCCCTTTTTTCCTGTATCTTTTCCAGTGATCACCATGACGGTATCACCTTTTTTTACTCTCAATTTTGGTGCTGTCAATTTGTTCACCCCCCGCATCACAGACTACAATACCTCAGGGGCAAGGGATACAATACGCATGTAATTGTTTTCGCGCAGTTCCCTGGCCACGGGACCAAATATCCGTGTCCCCATGGGCTCCCCCTGCTCATTTATGATAACTGCCGCATTTTCCCCAAATCGAATGTAGGTGCCGTCATTGCGCCTGACTTCTCTTTTTGTTCTGACAATCACAGCACGAACAATCTCGCCCTTTTTCACAACACCACCGGGGATGGCCTCCTTCACTGAGGCTACTACTATATCACCAACGGAGGCATATTTCCTATTTGTACCACCCAGTACCTTAATACACTGAATTCTCTTTGCCCCGGTATTATCTCCAACTTTTAGCATGCTCTCATCCTGTATCAATGCATGGACCCCCTTTCAGCAATAAATCCCATCTGTTTTTTGTTTTATTCGATTCTCTCTAGAATCTCCACTACTCTCCAGCGCTTTTCTTTACTAAGGGGCCTTGTTTCCATAATTTTAACCTTATCTCCGATCTTGCATTTATTGTCCTCATCATGGGCCTTGAAACGTTTGCTCACCTTAATTGTACGCTTGTATAATTTGTGCTGGGTGGTGGTTTCTATATTCACTACAACCGTCTTATCCATTTTGTCGCTGACTACAACTCCGGATCTAACCTTTCTGTTGGGCCTGTTCTGCAATTCCTGCTACCCCCTTCCTATGGCTTTCTCTTCACGCAATTCTCTTTCCCGTAGGATTGTTTTGGCACGGGCGATGCCCTTACGAACATATTTAATTCTCATAGCATTGTCCAGCTGACCCGTCGCCAATTGGAAGCGCAAGTTAAAAAGTTCTCTCTTTAGATCCCCAACCTTTTCCACCAGTTCTTCCTTCGTGAGATCCCTCAGCTCATCAACTTTCATCAGCTTCACCACCTAGTGCTTCTCTGGCGAAAAACTTCGTCCTAATAGGCAGCTTATGGGAGGCCAACCTCATTGCCTCCTTAGCTGTTTCTATATCAACACCGGCCAATTCGAAGAGTATACGCCCGGGCTTAACCACTGCAACCCAATATTCCGGTGCACCCTTACCGCTGCCCATCCTTGTTTCAGCCGGCTTCGCGGTTACAGGCTTATCTGGAAATATCCTGATCCAAACCTTACCGCCCCTTTTTATATGTCTTGTCATGGCAATACGGGCGGCTTCGATCTGTCTGCTGGTTATCCATGCGGGGTCCAGGGCCAGGAGTCCGTACTCACCATATAATAGTGTGTTGCCTCTTCCCGCCTTACCCTTCATACGCCCTCTTTGCTGCTTACGGTATTTCACTTTCTTAGGCATTAACATAGATTAATCGCCTCCTTCCCCATCTACTTCCGGGAGCACCTCACCTTTAAAAATCCAAACTTTCACTCCTATGATTCCATATACTGTTTTGGCTCTAGCTGCCCCATAATCTATATCTGCCCTCAATGTGTGCAAGGGCACCTTCCCCTCACTGTACCATTCGTTCCGGGCCATCTCCGCACCGCCCAGTCTACCTGAGCAGGATATCTTTACACCCTCAGCGCCGGCACGCATGGATCGGGCTATGGTTTGCTTCATGGCCCTACGGAATGAAATCCTTCTCTCAAGTTGGGATGCAACGTTCTCTGCAACGAGTCTGGCATCCAATTCCGGTCTTTTTATTTCTATAATGTTGATATTCACTCGACGGCCGGTAAGGTCTTCTATTTCTTTACGGAGAGCGTCTACTTCTCCACCGCCTCGACCAATGACAACCCCCGGCTTAGCGGTATGGATAGATATCCTAAGGCGATTTGCAGCTCTTTCGATGCCAATTGTTGAGATACCCGCCATCCCAAGTTTTTTCCTTATATGATCCCTTACTACCTTATCCTCATACAAAAGGGATCCAAAATCTTTTTTGGAGTACCATTTTGAATCCCAATCCTTTATTACTCCAATACGAAGTCCTTTGGGATTTACCTTCTGACCCACTAACTAGCCTCCTCCCTTTCGCTGACAACCACTGTGATATGACTGGTTCTTTTACGGATCCTGTCTGCACGACCAAAAGCCCTGGGCTTAAATCGCTTCATGGTTGGACCCTGGTCTACATAAATCTTTGAAATGTATAGATTGTCACCATCCATTTCGTAGTTGTGTTCCGCGTTTGCAATGGCAGACTTTAATATCTTTTCCACAATGACCGCAGCCTTTTTTGGTGTGAACTTTAAAATTGCAAGGGCTTCTTTGACCTCTCTGCCCCGAATTAAATTTATAACTTGCCTGACCTTATATGGCGAGATCCTCACATGCCTTCCAATGGATCTTGCTTCCAATTGTATAACCCCCCTTTTGCTCGTTTATTTAAGGGCGGTTGACCGTTCGGTGTGGGTACCATGCCCTCTGAATGTTCGGGTGGGTGCAAATTCACCAAGCTTATGTCCCACCATTTCCTCTGAAATATAAATCGGTACATGCCGCCTACCGTCATGAACAGCTATCGTGTGGCCAACCATTTGTGGAAAAATGGTCGATCTCCGGGACCATGTTTTAATAACCTTTTTTTCATCCTTCTCGTTCATTTTTTCTATTCTGCTCAAAAGTTTCTCATCACAATAGGGTCCTTTTTTTAGGGATCTACCCATAGCTGATACCGAAACCCCCTTTCAATAAAGTTACTTTTTCCGTCTGTTTACAATAAATTTATCCGAAGGCTTCCTTTTGCGCGTTTTTACCCCGTGCGCACCCTTGCCCCAAGGTGTCTGTGGGGGACCGCCAACCGTGGGCTTGCCTTCACCGCCCCCATGGGGGTGATCCGCAGCGTTGGTAGCAACACCGCGAATTGCGGGTCTAAATCCAAGCCAACGTTTGCGTCCTGCTTTGCCAATGGTAATATTTTCATGATCAATATTGCCCACCTGTCCAATGGTGGCCCTACACTCCTGAAGAACTAGTCTCACTTCCCCGGAGGGTAATCTTATATGAGCGTATTTGCCTTCCTTGGCCATCAACTGGGCCTCCGCCCCTGCAGCTCTGACCAGCTGGGCACCCCTTCCCGGTCTTAGCTCGATATTGTGAATCATAGTTCCTAAGGGGATATCCTTGAGCTTTAAAGCATTTCCTTCCTTGATATCGGCCTCGGAACCAGCCATTATTTCATCCCCTACTTTTAAACCGTTGGGTGCTATAATATAGCGCTTGTCACCGTCAGCATAATTTACCAATGCTATGTTTGCCGAACGGTTTGGATCATACTCAATGGTGCTCACCCTTCCTGGGACACCATCCTTATCTCTTCTGAAGTCTATTATTCTGTAAAGCCTTTTGTGCCCACCACCACGATGCCTGACAGTCATTCTCCCTTGAAAATTCCTACCGGAATGTTTCTTAAGACGTTTTACCAAAGACTTTTCCGGTTTTGAGGTGGTTATTTCCTTAAACGTAGATGCCGTCATATGGCGTCTACCGGGAGAGGTAGGTTTGAATTTCTTGATAGGCAACTAAGCTCCCTCCTTCCCTAATATCAAATAAACGGTTCCTATAAGCCCTCAAATAGTTCTATCTTTTCCCCTTCTCTCAGTTTAACGATGGCCTTTTTCCTGTTGGGGGTTCTACCCACATATCTACCCATACGCTTTTTTTTGCCAACGAGATTAAGGGTATTAACTTTTTCCACCTTAACATCAAAGAGTTCTTCCACGGCCTTTTTGATTTCTACCTTATTGGCATTTCTGTGAACTATAAATGTATACTTGTTTTGCTCCATAAGGCCCATGGAACGCTCAGACACAACAGGTTTTAATATAATTTCATCTGCCCTGGCCATCAGCCCAACACCTCCTCAAGATGGAGTACTGCTCCCTTGGTGAGCAGTAATTGCTTATGGGTTAATAAATCCAAGACGCTCAGTTTATCCACGGGCCTGGGAAGTACCCCCGGGATATTTCTTGCGGATTTCATTACGTTTAAATTTCCCTTTTCCGTGGCAACAACTGCCTTCCCATCCACTTCCAACACACGCAATACATCCGCCATTTTTCTGGTTTTAGGTTCATCAAAGTTCAACTCATCCAACACAATGAGATTTCCCCCAGCTAATTTAGCAGATAGGGCGGATCTCAGCGCTAAGTTCCTTATTTTTTGAGGCAAACGGTACCTGAAGCTCCTGGGACTAGGACCAAATACTACACCGCCACCCCTCCAGATAGGTGAGCGAATGGAACCTGCCCTTGCCCTACCTGTTCCTTTTTGCCGCCACGGTTTGCGGCCCCCACCTCTGACTTCGCTCCGGGTCTTGGTGGCAGCCGTACCTCTTCTAGAGTTTGCCATCTGGCTCAAAGCAACTTCGTGCATTGCTCCTTCGTTAATCTCCGCTCCGAACACTCTCTCATTCAGTTCAATTTCATCCATCTGCTCACCACTGCTGGAGTAAACAGCAACCCTTGGCATGTTGGCTCCCTCCTTCCATCAACTAATGTTTTGCTTTAACAGCTTTTTTGATTGTCACTAGACCTTTCCTTGGCCCAGGCACGGAGCCTTTTATTAGAAGCAAATCCTTGTCCATATCTGTCTTTACTATTTCCAGATTTTGAACAGTAACCTTCTCGACTCCCATGTGGCCCGGCATTTTATGTCCCTTGAAGACTCTACCCGGACCTTTTGCCCCAAGGGCACCGGTTCTTCTGTGATGTCGGGAACCATGGCTTGCAGGGCCCCTACTGAAGCCGTGTCTTTTTATGGCTCCTGCAAATCCCTTACCCTTTGATATGCCCACCACATCTATCATGTCACCCTCTGAAAACAGATCTACCTTTATTTCCTGACCGATTTCATAATCGTCAGGATTATCCACAGGAAACTCTCTAATATGTTTATATGGTGCAGTCCCTGCTTTTTCAAAAAGACCCATCTTGGGCTTATTCACCCTATGCTTTTTTACCTCACAGAAGCCCACCTGAATCGCATTATAGCCATCCAGCTCCAATGTCCTTTTTTGCAATACTTTACATGGGCCGGCCTTTACTACTGTAACAGGAATGACTTCACCGTTATCATTAAAAATCTGTGTCATGCCCACTTTTGTCCCCAATAAACCCTTTGGCATAAATTTCACCTCCTACCTCCATAAGATCTGCTACAATTTGATTTCGATATCTACTCCCGCAGGTAGATCAAGCCGCATTAAAGAATCCACTGTCTTTAGAGTAGGATCAAAAATATCAATCAACCTCTTGTGAACCCTCATCTCAAATTGCTCCCTAGAATCCTTGTTAACATGGGGAGATCTTAAAACGGTATATACACTTCTCTTGGTTGGTAAGGGTATGGGACCGGATACATCGGCGCCTGTCCTGTGGCCGGTTTCAACAATCTTTTTTGCAGATTGGTCCAGTATCCTATGATCATAAGCCTTTAAACGAATACGAATTTTATTCTGTGCCATTTTTATACCTCCTTCGCCCGATTTCCAATACGGACAATTCTCCACGGAAATTATCCCAGCTAAGGCACGCAACCTTCCGTTTCATCGCATTGTTTGTTTTAATGTGGCCTGTCTTTTAGTTCGTCTTATTCCATAACAGCGGATACAACTCCGGCACCAACTGTCTTGCCACCCTCACGAATAGCAAATCGTAGGCCCTCTTCGATTGCGATGGGGGTAATCAGTTCTCCGGTGATGTTGATGTTGTCACC
>JAAYRB010000132.1 GCA_012519005.1 Clostridia bacterium
TACTTACAGGAAGCAAAACTATTCCCAGTATCATGGCTTTCAGTGCAAAATCTGTGAGGTCAAGGGATATGATCTGTGATGTGATACAAGTACCTATATTGGCACCAAGTATTATGCCGATGGTTTGGGGAAAGCCCAATATTCCGGCATCGACAAAACCAATGGTCAGAATCATGACCAAACTGCTGCTCTGAACAAGGGCCGTAAGGAATGTGGAAGTTACGGCCCCCTTGAGAGGGGATGAGGCTGCGTTGGCAAGAATATTTTCGACAAATCTATGGGGTATTACTTTGAGGCTTTCCTTGAATACAAATATTCCTGTGAGAAACAGAAAAAAGCCGAACATGAAAACCAGTGCAGACAAAAACATAAATGACCCCATTCCTTCCTAGTAAATTACATGAAAAACGTTTTTTGGTGGTGATCCCCTTGTTAATTGATCTGCATATTCATGGAATGGCCCATGGTGAATATTCCCACTCCAGGGAAGAGCTGCTGCCATTTATCCAAAATGCTAAAGGGGCCGGAATCAGCATAATTGGCTTTGCTGAACATGATTGGTACCTGGAGGATATAAATCATGCCCTGTTGAAAAATCTTGGGGAAGAAAATGAAATGGATATTCTGGTGGGCGTAGAGGTGGACCATGGCGGTAATGCTCTGCAAAAGGCAGAGGAGCTGTCAAAGTATGATTTTGATTATCTGATAGGTTCCATACACGAGGTAAACGGCTGGCCCTTCGACCACCCAGATCATCGTGATGGATTCAGTAAATGGGATATTGACAGTTTGTATTCGGAGTATTTTTCTCTTATGGAGAACCTTATCTCCTGCGGCATTTATGATATTGTGGGCCACATGGATTTAATAAAAATTTATGGTCACCGCCCAAACAAAAATATAGATGATTATGTACGCCCCCTTTTAAAAACAGCTGCTGAAAAAGATATGGTGGTGGAGGTAAATACCAGTGGGGTGTATAAACCAGTGGGGGAAATTTACCCGGGCCGCAGGATCTTGGAGATCTGTAAACAATTGGGGGTTCCAATAACCTTGGGGTCCGATGCTCATTTACCCGGCCATGTGGGAAGGGATATTGCAATGACTTCCGAAATGTTAGTGGAGATGGGTTTTAAAGAAGTGGTTTCCTTCCATGGAAGAAGCCCCAGATTTCACTGTTTAACTTAATACCTTTATAAAAAAATTTATTATCTGCACTTTTACTTTATGATTCAATTACAAATTTACTGGAGGAAGTCCCATGAGTTTATTCGCAATTTTTTCAACAGCTTTCTTAGTAGCTTTTTCTGGGGCAATAGTGCCGGGGCCCCTATTGACTATTACCATTGACAGGACTCTAAAGCAGGGCATCAGGGCGGGCCCCCTGGTGGTAATGGGTCACGGTATACTGGAATTTATTGCGGTAATTGCCATGGCCTATGGTTTGGGATCCTTTTTACAGCAGGGGTCCTTTGCAAGAATTGTGGGAATCGTGGGAGGATTGGTCCTCCTATGGTTCGGGTACAATATGTTAAAGAGTGGGAAGCAGGTAACCCTTGAGACTGATGAGACAGCGGCGGTCAGCGAACCTGCGCCTATGTCAGGATCCGTGTTGGCCGGGGTGGCCGGTACCTTGTCCAATCCCTATTGGTTTCTTTGGTGGGCCGCAATAGGCACAGCCTTTATAACAAAATCACTTAAATTTGGCCTATTGGGTGTTATGCTGTTTTTTCTGGGGCATATATTGGCGGACTTTCTATGGCTTTTCTCCGTATCTGCGGCAATCACCGCCGGTAAGAAGGTGTTCAACGATCGGGTATACAGGTTTATCATGATGTTGTGTGGTTTGTTTCTAATACTTTTAGCATTTTACTTTATTTGGTCTGGAATTAGCGGAAATCTAGGTCTGGAGGGAATGTGATGAGTATATATGATACTGCCCATGAATTGGCAAGACAATTATCTTCCGCCCATGAGTATGAAAAATTCATCCAGGAGAAGAAAAAGTTAAAAGCGGATAGGGCCAACAGCGAGATGTTGGATGGTTTCCGCCGCCGGCAGTTGGAAATACAAATGGCAGAAATGGCAGGGCAGGAAGTAGATGAAGAAGATCAGGAACAATTGGAGCAAATTTATAATTTAATCAGCACTAATCCCGTGATTACTGAATACCTAAATGCGGAATACCGTTTTTCAAGACTAATATCAGATATTCAAAAAATTATTACTGATGCTGTGCCGGAATGGTTTGATTTTGATGAAAATAAAGAGATTATCAATTGATGGATCTTGTGAAACATTGAATATAAGTAAATCTTATAGGTGGCGATAGCATTGATCAGAAAAGGTAAGAGAATGACAAAGCAGAGAAGAGTTATCCTAGAAACGCTGCGGAGAACTAAGAGCCACCCCACAGCTGATTGGATTTACAAGGAGGCAAAAAAGGAACTTCCCGATTTAAGCCTGGGCACCGTCTACAGAAATCTAAATAAGCTGAAGGAAGAAGGGGAGATCCTGGAACTGAGTTTTGGAAGTACCTTTAGCAGATATGATGGCAATCCTGAAAATCATTATCATTTTCTCTGTCTCCAATGCGATAGGATGTATGATGTTGACCTTCCTTTACAGGACAATCTGGAAAAACTGGTGGAAAAGGAATTGGGGTGCCGGGTCACATCCCATCGTATGGAGTTTTATGGGAAATGTGGGGAATGTTTGGGAAACACGAAAAATACAATGCCGTGATTTGTGGGCTCCTCCCCAGCCGTTTATATATATATTTAACCGATCAGAAGTGGGGATAAGAGGCATCAGGAACCCGGTTGACATGTCCGCGGAGTAATACTATGGTATAAGTACAATACGCAAATAAATACTGACAAATAGGGAGAGAATCCACGTGCTTCGTAAACTTAGAAGAGCTCGTTCAAAAAAGGGTATGAGATATTTCCTGATAGCCCTGACCGTGGTTTTGAGTGTAGGTCTAGTAGGTTCTTTTGCCCTCATGTCCATGCCTTCCTTTCAACCAGAGATCGGTGATAATCTCCAAGGAACCAATGAGGGATATTATGAAAGGCTGGAAAAGGATATTGAGGAATATAAGGAGATATTAGAGGAAAGCCCTGAGGAGCTAGAAATACTAGAGAAACTGGGAAATGCTCAATATGACTTAGGGATAGGGAAATTGATGGAAGGGGACAATGTTGACCGGGCCTTAGATAATATCAAAGAAGCCCTTGACAGCTATGAAAAAGCCCTTTCAATAGATCCGGATAACTTGGAGTTGACGATTCAAACAGCCGTCACTGCTTTCTATGCCGGTGAAAAAGATAGGGCAGAAACTAATTATTCAAAAGCTTTAAAATTGGATCCGGAATCCGTGGAGGCCAAACTGAGCTACGGCCAATTCCTGCTGTATGGCGAAAGCGATATTGCGGGGGCTAAAAAACAATGGAAAGAAGCATTGGCCTTGGCCGCCGATGATGCCACCAAAGAGACATTGGAGGCATATATCCAACAGGCGGATCAAATGGAAAAGCTCCAAACTGAAGAAGATGATTGATCAACAGCATAAATTGGGGTAATCGGGCTAAATAGGTTTCCCTCGGACTCTTTTATTAAAAACCTCGGCGGCAAGATGTCGAGGTTTTTATAACATGGAATTATTGCTTTTTTTGACGGGAACAGTAGATATAATCTATTTTGTCATCCCAGGATCTAAAACAGTATTTGCATTTTTTGGAGGGATCAATTTGGGAGAAATATATCTTGATAATAGTGCCACCACCAGAATAAGCACCGAGGTATTTGATGCCATAAAAGAAGCCTATATGGATGATTATGGTAACCCCTCATCCCTTCACGGCAAAGGGGTTGCTGCGGAAAGGCTGATCAAAGAGGCCAGGAAAAGTATCTCAGA
>JAAYRB010000014.1 GCA_012519005.1 Clostridia bacterium
ATATTTAATATTGTTCCACCACAGAAGCAAGCCTCTCCGCAATTTCTCTACAGCTCTCATCATTTTGCCCCTCCACCATCACCCTGATCAGGGGCTCGGTGCCCGAGGGACGCACCAGGATTCTTCCGGAGGAACCCAGCTCCTTCCCAGCTTCCTCAAGGGCCTTGGCTAAATCTCCGCATTCCTCCGCTCTTTTTTTATCCTCGACCCTCACATTGATCATCACCTGGGGAAGCCTTTTCATTTGGCCGGCCAGGAGGGATAGGGGCTCACCGCTGTCCTTCAATATCTTCAGGAGCAAACATGAAACAACTATCCCATCCCCAGTGGTGCCGTAATCGGACAGAATGATATGCCCGGATTGCTCCCCTCCCAGGGAGGCATCTTCCTCAAGCATTTTTCTCAGGACATATTTATCCCCCACCGGGGTCCGAAACATTTTTATCCCCGCTTTTTTTAATGCCAGCTCCAATCCAAGATTGCTCATAACAGTGGCCACTACCATATTATTTTTTAGGCTCTTATTTTGTGACATATGGAGGGCGGAAATAAGCATGATGGCATCCCCATCTACCACCCCGCCTTTTTCATCCACAGCGATCAATCTGTCGGCATCCCCATCATAGGCGATGCCCATATGGGCCCCATGGTCCACAACCCTTTGGCACAGCTCCTCCACATTTGTGGATCCGCAGTTGACATTGATTTTGCTGCCATCAGGTTCATCATTTATGGAGATAACCTCGGCCCCAAGCCCCCGCAAAATCCGCGGTGCCATCTCATAGGCCGCCCCACAGGCACAGTCCACCACCACCCGAAGGCCGCTGAGATCATAATCCATGACTCCCAGTATATGATCCACATAGTGTTCTGCCGCCCTATCCCCCATGGATATTTTCCCAACTTCTCCCCCCACGGGCAAGGTAAAGTCATGGGGGATGCCTTCCCTTACAATCCTCTCCACAGCCCTTTCCTGGGCTTCCTCTAATTTATATCCGGAACTATCAAAAAATTTGATCCCATTATCCTCGATGGGATTGTGGGAGGCTGAAATCATTATCCCTGCGTCAGCATCCATGAACCGGGTGAGAAATGCCACCCCCGGCGTAGGAATTATACCCAATCGGATGACATCTACACCCATGGAACAAATGCCTGCAATCAAAGCGGATTCCAGCATATCGCCGGAAATCCTAGTGTCCTTACCCACTACAATATGTGGACGGTTATTCCCTTTACATAAAATATGGGCCCCTGCACGCCCCAGCTCATATGCCAGCTGGGCGGTGAGCTCCCTATTTGCTACACCCCTGACTCCGTCAGTACCAAATAAATTACCCATTCCACCAACCCCCATTACAATAAAGCGGGGCCAACAGCATCGCCAATCCAGATACTCC
This sequence comes from Clostridia bacterium, assembly GCA_012519005.1. Taxonomy (GTDB): domain Bacteria; phylum Bacillota; class DTU086; order DTU086; family DTU086; genus JAAYRB01. The sequence goes on from JAAYRB010000014.1 coordinate 1,401, forward strand.
GGCCGCCCTAATCGACCCCGATTTTTTCTATTTTCACCAGTACGTCCACTGTCACTTCCAATCCCATGGACTCCGGTGCATCAAGACCCACACTGGTCGAGAGGTCCTCTTCCAAACCTTCGATATCCACAGGCGAGGTGCTGATATATTCTATCATATCAGGTGTTCCTCGGGTTCCTGAAATATTTATCTTTTCCGGCTTTACAGACACCTCAACCACCTCACAGCCCGGGGCAGGCTCCCCCGTTAGATTCACTTCTATGGGTACTTCTCTGTAAATATCTGGATCCCGAACCACCGGAACAAAAACTTTTACCACTTCCGGTGACACGGTTATGGAATACTTCCCTTCAAGCCCCTCACCGTCCAAAATTACAGGCAGCGTCTGCACATAATCCTCACGATTATCCTTTAGATTCACCTGAACCAACGCCGATTCAACCTTATTTAATAATGATTTTGGCCCGCCGATAATGACTTCCCCCGGTTCAACCACAGGGTCAAGGGCCTTGTATCCTGGGGCGGCCCTGCCGGCCACCTCCACCCTTATCGGGAGCTGGATGCTGCTTTGCTCGTCTATCCTGATCCATACCTTTGAAGGGATCAGATTCACCAAATGCACCCCGGGGGGTATCTCCACCTCCACCTTCACCTCATGACGGCCTTCCCGAATATCCTCTAGATCTAGAAAGGCACTGAAATCCCTGGAATTTATCTCATTGATGGCGCTCTTCCTGCCTTCCACCTTTACCTGTATGCTGCTGGGCAATTCCGCCAAGACCAATGTAGAGGGCAGCCCCCTAGCCTCTAAAGCCACACTGTAAACTTCCTCAATAATGGGGTTCTTTTGGTCCCAGGCATTGAACCACAGAATCAATGCAAGAAAGATGGCGATCAATTTACATGCGGTGTTTTTACTCAGCAAACGCTCCAACATACTCCGCTACCTCCTGGGTTTAAAAAAGGGTTCACGTTTTTCTTCCTGCAGCAGCAATTCCTCCAGAATCTCCTGGATCTGCTTCCTTTCCAAATGCCTGGTGAGCTTTCCCTCATAGGCCACAGATATGGAGCCGGATTCCTCGGAAACCACTAAAACAACGGCATCTGAATCCTCTGTGATACCCAACGCGGCCCGATGCCTGGTGCCCAATTCCTTACTCAAAAAGGGCCGGTCAGTCAGGGGCAAATAACAGGATGCCGCCGCAATCCTGTCGTCCCGGAGAATTATGGCACCATCATGAAGGGGTGAATTGGGGAAAAATATATTCAGGACCATCTCCGAGGACAGAATACTGTCCACCGGCACGCCGGTCTCCATATATTCTCTCAGGCCAATTTGCTGCTCAATGACCAGAAGGCCCCCTATGCGGCGCTGGGAAAGCATCTCCACAGTCCGTCCCAGCTCATCTATAAACCTGGAAACATCCTCTTCCCTCAATAAAAAGGTGAAGGGTCTGGAAAAAAACCGACCCCTGCCCAGCTGCTCCAAAATTCGCCGCAGCTCCGGCTGGAAAATCACAGGAACAGCAACCAAGAGGGCTATACCGGCCTTGCTCAGTATCCAATCCACCGTGGTCAAGCCCACCCTGCCGCTGATA
>JAAYRB010000015.1 GCA_012519005.1 Clostridia bacterium
ATCCTGGCGCGGGGGCAGGGAGCAAGATTGGGAGTCCTTACAAAAAACGTTGCCAAACCCGCCGTGGCCTTCGGAGGAAAATATAGAATCATTGATTTCACATTGAGCAATTGCGCCAACTCCGGCATATATACGGTGGGTGTACTCACACAATATGAGCCCCTCGTTCTTAACTCATATATCGGCATCGGTGCACCATGGGATCTAGATAGGAGGGGTGGGGGTGTAACCATCCTTCCCCCCTACCTCAGTGAGAGGGGTGGGGAGTGGTATAAGGGAACTGCCAATGCAGTCTATCAAAATATGAATTACATCCGGCATTTCAATCCTCAATACGTTCTGGTGCTTTCAGGGGATCATATATACAAAATGGATTACAGGAAAATGATGGATTACCACAAAAACACTGGATCGGAAGCCACCATTGCCGTGATCCGGGTGCCCACAGAGGAAGCAAGCAGATTCGGAATTATGAGTACCAGAGATGATAACAGAATATACAGATTTGACGAAAAACCAGAAATCCCTATGGGCAACTCCGCTTCCATGGGAGTCTATATTTTCAATTGGGATGTACTGGAAAAGTATCTGATTGCCGATGAACTGGAAGAATCTTCAGAGCATGATTTTGGAAAAAATGTCATACCAGCCATGCTAAAAGGAGGAGTGAAGCTGTATGCTTACCCCTTTTCCGGATACTGGAAAGATGTGGGCACCATTGAAAGCCTATGGGAGGCAAATATGGATTTGCTGAATGATGGCAACCCCCTAAATCTTTACGATTCAAGTTGGAGAATTTATACTATTAACCCCCTTCAACCGCCCCAATACCTCTCAAAAGATGCAAGGGTCTCAAAATCACTTTTAGGGGAGGGCACAGTGGTACACGGAACAGTAAGAAACTCCATATTGTTCCCCGGTGTCCGAATAGAGAAAGGCTGTAAAGTCGCTGATACAATCATCATGAGCAACACACATGTGATGAATAATACCCAGATCCGTAGGTCAATAGTAGGAAGCTCCAGTGTGATTGGAGACAATTGTATTATAGGTAAAGAGGATTCCAAAGGAATTACTGTTGTTCCCAGCACGGAAATCGTTGAGGGAGGTAAGTTTTATGAATAGCATCCTGGGTATTATAAACCTCAACGAAAAAGAGGACAGGATAAGGGAAATTACATTCAATAGACCCATCGCATCTGTACCTATTTTCGGCAGATACAGGGTGATAGATTTTGCCCTTTCCAATATGGTTAACTCTGGGTTAACCACAGTGTTTATATTTACTAGGGGTAAGTACCGTTCCCTTCTAGACCATGTAAGAGGGGGCTTACCCTGGGATTTAGATAGAAGGAATGAGGGGTTATTTATATTCAACCCCCTTCAGGGTTTTATTTCCAATATTAGAAGCGGTGATATGGATATAATCAGAGACTACATCGAATACATATACAACGATAAAAGTGACTATGTGGCTATTTCCCCCAGCTACATGGTGTGCAATGTAGATTACAGGGAGATATTAAACTACCACCAAGAGAAAAATGCCGACATAACGGTGGTCTATAAGAGGATCGAGGATGCAGGCAAGGAGTTTCGCGGCTGCAGCTCCATTGTGGTGGAAGAAGATAGGGCAGTTGACACTCTTTACCGAAGGGATGCTAAAAAGAACATCTTCATGGAGATTTATCTCATGAAGAAGAGTCTGTTTCTTGACATTTTGAATAAAAGAATACTCGGTGCAGATCATGATCTGTTTATGGATACAGTAATGAAGTTAAAATCAAATCTCAAAATATTTGCATTTGAGTACAAGGGATACCTCTCCTGTATAAATTCAATGGATGCATATTATAAATGCAATATGGAACTACTGGATGAGGAAAAAATGAACAGCTTATTTTTGCCCCACTGGCCAATATTTACAAAAGCAAAGGATGAGCCGCCAACCATGTACAAGGAGTATGCAAGAGTGTATAACTCGAGGGTTTCCGGGGGCACCATTATCAATGGATTTGTGGGTGATTCGATTCTATTCAGGAAAGTTAGGATCCATCAAGGTGCCTGCGTCAAGAAATCCATTTTGATGCAGAATTCAAAAGTGCATGATAATGCAGTTGTAGAGCATACAATATTAGATAAAAATGTCACTATAACTGAGGGAAAGACAATCAAAGGCACCCCCGGCAAGCCTGTTGTAGTCGAAAAGGGGCAAATTATTTAAGGCAGGTGACTAGAAAGATGATAAAAGTTTTATTTGCGGCATCGGAGGCAGTACCATTTATAAAAAGTGGGGGTTTGGGGGATGTCATTTATTCCCTGGTAAAGGAATTGAGGGGCATCGGGATTGATGCTAGAATTATGATCCCCAACTACTCTGATATTTCCTTTGAATACTCCAATAAAATGGATAAAATCGAGGCTTTTAATGTAAACGTAGGATGGAGGCGGCAGTACTGCGGCATCAAATACCTAGAGCATGGCGGGATACCCTGTTATTTTGTGGATAATGAGTATTATTTTAATAGAGGCGGCCTATATGGCTACTTTGATGAAGCCGAGAGATTTAGTTTTTTTTCTAGGGGAGTTATAGAATCTTTAGAAAAAATAGACTTCATTCCCGATATAATTCACCTCCATGACTGGCATACAGGAATGATCCCTCCCATTTTAGAGAAGGATTACCCCCAGTACAATCATATCAAGACTGTTTTTACAATCCATAACCTATATTACCAAGGAGTTTTCCCAAGGGAGATACTGGGGGATATCCTGGGTTTGGAGGAAAAATTGTATTCCAATGGGGATGTGGAGTTCTATGGCGGTGTAAGTTTTATGAAAGCAGGTATTAAGTTTTCCGACATTATAACTACGGTAAGCAGGACATATGCCGACGAAATAAAAACCCCGGAATATGGAGAGAAATTAGATGGCGTTTTGAGATCCAGGAGCAGCGTGCTGTATGGCATTGAAAACGGTATAGACTACAATCTCTACAATCCGAAAACGGATGATTTAATATTTGAAAAATACAACAAGGAAAGTATCCATAAAAAAATTAAAAACAAAACGGAGCTGCAAAAACAGTTGGGCCTTCCTATCGAAGAAAATATACCTTTGATAGGTATGGTAACAAGGCTGGTTAAACAAAAAGGCATCGACTTGATACTAACTAAATGGAATGATGGCTATGAAATTGAGGGGCAGCTGGTTGTTTTAGGTATGGGAGAACAGTACTATGAAGAAATGCTTTACTCCCTACGCGACAGACACCCGGATAAAATATCCGTGAGTATCCAATTCGATGATGAGCTCGCCCATAAAATTTACGCTGCCTCCGATTTATTTTTAATGCCCTCCCTATTCGAACCCTGCGGTCTTGGGCAAATGATTGCATTAAGATATGGTACCCTACCCCTTGTGCGCCGGACTGGGGGACTGAATGATACCATAACCCCTGTAAATGAATATACAGGGGAAGGAAATGGTTTTGTATTCAATCACTATAACCCCAAGGAAATGACAGATATGATAGATTACGCCCTAAACATATACAAAAATGAGGAACTCTGGAGGAGAATTATGCTGAATGCCCTCAACTCCGACAACAGCTGGAAGAAATCTTCCGAGGAATATGAAAAATTGTACAAAAAACTCATGGGGAGGGCAGAATGCACCTAACAAAAGAAAATTTCAAACGGGACTTTAAGGAGCGGTTGGAAATATCCCTTGGAACACAATTCTGCGACGCCGCAGACACAGACATATATTTAGCCCTTGGTGGGCTGGTAAGAAAATATATCACAAGTAATTGGATGAATACCAATGAGCGGTACCGGAAGTCCGATATCAAACAAGTTTATTATTTCTCTATGGAGTTTTTGTTGGGTAGGCAGTTAGAAAGCAATCTGATAAACTTAGGTATTTTGGATATCTGCAAAGAGGGCCTAGCGGATTTGGATATAGATTTTGACACAATCAAAGAAGTAGAAAAAGACCCCGGTCTTGGTGTAGGTGGTTTGGGCAGACTTGCAGCCTGCTTTTTGGATTCAATGGCATCCCTAGAAATGCCAGGTCACGGCTTTGGGATAAGATACAAACACGGATGCTTCCAACAAAAAATATTAGACGGTTATCAAATAGAGATGCCAGATGATTGGCTCAGTACAGGCTTTGTATGGGAGGTTAAGGAGCCGGGTGATGCCCTAGAGATACGTTTCGGGGGCAAAATTACCGAGGAATGGACAAAGGAAGGCCTGAAAATCCATCACGAGGGATACGAAAGTATATTAGCGGTTCCCTACGATATACCTATAGTGGGTTACAACAACAATACCGTAAATACATTGAGACTCTGGGGCGCTAAATCAATGCAAAAGGAATTTGATTTTGCATTATTTGATAGGGATCGCCATATGGAGATGGCAAATAAAAACGATGGGGCAGAAACCATAAGTCAAACAATCTACCCTGATATAAGCGATAAACAAGGTAGGCTTCTGAGATTGAAACAGCAATACTTTTTATCTTCTGCCGGGATTCAAAGCATAGTTAAATCCTTTAAGGAAAAGGACATCAAAATAAACTGCCTCGATAAATATATAGCCATCCAAATCAACGACACCCACCCCGCCCTAGTTATCCCGGAACTCATGAGAATATTGGTTGACATAGAAGGCTTGGATTGGGACGATGCCTGGGGTATAACCACTGGATGCGTGGCCTATACCAATCACACCATCATGCCGGAAGGACTTGAAAAATGGCCAATACATGTTTTCAAGGGACTTCTACCGAGGATTTATAGGATTGTTGAGGAAATTAATGAACGTTTTTGTAGGAATCTTTGGGGAAGATATACAGGTGATTGGGATAAGATCAGCAGGATGGCAATAATAGCAGACGGTTATGTTAATATGGCACATCTTGCAGTGGTGGGTTCAAAAAGTGTGAATGGTGTATCAAAAATCCACAGCGAAATCTTGAAAAAACAAGTTATGCTTGATTTTTACAATCATTCCCCACTTAAATTCAACAATAAGACTAATGGAATTACCCACAGAAGATGGTTGTTGAAGGCAAATCCTAAATTATCTCACCTGATTACAGATAGCATAGGGCCTGGATGGAAAAGTAACCCAATGGATTTAGTTCAGCTGAAAAAATACAAGCAGGATCAAGCCTTTTTAGAGGAATTGGATAAAATTAAATTGGATAACAAGAGAAGACTGGCGAAAGACATCCAGGACAACCAAAATATAAACGTGGATCCCCAATCCATATTTGATATACATGTCAAGAGAATACATGCCTATAAAAGACAACTGTTAAATATAATGAATGTAATTAATTTATATAACCATCTAAAGGAAAGAGAAATAGATATCATGCCCAGGACCTTTATTTTTGGTGGAAAGGCCGCCCCGGGATATACCCTTGCAAAACAAATTGTAAAGCTTATAAATTCCGTTGCTGATAAAATCAACAAAGACAAAACCACTAGGGAAATTTTGAAAGTGGTGTTTATTGAAAACTACAGAGTGTCCAATGCGGAAATAATAATTCCTGCCGCCGATGTAAGTCAGCAAATATCTACAACCACCAAAGAGGCCTCCGGTACAGGCAATATGAAATTTATGATGAACGGCGCCATCACCATTGGAACCATGGACGGTGCCAATGTGGAATTAGCCGAAGCAGTGGGGGAAGAAAATATGATTATATTCGGCCTGACAAAGGAAGAGGTGATGGATTATTATACCAATGGCGGTTATGATTCCATGGAAGTATACAACAAGGACAAAGAGATCAAGAAAATCATCACCCAAATGAGGGATGGTACCCTCTCCCCTAATTATGGTGAATTTGATGCCATTATATATTCTCTTTTGGAGGAGAATGATCAGTTTTTCGTCCTAAAGGATTTCCATTCTTACACAGCTGCACAGAATCGGATAAATAACCTTTTTAAAGATAAGGACTCCAAGTTAAGGATGGCTCTACAAAACATTGCAGCCTCCGGAATTTTTTCCAGCGACAGAACCATTGGAGAATACGCAGAAGGTATATGGGGGCTCTAAACGGGAATCACACAGCCTTATATCCACCCAATATATCCGAAGCCAACTACCTTTGTATGAAAATCATTAAATTCCAATACCTTCCTGGTGGGCATAATATTATTAAGGAGTATTAAGAAAAGGGGTATGCCTCTTATTTAAGCGGCTTACCCCTCTTTTAAACTAAAAACCTTATGATTTACTAACTATGCTTTATCGCCGCCTGGGCACAGCATAATCTGGAAACAGGGACCCTGTAAGGCGATACACTAACATAGTCGAGTCCTACTATATGGCAGAATTCTATGGAGTTGGGTTCGCCACCATGTTCCCCGCAAATACCAAATTCAAATTCTGGATCCAGGGAACGGGCTTTCTCTATGGCTATTCTCATCAACTCTCCCACCACTTCCCTATCGATCACAACAAAGGGGTCATGTTCCAAGATACCCTCTTCCACATAGACGTGTAAGAACTTGCCCTGGGCATCGTCCCTGCTGACTCCCAAGCCCATCTGAGTAAGATCATTTGTACCAAAGGAGAAAAAGTCCGACTCCGTGGCTATTTGGTCCGCCGCGTAGCAGGCCCTGGGCACCTCAAGCATAACACCCACTTTGAAAGGGAAATCTGTTCCCATTTCCTTTTTTACTTCCCCGGCCACTTCAAAGGCTTGTTTCCTTAATTTCTTCTGTTCATTCACATGAATTACCAGGGGCATCTCAATTTCCGGGAAAACCTCATACCCTTCCTTTACAAGTTTTGCCGTGGCCTCAAATATTGCCCTCAGCTGCATTGCGTAAATTTCCGGGTAGTGAATACCTAAACGACAACCCCTATGCCCCAGCATTGGATTCAGTTCGGCAAGGCTGCGTACTGAGCGGAGCAGGATCTCCCTTTCCTCAAGGCGGCTTGGATCCTTCCCTGTACAGCGCAGTTCTGTAACTTCCTCCGTGAGCTCCTCTATGTCAGGTAGAAATTCGTGGAGAGGAGGATCCAGCAAACGTATAGTGACTGGTTTACCCGGCATCTCTTTTAGGATATTATAAAAGTCATCTCTCTGGTAGGGCATAATCTTGGCTAGGGCAGCTTCCCTCTGTTCAGTTGTGTCAGACAATATCATTTCCTGCATGGCCGCAAGCCTACCGCCCTCCATGAACATATGCTCTGTTCTCACAAGACCAATACCTACGGCCCCAAATTCCAGAGCCCTCTTGGCATCGGTGGGATTATCGGCATTGGCACGCACCACTACCCTGGCAAATTCATCCGCCCAGCCCAACAATGTATCAAAATCATCACTAAGTTCTGGATCTATCATGGGGGTTTCTCCGCCATACAAATAGCCCGTCCCGCCATCTATGGAAATCATATCACCTTTTGAAAACTCTTTATCACCGACATAAAACTTTTGATTAGTGTAATCAATCTTTAACGCATCGCAACCCACAACAGCGGGCTTGCCCATTCCCCGGGCTACCACTGCGGCATGGGAGGTCATTCCACCACGGCTGGTCAATATCCCTTGAGCGGCCACCATCCCATGAATATCATCTGGGGTTGTTTCAGTCCGTACCAAAATGACCTCGGCGTTTTCTGTTTCAACCAGTTGTTCAGCCTCATCGGCATCAAAGATTATCATTCCCTTAGCCGCCCCCGGTGAAGCCTGTAAACCTCTTGCCACCGGCTCAAGATCAGCCTCTGGATCAATCCTACTGTGCATAATATTTTCCAGCTGCTGGGGCTCGATCCGTTGTACAGCCTCTGCCTTGCTAATTAAATCTTCCTTGACCATATCCACTGCTATTTTTACAGCCGCACTGGCCGTTCTTTTTCCTGAACGTGTTTGTAATATGTATAACTTATTCTTTTCAATTGTAAATTCTATATCCTGCATATCCCGATAATGCTTTTCCAGCATTTCGCAGATTTCAAAAAACTCATCATATATTTTAGGCATCTGATCTTTAAGATTTTCAATTGAAAGAGGTGTCCTAATACCAGCAACAACATCTTCCCCTTGGGCGTTGATGAGATATTCCCCGTAGAGTTTGTTTTCCCCGGTGGATGGATTTCTGGTGAAAGCCACCCCGGAACCACAATCATCACCCATGTTACCAAATACCATGGCCTGAACGTTTACGGCCGTCCCTAGATCATCCTGTATATTATTGATTTTTCTATAAACCTTTGCCCGATCATTGTTCCAGGAATCAAAAACTGCTTGCACAGCCATCTTAAGCTGTTCTTCAGGATCCTGGGGAAATTCAATACCTGCCTGGGACAGTATAATGCTCTTGAATTCCTCGATAATCTCATCAAACATCTTGGGCGTTAATTGCTGATCACTCTCAAGTTTGTTTTCTGTTTTAATCCTATCTAACACATCTTCAAAGTCCTGCCCATCAATGTCTAGAACAACATTCCCAAACATTTGAATAAACCTTCTATAGCTGTCCTTTACAAACCATTCATCACCAACAACATCTATAAGGCCCTTCATGTTTTTGTCATTGAGGCCTAAATTTAATATGGTATCCATCATCCCGGGCATAGATACGGGGGCACCGGATCTAACAGAGACAAGAAGCGGGTTATTCTCATCACCAAAATTTTTACCCATTTCTTGCTCCACGACTTGAAGTTTTTCTTTCAACTGCTCCTCCATACCCCTGGGGAATTCCCCATCCGCTGCGAGGTATTCATTGCAGCATTCGGTGGTAATTATTAACCCTGTTGGCACAGGCAATCCAATATTGGTCATTTCCGCCAGGTTGGCACCCTTGCCACCAAGGATGGATTTCATCTCTTTTTTACCTTCCTTGAACAGATAGACATAATTTTTATTTGCCATGTCGCTCCCCCTTATAATAGTATTCCAGTACTTTTGAGGCAGTCTCTTCAACTGCCCTATTGGTCACATCAATAATTGGACAGCCTATTTTTTTCATAACAGCCTCCGCATATTCCAATTCTTTCAGTATCCTTTGGTGGCTTGCATAGTCTGCACCGGGCATAAGCCCCAGTGTTACTAGTCTTGCCTGTCTGATTTCATACAGTCTTCGCAAACTGATTGTAAGACCCATAACTCTATGCTTTGGCAGCTCAAATAATTCCCCCGGGGGTGAAACCTCCGGTATCAAAGGAATATTAGCTGCTTTTATACGTTTGTTGGCTAAATACATACAAACCGGAGTTTTTGAAGTTCTAGAAACACCAACAAGCACTATTTCAGAAAATTTGATACCCTGGGGGTCCTTTCCATCATCGTATTTTACTGCAAACTCCACGGCTTCAACTTTTCTGTGGTATTGTTCATCCATTTTTCTAAGAAGCCCTGGTTTTTTCTTAGGATTTGTTTTAGTTATTTTGCTGATTACATCTAAAGCCTGGCCCAAAACATTTACAGCGGGAACATTATATTTTTTTGCCAAGTACAGTAGGTGGTCTTCCAGCTCCTTCATCACAATGGTATAAACGATGACACTGGGGCCCCTACCAGCTTCCCTTATTACCTGCTCAAGATATTCATCCTTACTCACAAAGGGTATCCTTCTGATCTCAACCTGCTGGCCATCAAACTGACTTGCCGCCGCCCTCCCTACAAGTTCCGCTGTTTCCCCCAAAGAGTCAGAAATAGCATATATTGTGGCCATTTCCCCTGATTTTATCTTTCAAACCCCCTCTGCCTTTTCCCCTCACCAAGGTCAACGATAAGTTTAGCAAGGCTTGTTTTAGTGATCTTTCCAACTACCTTCAATCTCTCTTCTCCTGATTTGGTGTAAAAATTTCTAACAACAGGAAGTACATCCACCTCATAATCAACAATCTTTTTGGCCGCCATGAACACTGTCTCGTCACCGGAGACTGTAATTATATTAGGCATCCGGGTCATGGCCATATTGAGCGGGGTTTCCTGGGTGTTAATCCCACTAAGGGCGGCCTTCAACAGATCTTTTCTTGATACCACCCCTTGTAGGGCCCCTCCATCATTGACAATAAATAAGGTACCTACATCCTCCGTAAACATCAGCACGGCCGCATCATAAATGGTACCGGTGTCATTAATTACAATAGGGAGGGATTTAATATCTTTTACCCTTATTTTATTCAACACACTGGATAACACATTGGACAGATTGCTGTCTTTTTTGCTACCGTTATAGCTGTAGTTTTCACTTGGCCCCACGGCTAAGATGCCCTGGATTGTTAAAATTTTGAGATCTGGATTCAAGGTTGTGGGGGTAAGTTTTAGCTCTTTTGCAATGCATTCCGCTCTAACAGGAGAATTCTTCCTTACAACCCCAACAATCTTTTCTTGAAGTTCTGTCAGCTTGATTTATTACCACCACCTTCCTTTAATGTGGCGGATCTTAAAGGGTCTATCTACTACCCCTATATTATCTTATATATACTGTCTTGCTATTATTTTCCCTTTTATTTTAGAACATCTTCCACTTATTTAGGACATAATCTTTGACAAATCCCCTATAGATGACATCAGTGATGAAATGGCTTTTAATAATGCCAGTCTATTATTCCTAATTTTCTCATCTTTAACCATGATCATCACATCATCAAAGAAATTATCAATAGGTCTGCTGAGATCCGCTATCCTTCGCAGTGCACCAAGATAGTCACCCGTTCTCAGCATTTCCTCGGTCAGCCCGTCAACCTCGATGAAGGAATTATATAATTCCTTTTCTGAATCCTCCACTAACAAATCTTTGCGTATCTCATCCCCCCTATAACCCTGGGATAAATTGGAGGCGCGGTTAAAACCGGTGAGAAGAACATTAAAACTCCGGTTCTTTTCAAATTCTTTCAGTGCCTTCACCCTTTTCCGAAGGTCAACCAAGTCACCCCATCCCACAGACATTGCCGCTTGAATAATATCATGTCTGTATCCCTCATCCTCTAGAACATTAACAACCCTTTGATGAAAAAACTCACTCAATGGTTTATTTACATCTTCCCAGGTCAACTCCAATTCAACATTATCAGAAAACTCCATGTAGGAGTGCTTCCACATATCTTCGAAGGAAAGGTTCTTGTTGAAATCTAATATCAATTTACAAAAGCCTAGGGCCTGCCTTCTCAGTGCGTAGGGGTCTTGAGAGCCCGTGGGCTGGATACCAAGAGAAAAACACCCTATAATATTATCCAATTTATCAACCATACTTAAAAGTTTCCCCACATCAGAGGCAGGCAGCTTATCTTCTGAGAAACGGGGCATATAATGCTCTTTTATTGCCCTACTGACACTCTCCCTTTCACCGCTGTGTCGAGCATAATAATAACCCATGAGACCCTGAAGCTCGGGGAACTCAATTACCATATTGGTTGTTAGATCAGCCTTGCAGAGATAGGCGGCACGTCGAGCATCTTCCATAAAAGCTCTGTCCATATCAAATGTTTCGGAAATAAAAGTGATCATGTTCTGTAAGCGTTGGCATTTGTCAAAAACGGAACCAAGACCCTCCTGAAAAACAACATTTTTAAGATGGTTGACCCTGCTTGAGAGACTGGACTTAAGGTCCTCAGAATAGAAAAAGTCCGCATCAGCCAATCTAGCCTGAAGCACCCTTTCATTCCCCTGGCGAACAATGCCCATGGGATCACCCATTCCATTCCTTACTGTGATAAATTTTGGCAGCATTCTACCCTCGTCATTGTAAATGGGAAAGTACTTTTGATGCTCCCTCATAGAAGTTACTAAAACTTCCTCAGGCAGTTTTAGGTACTCTTCATCGAAATCGCCGCAAATAGCGGTAGGGTATTCAAGAAGATAGTTCACCTCTTCCAGCAAATCTTTATCATCTTTTACAAGACCTTTATTTTTTGATGCCAGTTCTTCAATTCCCTGCCAAACTAATTCTCTTCTTTTGTCCTGATCAACAATTACTTTCCTTGACTCTAAGATCTCTAGGTATCTACTGGCGTTGGTTACCTCAACTTCTTTATTTGCTAGAAAACGATGCCCCTTAGTGAGATTGCCTGCTTCCACTCCGGCATAGGTAAAATGGATGATTTCCGAATCGTATACACTGACAATCCATCTGATTGGCCGGACAAAACGGGTTTCTTTATCCCCCCAACGCATGGGCTTAGCAAACTCCAAAGATTTAATCAAATCCGGTAAAATTCTTGGCAATACTTTTTCTACAGGCTCGCCCTTTTTTTTATGTATTGCATATACATAGGTGGTACCATCAATATCTACTGATTCCAGATCCTTTACATCAATGCCCTGCTTACGGGCAAACCCCAAAGCCGCCTTGGTAGGGTTACCGGAATCATCATAGGCGATTCTATGGGGGGGACCCTTAATTTCTTCTTGATAATCCTTCTGGAATCCCTCAAGCCCTTTGACTTGCAACGCTAAACGCCGGGGGGTTCCATAGGTTTTGATACCCCTGTATGTTAACATTTCTATTTTAAACAATTCCTTAGCTTTTATCCCCAATTCATTTAGTGTCGCCGGTATAAAACGTGCCGGCATTTCCTCTGTGCCTATTTCTAGCAAGTAATCCTTACTCAATTTTTGAGCCTCCTTAGTACAATTCTAAATTAAATCACCCGGCCACTTTGCTTTCCTCTCAGCCGCGGTCATACTTGTTCTTCTTTTGTCTTTATGTAGTTTTTAGCGCATAGATGTGCAAGATGCCTGACCCTAGTTATATAGCTGGTCCTTTCCGTTACACTGATTGCACCCCGGGCCTCAAGAAGATTGAAAGTATGTGAACATTTCAAACAATAATCATATGCCGGGTGCACAAGGCCTCTACCTGAGATATGTAAACATTCTTTTTCGTACATATTGAACAAATCGAAAAGCATATCCGTGGCAGCAGTCTCAAAATTGTAAATGGAGTATTCCACTTCAGTAAGGTGGTGAATATCACCATATGAAATTTTAGGTGCCCACTGAATGTCATAAACACTTTCTTTTTTCTGTATTGAGCTGGCTATTCTTTCTAGACCATATGTGATTTCAGCCGACACTGGTTTGCAGTCAAATCCACCACATTGCTGAAAATAGGTAAATTGGGTTATTTCCATTCCATCCAGCCATACTTCCCAACCTAATCCCCACGCACCGAGGGTTGGAGATTCCCAGTTATCCTCTACAAAACGAATATCATGCTCCTGTAAATTAATCCCGATTCTCTGTAAGCTCTGTAAATAAAGATCCTGCACACGGTCCGGGGAAGGTTTGAGTATAACCTGAAATTGATAATGCTGCTGAAGTCGGTTGGGATTATCCCCATACCTACCATCTGCAGGCCTTTTCGATGGCTCCACATATGCTGCATTCCAGGGTTCGGGACCCAAAACCCTTAGAAATGTTGCCGGATTCATCGTGCCAGCCCCAATCTCTATGTCATGGGGCTGCAGGATGACACATCCCTGTTCCGCCCAAAATTTACTCAACTCAAGGATTATTTCTTGAAAATACATTTTAACATGGCCTCACTTTCTAAAAAATAAAAACCTCTATCCCATTGTAGTACCAATTTCCATACTACAGGGACGAGAGGTTTCCCGCGGTTCCACCCTGTTTGATCATTTGTATTGATCCACTCAAAAACACAGGTTTTACTCACCATGCATGAATTGCAAGGTTTTCCTCCTGCGGCTCCGGGGTGCCTTCTTCGCCGTTTTCCTACCGGTTCCCAGCCTTTCCGGCTCTCTGTTAAGGATCCAGCAAATACTATTCCCCTTCATTAGCTGTTTCCTTATATTAACTAAATATATGGACAAGTACAAGATAGCAAACTGATCACAGGATGTCAATAGACCCAAAGCAGCAACTTTAAAGCTCTAAGTGGTGATGCTCCGTTTCCCCATCCTTTTTTTCAACTTCCAAAGTGTAATCATTAAACATGGCCGCAACCGTTCCCAGACCCGCTAAAATTGCAAATTCAGCGCTGGCCAGCATTCCCAGGATTCCCAAAGCACCCAAAGTTGCCGGAATCTCTAAAACAACCTTATCCTCTTTCTTAACCTTTATTCTTGTCACGTTACCCTTTTTAAATATGGATCTAATCTGGGATACCAGCCTATCTCTGCGATCCCTTATTCTGTTCTCGAAGTCACCATCGTGTTCCTCAAGGCTGACTATAGCTTGGACCACATCACCTTCAGCCGAATCAAGGGCTTTTTTTGCTTCTTTATACCCAATACCCAGCCTTTCACGGATTATATCTATTTTGTAGAGATACTCATCGGTCAAATTCTATACCCCCTTCATAGGTCTTATCCCCAAATTCATTGATTTTCATGCAATATTCTTATATCTTTTAAAAAACTTATTGATTTTAGCCTTCTTTCAAGAATATATTGCCAGTAGGAATGCAGTATGTTTTCCATTTCCATATGGGCGTTGTGGGATATTTTCAACCTATCCAGTTTGCTAAGGTTATTTTCCGTTATAAGATGGTTCATAATGGCAAGAGTACCCTTGCTTACTTTTTGACCTTGGGCGGTACGCGCCGCACAACGAACGCAAACGACCCCGCCATCCATATTGCTAAATTTTACCCCTTGTCCTAGGGGGCCTTGGCAAAGCACACAGGATAAAAGCCCTGGCTCATATCCTGCTAACTTCAACATTTTCAGATCGAAAAGACGAACTGCTAGAGTTCCGTATTCTCTTGATAACATATACATAACTACCAACATTAAATTAAACACCGGAGGGTTTACTTCTTCTTCCTGAAGCAGCCCCATGAGTATCTCCGCAATATAAGAAGCATAGGTTAGCTTCACCAGATCCTCTCTTAATATTGAAAATGGTTCTTTGGTTTCGCACTGGGTAACGGTGTAAAGACTCTTCCCCCTATAAAGCATATAATCGCCAAAACTAAAAAGCTGCACCGTCCCCCTCATCCTGCTTTTTGGCTTTTTGACGCCCTTAGCAATAGCGCCGATTTTACCAGTGTTCCTCCCAAAGAGAGTAAGAATAACATCTGCTTCACCATACTTTATGCTTCGTAAGACAACAGCCTCGGTTTTAACTGATCTTCCCGTCCATCTCCCCTCCAATCCCTGATGTTAAATTAAACCCTCATTCCCTATGTCCACACAATGATTTAGTTCACCTTTAATCTCCAAATTTCTATAATCTCTGTACAAAAGATAGGCCCCAAAGTAGCCGGTTTGTTTGAAAACCTTCCAAACAGCTTCACTAAGATTCATATAATCCACCCTTCCATAGAATAGATACGTGGTAGGTATTATTAGGGTAACAACTTTCTTTAACCCTATACTGGATTTCTGTTTCCAACAATTCAATATTTTCAATGGATAAGAAATAATAGGTTGAAAACAATTATTGAATTTTTTTAAAAAAATTCAGCTGTTTGTCCAAATTATCAATTCCATGATCAAATGTCAATGACCCATTAAAAAATCACTATTTTAATCCTTTGGAGAGTATCCCAGTTGGTTTAAAATACCATGGCGGTCACGCCAATCTTTTTTGAGCTTTACCCACAGATCAAGATAGATGTCAGTACCCAACAATTCCTCCATCTCATTTCTGGCCCTGATCCCTATCTCTTTTAGTTTCCTTCCACCTTTACCCACGATAATTCCCTTTTGAGAGTTCCTCTCAACAAATATCGTTGCAGAAATATAGATCAAATCATTTTCCCTTTCCTCCATGGTTTCCACTTGAACAGCAGTTGAGTGGGGAATTTCATCTCTAGTAGCCTCGAGGATTTTTTCTCTTATAATTTCGGAGATAATAAACCATTCTGGTTTATCCGTTACCATGTCGTCAGGGTAATACTTTGGCCCTTCAGGAAGATAGTCGATGATCAGTCTCTGCAATACATCAATATTGTCACCGGTCAAAGCTGATAAGGGAATTACTTCTGCAAAATCAAACTCCTCTATATAAAGATGAATCAGTTGCGCTATCTTACTCTTGGGTACCAAGTCAACTTTATTGATGATCAAGAATATTTTTGTTGGGATATTTTTAAGTAAATTAAGATTGTAATATTCCCCTGGTCCCACCTCCGCCGAAGCATCTACTATATACAGAATCAAATCCACCCCACGGGTAGAGGCCATTGCAGAACCCACCATGTATTCCCCAAGTTTGGTCTTTGGCTTATGTATTCCCGGGGTATCTATAAAGATCATTTGGGCATTATCTTTGGTGAGAACCCCGGTAATTCTATTTCTTGTTGTTTGAGATTTTTCTGAGGTGATAGCCACCTTGGTTCCCACAAGTTGATTAAGCAAAGTAGATTTCCCCACATTTGGCCTGCCAATAATACTTATAAAGCCAGAAAAGAAACCCTCACTCATATCTCAATCGACCCCCATATTTAGAATGACCTTTGCAATCAGCAGGAAACTCGAAATTAAGGGGCAGCAGCTCCTTTATATTTGCGACCTGATACTCCTTTTTTCCGTTGGCCATAAAAATCAGTATGTCATCCCCAAACTCAGCTATAACTTGTCTACATGCTCCGCATGGGTAGATATAATCGCTGCCGAGGGAAATTACAGCTACAGCCGTGAATTTTCTTTCCCCTTGGGAAATGGCTTTAAAAATGGCCGCCCTTTCAGCACATATGCTTAAACCCAGAGATGCATTCTCTACGTTACACCCCGTATAAATTTCCTCTTCGTCCGTATATAGGGCAGCCCCTACTTTTAAACCTGAATATGGAGCGTAGGCATTCATCATTGCCCTATATGCCGCGTCCACCAGTTTTGATATATCCATGCAGTTATTGTATCCCCCCTAATTATTCAGCAAGCACTATATAAATTTTCGGGCCCCAGACAGGCCCGAAAAAACAAGGGTCATTTGTCACTTTTCTCTTTTAGTGGTGGCAGGGATATATTTTCTTCCTCTGAAATATCAACCCGAATCCCAAACTCCATCAACTGGGATTTAATCAAATCAAGGCTGCTGGCCAGTATTTTTGGATCACCCACCGCCTTAATAACTATGGGATTAACTGCAATGGGTTGTTGGTTTACTAAAATAACCGGACCTGCACATCTAACAGATGAGTTCGCCACAATACGATTATCACCTATAGATACCCCCGCCGCACCCGCCGCTAAGAGCTCGTTGACCACATCCCTTACATCCCTATCATGCACTATATCTATATCGCTAAAACCTTCTTCCGAATCAAACAGCTTTACAGTAATTCCTCCCCCGGTAAGTTCCGTCAAACCCGCAAAAGTTCTGATTTCTTTTAACTCAGAACGTAGACCATTTACCTCTGTCTCATACATTTTTATCCGATCAATCAAGGTTCGTGCAGTAACCAGTTCGCTTTTCCCATTATCAACCCTTACCTCTATGGGGGACCAAGTCCCCTTTCTCAGCACCTTATTTTGCTTAAGCAAGTTTACGGTTTTCTCGGATAGAAGATTCGCCCCATCCTCAATCTCCACGCCGCTGGTTTCCTTTTTACTTATTGTAATGAGGGACTCCCCCTCATAGTACTTAACACCTTGATCCTTATTGATAATGTTGAGAATAATCTCACTTCTTTTTTTATCCAGTTCCCTGTCAATTACCTCACGTAAATTTTCACCATGGATACTTTGTACCTCAAAAATCCCCTCAAGGGTTTTAGCCTTCTCAAGTTCAAACTTCATTTGCGCTAAAGCATCTCTGACTGAAGAACTTCCCAACACATTGGCTTCGGCGGCCCTTTGCTCATAAAAATCCACTTTCATCTCCGCCGCCTGTCTGGCCACCTCGGTTTTTCCCATCTCACCGGGAAAATGAATATATCCAACGGTTCTCGCAAGCATTATGGAATTAAATAATAACACAATAATAATCATTATTATTGCGGCGGGTAGTATTTTATTAAAGGTCGTTTCATATTTCCTGAGCACCTTTAATCTCTTCCTCTCACCTTGACATTTTTAAAATATTTTACTTAACGCCATCAATAATGGTTTGATAAAAACCAAACCCCCCACAATCACCGCGTTGATAGAAGCAATCAGGACCGCCCCAGCAGCAACATTTTTTGCTATTTTCGCCAATGGGTGGTAAGTGCTCATAAACAAGTCAACTGTTTTTTCAATGGCCGTATTAACAGTTTCCGCGAATAGAACAAAGGATATAGCAAAAATAACCTGTGCCGTCCCTTGGAGATCTATTTTAAGAAGCCAGCAAAGTAACATAGCCGCAATTCCCAAGGAAAGGTGGACCTTCATATTTCGTTGGGTTTTGAATGTGTACTTCAGCCCATCCCAAGAATTATGCAAACTATCATATAATGTTTTATTCTTCATGATTATACTCACCTGTTCAGACCCGCTATTTTTAAAGCTTTCCTCTGCTTCTCTCTCATAAGCCCTTCAGTATCACTGTCTTTATGATCATACCCCAAAATATGAAGCATACCATGAGTAACAAGGAAACCAATCTCTCTGTCAACCCCATGATCATATTCCTTGGCTTGCCTTGAGGCAGTTTCCAAGGAAATAATAATATCTCCTAGGATTAAGGGCTGTTTGTCTGCTGATTGCCATATTACGGCAGGCTCCCCCCCTTGGGGTTGAGAAAGGGGAAAAGAAAGGACATCCGTGGCTCGATCCACTCCCCTATAATCATGGTTAAGAATTCTGATACCTTCATCATCCATGAAGGTAACAGCTACCTCACTATTATCCGGTACATTCTCCAGATGGCTGACAGCAAGGACACATTTTCTGATCAATTCCTCACATCCATGGGGTAGATCAATCTTCTGCTGGCTGTTGTTTATCGTTATTTCCAAGGTCTTTGCTCCCTTCAATTTCCCGGATCACATTTTCTGGATATTCAATCCGGGAGTGAAATATTCCATTCAAAACTCTCACAAAAACCTGGGTAATATCCTCCAGTTCCTTGAATGTTAATTCCGATTCCTCCAGCTGCCCATCCTCCAACCTATCTTTAATCATCTTCCTGACACATGCCTCCAACCTACCGTGACCTGTAAACTGGAGTGAACGCACGGTGGCCTCTACGGAATCCGCCAGCATAACAATGGCCGCCTCCTTGGTTTTGGGCTTTGGACCGGGGTATCTATAATCAATTTCATTGGTTGTTTCCCCGTATTCACTTTCCAAGGCTTTATGATAAAAATACGCTACCAAGCCCGTACCATGGTGCTGATCAATCATCTCCATAACAGGTTGTGGAAGGTTATGCTCCTTGGCCAGTTCTATACCATCCTTAACATGTGCTATTATAATCAATGTACTTAAATTGGGAGATAATTTGTCGTGGGGGTTTTTAGAGGCCAATTGATTTTCAATGAAAAAGTATGGTCTTTTT
The DNA here is from genome assembly GCA_012519005.1 of Clostridia bacterium. Taxonomy (GTDB): domain Bacteria; phylum Bacillota; class DTU086; order DTU086; family DTU086; genus JAAYRB01. The sequence goes on from JAAYRB010000015.1 coordinate 19,378, forward strand.
AATTTGCCAATATCGTGATAATAGGCCCCCACCCTGGCTAGCAAAGGGTCGGCCCCGATAGCATCAGCTGCACCTTCCGCAAGATTTGCTACCATAACACTATGGTGATAGGTTCCTGGGGCCTCTAATAAAAGCCTTTTCAATAATGGCTGATTGGGATTGGACAGCTCCAACAGTTTGACATTAGTGGTAATTTCAAAAGCATTTTCTAGAAAAGGAAGGGCCCCAATGGTGAGGACAGATGATAAAACCCCATTGATAATGCCTATAACAACACCGAAGGAAATAACCCTCATGGAATTGGTGTTAATTAGTATAACAGATAAAATTGCTATAATGTTGGCCATGACAATATACACGCTGGCCCTGGTTAAATCTGTTCTCTCGCTGATTTTAGAAACACTGTAGACCCCGGCGGTACCCCCGATGAAAGAAACAATGGAATATTGGAGTTGACTTCCCAATAGTACACCTACAAAAACACTCAAGATTGCAGTTACAAATAATGCAAGCCTGCGGTCCAGCAGCACCGCAATGAGCATGGATACGGCCGCCGTGGGCACCATGAATCCAACAATGGAAGAGATCTCTGAGTTGCCCCCTAGATTTATTGACACAATGCCCTTATCCAGCAGAAGGCCAACAATAATCAGCAAGCCTAGGAGGATAAATTTTTTCTCATTATAGATAATTTCCCTATTGTAACGATATAAGTAAAGAAAAATAAGCAAATAAGATGCTAGTACAAGTCCTGCCAAACCAATCACACTAAAAAACATAAAGTGCGTTCTCAAAATACCCAGATGCTGCAGTGCCTCAATTTTCTCCTCAGTGACAACTTCACCATCACCAAGAATTTTCTCACCTTGTCTGATTGTAACCTGCACAGGTTCAACTTTCTCTATTGCCTCTGCTTTTCTTTGTTCCGTACCTTCTATATCCGGAACTAAATTTGGCCTCAACTTTATATCCTTAATAATAATCTGGAGAAGGGGTTTTATATCCTCCTGTATATCAGCCGAGTTAATGGACATTAGAATGCTTTGAAGGGTGCTGTCAATGGCTTCTTGTTGGATACCTTTTCTCATATTGTCCCGGACAATTTTTTTTAACTCATTTTCATAACTGTTCAGTGAAGCTAGATCAGTCTCCCTGACAACAGCTAAGGTAGCGAGGTCTAAATCCAGTCCAGTTTTTTCCTTTAGCTGAACATCCTTTTCTTCATCTGTCATTTCCTCATCATTTTTAATTTTACTGATTTCTTCGAAATAACCGCCTATACCTTGCTCAATTTCCTGAACAACCAGCTGGTCAATCTTAAATATTGGGTCGACCCTGTTGGCCGCCTGCCTGCGTTCTTTCTCCGTGAGCACCTCACTCACATAAACCGTACCCTGAGGGGCCTTGATTTGTCTGTTGATCACCTCCCCCACCTTGACATTCACTCTTTCCGGTAAAAAATTCGCACTAAGGATGAGAGTGGTGAGTACAAAAAAGACAAATCCATAGAAAACATGCCTGGTGCCAAGGGCTCTCCAGGCCCTCAGTATTGTTTCACTTCCTTTGCTCCTCCCACCCTTTACCATTTAGATCCCCTCCCGAGGTTGAGGGCTTGTAGCCCTCGTAAGCCAGAATAACCTTTTGAACTAGGGGGTGTCTGACCACATCCTTCTCTGTCAGCATCTCAAAGGCTATTCCGTCTACATCACCTAAAATATCCCTAGCTTGAATCAGCCCGGAATAATCCCCCTTGGGCAAGTCCACCTGGGTTATATCCCCGGTGATAACCGCCTTTGAGCCAAGACCAATTCTGGTTAAAAACATCTTCATCTGTTCCGGGGTCGTGTTCTGGGCTTCATCTAAGATTATAAAAGAATCAGATAGAGTCCTTCCCCTCATGTACGCCAGTGGAGCAATTTCTATTATATTCCGCTCCATGTATTTTTCTGCGGTGTCCACCCCCAACACATCATATAGGCCGTCATAGAGAGGGCGCAGATAGGGGTTGACTTTTTCTTGCAAATCCCCCGGTAGGAATCCAAGTTTTTCTCCTGCCTCCACCGCCGGCCTTGCAAGAACGATTCTCTCCACCTGTTTATCTCTTAAGGCCTTTACCGCCATAACAACGGCAAGGTATGTCTTGCCAGTTCCCGCGGGGCCGATACCAAAAACCAACTCATGTTTTTTAATGGCCTCCACATATTTGTATTGACCCACCGTCCGTGGTTTGATTTTTTTACCCCTATAGTTTGCATGAATTGGCCTGGATAAAAAATCCGCCAGTACAACCCCTTTTTTCAACTGTTTGTCCTCTATCAATCCTAAAATATAATTGATTGTGCGGGAATCTATAATTTGACCGGCCCTTGATAGGGCCAACAGCTGTTTAAATAAAACCTCCCCATTTAGAACTTCTTCCTGTTCACCAGTAATGACAATTTCATTTCCCCTAACAACAATTTTAGCCTCAAGGTGTTTCTCAATAAACTCGAGGTTTTTATCATGATTACCCAGTAGGTTAAAAGCCTCACTGTTGCTCCCAATAGCAATTCTCACTTCATCTTGTACACTCAAATGCCAGTATGCCTCCTATGTTATACCTAGATGGTATTTTATCTTACATGTATCATTATACATTACTCATTTGCAGGCTTAAATAGCAAGTTATACCTGATATCAATTCAATGGATGGAATTCCCCTATTTCCTCAATGGTTTCTACCAGAACTAACAAAATCACTTTTTTTTCATCCTGGGATTTCACATTTGTTTTTTTAGATATTATTTTAGAGTTGGGAGGTAATTTATCTTCAATTTTTTTGATGACATTTTTTTCGGCGAGATCCCTCGCCTCCGCCATACTGCGGTATATCTTATCCCTTTTCAATTCATAATGAACAGTGGAGGTTATTTCCATTGGTATTTTCATATTGCCCAGACCAGGTAATTTTCTTACCTTTTTCTCCTCCTTATAAGTTTTATAAGGGGGGTTCTCCAAACCTTTTATAAATTTCTTTTTCCCGATCCTTAAAACAAGCACTTTTTGGCTTTGCCCGGTTTTTCTTTCAACCTTATCTTCTAGGTTTACTCTTTCTTCAAATTCATACCACGCCCTGGCCCTCACAATACCTTTTGCCCTAAAATATACGGGCTCCTCCTGTTCATCTTCAATATCACTCCGGGGATCTTCATTTTCAGAATCCTCATCTTCTTCCTCCTCAATTTCATGGATAATTTCTCCGGAGATGAGCAAATCCCCCTTTTTCACTGTATCCCCTTCCATCACCCCAGCCGTACCTGAAAGGACCAGTATTTCTTCAATAATTCCATCCTTTTGTGCGAGTATGTTTCCCGGCTGTCTGTCCAAATGCTTTTCATCGGGAAGCACTTTTTCCACGACTTCCAGAATTGCCCTAGTCCCTGATATTTCCACCCCAACCCAGCTGGCACGGGGCAGTTTTCTTTCCATGGATTCCTTAATGTCACTGGTATCAAGCCTGTATCTCAGGGCACCTTTTTTGAGGCCGCATGAAGAGGCCGCATGAAATATTTGCCCTTCGGTGTGCATTTTCAGGTCAGATACATTTTTTATCTCCACTGACCATATGAAGGAGGAAAGTAAATAAAGGCAAACAAGAAAAAACAATATTCCCACTGGAAACATTTTGCGTCGATAAATCTTTTTCACAAGAAATGGAATACCTTTTTTGCTGTTGATTCTCACCCTAGAGCCTGTGGCCCGGGCTATATGCCTCAATGAAGGGAATGTTTCGGAATATATCTTTGCCTGGACCCTATTGCTGGTAACCCTTCGGATTTCCCATAGGAAATGCCCCCTACTCACCGCCATATTAATAAACTTTTCCCCATGATTGCCTTCTATGTCTATTACCAGATAACCCCTAAGATATGCCCAAATTTTCAGCAAATTCATTTTTTACACCCCCGTTATTGACCAAATACAAGGGTGTCAATTTTACCCTCTAGTGACAATTCATCCGGCAAAATGGTCTTTAAAAAAAAATCCTCTCCTGTTATTTTTATTTCCCCGCTGTTTACGGCCACCCTTAATTTTTCCGAGGTATACTCTATTACTCCCTTGTGGTTCTCAATATACACATGCACATTACCCACCATAACTACCCTCGGAAGATTTAATAATATATCTTCTGGAATCTCTAGGACATTGGCAAAACCAAGTTTAGCCTTTTCCTTTTTTTTCCTGATGAAATTTTTTAAATTCCTGTCACCCATGTTAATCCCCCTTATCCACACGGCCCTTGACTAAATTTATGCATAGTAAAAGTAGATAATGCCGGGGTAGGGGTAAAAGCCTGTTTCATACAAATACTTTAATTGAACAAGAATTACACATGGCGGCCTTGAAATACAAAGAAAATAAAAAAACCAGGGCGTATATACCCCTGGCCATTAAGACTGTATTTGCATTCATCCATGATTTTGGGGTTTCCATTGATTTAGCGATCTCGGTCTACCCAATATTTCGGAATATACTACGCCCATTATCAAATCATTTTTGCTGGCCGGTATGGTCTGTATGGTTTGTTCCCCTTTTCCAGCAGTACCGACCCTTTTCTTTGAGGAAATTTCTCTGTCGGCAATGTGCATTTCCGAAGTTACTTTCGTCTTACCAAGAGCCCTGTCCACGGAAACTGCACCCGGGGCAATGCTCGTTTCAATTTTTGCTGTGACTTCCTTTTCAGGCAAATGGGAAGTCGTGGTTTTTGAATGAACCGTGGATGGCTCACCGCCTTTACGTCTTTCATGGTCCTTCTTTTTAGTATTGGCTTTATCATAGGCCCTGGTTATTATATACAATATGAACAGAATAAATATTAACCCATCCAATAAATATCACTCCTGCCCCTTAGTTATCCTTTTGCATATCATCTTTGTAGATACTGGTTGCGGTGCCATCCCCCGTTTCTTTAGCGATATTTTCCCTCATTTGTGTGTCTGCTAGGATATTTTTCAAATTGTAGTAATCCATTACACCTATGTTGCCTTCCTTGAGAGCGAAAGCCAATGCTAAGGGCACCTCGGCCTCGGTTTCCACAACCTTAGCACGCATTTCTTGTACACTTGCCTTCATCTCCTGCTCTTGGGCAACTGCCATAGCCCTACGTTCTTCCGCTCTGGCCTGGGCGATATTTTTGTCCGCCTCAGCCTGATCTATCTGCAAGGTAGCCCCGATATTTCTACCAACATCCACATCGGCAATGTCAATTGAGAGAATCTCAAATGCCGTTCCGGAATCAAGGCCCTTGTCCAGTACTGTTTCCGATATGGAATCCGGGTTCTCCAGTACCTTTTTATGACTTACAGATGAACCCACGGTTGTAACGATACCTTCCCCCACCCGGGCAATAACCGTTTCTTCCCCTGCCCCGCCGACCAAACGATCTATATTTGCACGAACTGTCACTCTTGCCAGCACTTTTACCTCAATCCCATCCATTGCAACAGCGGAAACAATGGGAGTCTCAATAACCCTGGGGTTCACGCTCATTTGTACGGCTTCCAAAACATTACGCCCGGCGAGATCTATAGCTGCCGCCCTTTCAAAGGCGAGATTTATATTTGCCCTCTCAGCAGCGATAAGCGCATTGACAACTCTGTCCACATTTCCCCCCGCCAAATAATGTGCCTCCAATTTATCGGCGGTAACCACCAAACCCGCCTTAACGGCCTTAATCAAAGGACCAACAATCTTCACTGGAGGAACCCTTCTCAACCGCATACCTATTAGATTGACAATGCTAATTTTAACACCCGCGGCCAATGCGGAAATCCATAGACCAACCGGTATAAAGCTTAGGACCACCACAATCCCTAAAAAGATCAGCCCAATAAACAGTAAGCCCGGCAGCATCTTATTACCCCCTTTATTGTTTTGCTTTTTTTACGACAATCCTGTTGTCCTCAACTTTTACAACCTGTACCATCTTGCCCCGGGGTATGAATCCCCCTTCGGTTACAACATCAAGCCTCTGACCATTAATTTGCACAGCCCCGGCCGGTCTAAGGGGCGTGATAGTGACCCCCTCCTTACCCACCAGCTCATCCCTAGGACTATCAGAAGGAAGATAACCAGATTCCCTGTCCAACTTGACATTTAGAATCAGCCTTTCCCAAAGCCTTCTTGTATGACCAAATTTGAAACTAAGATATATAGCAAGTGAAGTACCCAGAAGCGCCAATGAAAGGGAAATAATTCCCTGCTTGACACTGCCCACGGCCAATATAACGCTTAAAAGCAGGGCCGCTATCCCTCCAATACCAGCGGCACCAAAACCGGGGATAACAAAAGCCTCTAAAATTATTAGAAAAACACCGCCAACAAATAAAAGGATCACACCCCAGCCGCTTAAACCAGCAAAAAAATGTCCCCAAAAAAACAGTATAAATGCCGAAAATGATAAAAGACCGGCAGCTCCAAACCCCACGGTAAGCAATTCCACGGCTAGACCAGCAAAGCCAATAGTGAGAAGCACCGGGGTTATGTAGGGGTTTGTGATATAACGTGTAATGTGTTCAGTCAAGTTCATGGAAACCGATTTAAGATTTTTATCCTTAACCCCCAGCTGGCCCATTAGCATTCTGATATTCGAGGCGCCGCCCTCAGAAAATCCCCACTTAAAGGCTTCTTGATCCGTCAGAGTCAGAAGTTTTCCCTTTTCCTTAAGCCCTTCCACTGATATATCCCTATCCGCCATGGCTCTGGCAATCCTGCCATCCCGATCATTTTCCTCAGCGGAAGTGGCCAGCAAAGAGGACCAATAGGAGACGGTTTTTTCATCCGCCTTTTTCCCACCAATCCTTGGCTCCGCATCTCCAATCGTAGTTCCGGGAGCCATGTATATCTCCTGAGAGGAAAGCGCTACCAACACCCCCGCGGATATGGCACCACCCCTAACATATGCAATGGTATTCACAGGGCTGTCCTTAATGATTTTCCGAATATCAATTGCCGCATCTATTAGGCCGCCGGGGGTATCAATTTCAAGAATTACTGCCCTGGCGTCTTCCTCTTCCGCCATTTGGTAAGCCCTTTGAAAATAAGCAACCATTCCACCATCAATTATACCCTCTACCTGGAGGCGGTAAACCGGATTACCATTATCGGCGTAAGCCGGTGAGATATTTATGGATAAGATAATGATGCATAGAAGAAAAATTCTTATCATTTTTCTTTTTTCTACAGACGACACAGGACATCCCCCCAAAACACCGGATTATTTTAGATCGGTATCACCAATGGGAAAACAAACCCCCGGTAGAAATATTAAAAAGCCTGGTTATTAAACCAGGCTTAATTCCAACCAAGCCATGATGGAAGGTGGATCTCTTTAGGTTAAAACTACCACCTACGTTTACGGGCCGCCTCCGATTTCTTCTTCCTTCTTACACTTGGCTTCTCATAATGTTCCCTTTTTCTAACCTCTCTCAAAATACCAGCCCGTTGGCAATTGCGTTTAAAGCGTCTCAGGGCACTATCTATAGATTCATTCTTACCAACTTTAACCTCTATCATCCAATTTCCCTCCCTCCATCAGCAATGCTGTATAAAAGCAAAATTTAATTTAAAATCAAATATACGAATTTACATATATAGTAAAGGAAAATTACAGACGAATTATACTACATATAAAAAAATCAGTCAACGTAATTGAATTGCGGAGGGTTTACCCAACACCTTTGAATTTCTTTCCCGCTAGGAAGTGAAAATGCAGATGATAAACCACTTGTCCCCCCTCATCTTTGCAGTTGTTAACTAAACGAAACCCCCTATCGTAAACACCAAGGGATTCTGCTATTTTACCTGCCGCAAGGTGGATCCTGCCTATAAGTTCCGCATCCTCTTGCCCCATATCTGTTAGGGTAGGAATATGCTTCTTAGGTATAATCAATATATGTATTGGTGCCACGGGATTAACGTCCTTAAAAGCTAGTATTTCATCATCTTCATATACAATATCCGATGGCAGTTCCTTGTCTACGATCTTACAGAAAATACAATCTTGTTCAGCCAAAGACATCACCCCCTAATCGGCAATGTACTTATAATGATATCAGAACACTAACTATCTGTCATCTTTTCTCTGCCCATGACGAATTTATCTCCCATCTCCATTAGCCTAATGGGAACAGTCTCCCCCTGTAAATTTGCCTTATGGGAAGGAAATTTGACCTTAATATAGTTAGGCGTGTGTCCTTCCCACAAACCATTTTTCCGCTGCTCTGCCAGGACTTCCATTGTTTCGTTTAAAAAACAGGAGGCAAACTCATTATAAAGATCCTTGGACAACCTTCGAAGTATTTTGCTCCTTGATTTTTTAATATCCCCGGGTATTTGTTCTGGATAATCAGCAGCTGGGGTACCGGCCCGAGGGGAATATTTGAAAACATGTAGATCCATGAAGCCAACAGTGTTTAAAAAGTTTTTTGTATTATGAAAATGGATTTCTTTTTCACCGGGGAAACCCACCATGACATCTGTAGTAAAAGAAGATTCTGGTCGAAGAGAGCGAATTCTACTGACCAGCTCTAAATATTCCTCTGAGGTATATCTTCTACCCATCTTCCTAAGAATGGAATTGTCCCCACTTTGTAAGGAAATATGATAGTGGGGGCAAACAATCTCTTCCCCTGCTAAAGCGTCAACCAACTCTTTGCTAAAATCATTTGGGTCAATAGAGCTGATTCTTAGCCTGAGCAGACCGTCTAGTCTAGATAATTCCCCCACAAGTTCAGCCAAGGAAGAAGGGGGCTTTAAGTCAACGCCATAGGCACCCAGCCTTATTCCCGTGAGAACTATCTCCTTATAGCCCATGGAAATCAATTTTTCTGCCCTTTCCTTAGCTTTTTCTAGAGGTCTGCTTCGTACCGGCCCCCTGGCATAGGGAATAATACAATAAGTGCAAAATTGCCTGCAGCCTTCTTGCACCTTTAAAAAAGCCCTGGTACGACCGGAGGATTTGCTGAGGGGAAATTCCTCAAAAGCCGTAAGCTTTTTAATATCCTCCACCACGGAATTGGTTTCGCCAGTATCCCTTACCTCTTCAACTAATTCAACAATCTGATTGCGCTGGCTGGTTCCAATAATCAAATCGACGCCCTTCATTTTAGCTATTTCATTGCTGCTGGTTTGTGCATAGCATCCGGTAACCGCAACGATTGCCTCAGGGTTACGCTTGACAGCCCTTCTGATTATTTGCCGTGACTTCCTATCACTTTCCCTTGTTACAGTACATGTATGGATGATATAAACATCGGCCTTGCTTGAAAAATCTACAATTTCATAACCCCGATCACGAAACAAGTCTGCTATGGCTTCTGCTTCCGTTTGATTTACCTTACAGCCCAGCACTTGTACAGCCGCTTTTGGTTTGGGCCTTGACAAATTTGGCACCTCCAAGATCACCCAGCTCATAAAGAACAATTCCTAAGGCAATTATACCCGCAGTTTCCGTACGCAAAATCCTAGGGCCCAAGGAAACAGGTATAGCACCTGACCGCCTGGCATTATCGACTTCCTCAGGAGTAAAACCACCCTCCGGACCAATAAGAAGGGCAACCGGTCGAATAAAGTTTTTACTGCTTTCCCATTTCAATATTTCTCCAATACCGGTGGAATCCTCTCCCTCCCAAGGCATAAGACAGAGAGTATCCCGGGGAAGTCTTTCCAAGAAGTCTTGCAGGTTGGAAGGCTTTTCCACTGCCGGCACCCTTCCCCTCCTGCTTTGCTTAGCCGCTTCAAGGGCAATCCTTTGCCACCTTTTCCGGCGTTTTCGGAATCTGTCCTCTTCGGCCCGAACAACGGTCCTGTCAGTGAGCAGAGGGACAATATTGTTCACTCCTAACTCAACGGCCTTCTGTATAACAAATTCAAAATTAGCCGATTTTCTGGACAATGCCTGGGCAAGGGAAATTTTAACACCGGGCTCTCCACCGGTTTTTTTAGCCCCGAGAATTTTTATGATTACGGTATTACTGTCTATCGAGGCAATGTCCCCCTTGTACTCATAGCCTTCCCCATCGCAAATTATAATAGATGTTCCCGGACCTAAACGCAACACTTTAATAATATGGTATGCTTCGTCACCTATTATTTTAGCAGTGCCCCCCACGATATCCCTGGCATTTATAAAGAATCGTCTCATCAACCCACCAACTCTTTAGTCGTTTTTTTTCGAGCGGCCAAGGCCGTCCAACCACCCTCAAGGCGCTGCTCTATCAGCTCAAATCCAGTGGCGGCAATCTCCTCCTTGGCTTTTTCTGCCTTTTCGGCAGCTATACCAGAGGCAATTAATATTCCCTCCCCGTACAACTTTTGGTAAGCCTGGGGTGTAAATTCCACGATGGCATCTGTAGTCAAATTCGCAAGAATCAAGTGGGCCCGTTCATTTACCTCGTTCAGGAAGTTCCCTGCCTCAACCTTTATTTCATTATCCACTCCGTTTAGAAGGCAATTCCTCCTTGCAACTTTAACTGCCATAGGGTCAATATCCCGGGCAAATACAGATTTTGCGCCAAGTTTTATGGAAGCTATGGATAAGATACCAGAACCACAGCCCACATCAAATACCACCTGACCCTTTCTGAGATACTTCTCCAACAATCTCAAGCAAAGGCTCGTTGTGGGGTGAGTGCCCGTCCCAAAAGCCGCACCAGGATCCATAGTTATGACTGTTTCCCAAGATTTAGCCGCGTAGTCCTCCCATTTAGGCCTGATCACCAGCCCCTTCCCGATCTTGATTGTTTTATAGTATTTTTTCCAGGATGAAGCCCAATCCTCTTCCTTAATTTCCCCAACAGATATATCTGCCTCATAATCTTCAAAATAATTTTCCAGCTGAGATATTTTTTTATAAAAAATATCCAGCGATTTTTCCGATTCATAACCCTTGGGAAGATAACCCTTAATAATAACCATATCCCTATCTAATATCTCCCTGGGCGATATATCGTGGCAGTCCCATTGATCCTCGTCAATATAGCGGCAAACAGCCTTTGGATCTTCGATAACAACTCCCTTAAATCCAACATCAAAAAAAATGTTGGATGCGGCGTCCACGGCCTCGTTTTTAATTGTAAGTATAACCTCCTGCCATTTCATAGCCTTTTATCTCCTTAAATTTTAGCCCATGAAAGCATCCTTTACGCGCTTAAAAAAACCCTTTTGCCCTACCTGATGATTGGCGTCCACGCATGTATTATCAAATTTTCTTAATATTTCCTTTTGCTCTTCAGTGAGGTTGGAGGGGGTAACAACTTTCACTTTCACCAATTGGTCACCACGGGTATTCTTTTGTAGATGTTCAATACCTTTACCCCTCAACCTCAGGACAGTATCGGATTGTGTTCCTTCAGGTATTTTCAGGGCTATGTCCCCGTCAAGGGTAGGCGTATTCACCTCACACCCCAGCGCCGCCTGAACAAATGTAATGGGCAGTTCATAGAGAACATCATAACCCCTTCGGCGGAAAAATTCATGGGGCTTCACAGTAATGAAAACATATAAATCCCCAGGGGACCCACCGCGTATACCAGCATCGCCCTCACCAGCAACTCTCAAGCGGGAATCGCTGTCCACCCCAGAAGGAATTTTTACATTTATAACCCTCTTTTTTTCCATATATCCCTTGCCCCCACATTCCCTGCAGGGGTCTTCAATTACTGTACCTTCCCCACCGCATCTGTCACAGGGATGTACCGTTTGAAAATAACCGAAAGGTGTTTTACGGGACACCTTTGTTTGGCCGGTGCCCCCACAGGTAGGGCAGGTGGTGGGACGGGTCCCCTCCTTGGCTCCACTGCCGTGACAAACGCCGCATTGCTCACTTCGCCTAACTCGAATTTTTTTCTCTACTCCAAAGGCGGCTTCCTCAAAGTCAAGGCTCACATCCACTCTTATATCTCTTCCTTGTTGAGGGGCATTGTGGCGTCTCTCAGCGGTAAAATCATTGCCGAAAAACATATCAAAAATATCCCCCACCCCAAAGCCGCCAAAGTCAGTACCACCACCGCCGAAACCGCCGCCATCCTGGCCGAGATGTCCGAATTGATCATATCTTGCCCGATTTTCATCATCAGACAACACCTCGTAGGCCTCGTTAATGGTTTTAAGTTTTTCTTCGGCGCTCTTATCTCCGGGGTTGACATCTGGGTGGTATTCCCGGGCAAGCTTCCTATACGCCCTTTTAATTTCATCCTTTGTAGCTTCCCTGGACACGCCAAGGACATCATAATAATCCCTACTCAAGGTGATCACCTTTCCTAACTTAACTTCCCTGTTTATACCTTAATAAAATATCAATCTTCCACCATATAAAAGTCAGCCAACCGCCTTTACAGTCAGGGGCGGTTGGTAAAACATCATCGGAGAATTTTCAATAAAATTTTATGTCTCGTTTTGTCACATGTATATGAATTACAACATTCCGTCGGTACAAACAAAGTTTACATGGCAAAATGGAAAAACCCGCGGCCACCGGGTATTATTTAGCTTTCTTCATTAACTTCATAATCGGCATCCACAACATTTTCATTGTCTTCCTTTTCATCACCTTCAGCTTGAGAAGTTTGGGCGGCCTCATCCGTGGTTTTCTGGTACATTTTCGTACTTACCTGATACAGCACCTGGGATAGGCTTTCTGTAAGCTGCTTAATCAGTTCAATATCGTCCTTCTCCAATGCATCCTGCAGTTCTTTTTTTGCCTTATTTATTTTTTCGATATCATCTTTATCAGCCTTATCTTCAAATTCCTCAATGGTTTTTTCCGCCTGATGGACTAGAGAATCTCCCTGGTTTTTTATGTCGATGGCCTCTCTTTTCTTTTTATCCTCTTCGGCAAATTTTTCAGCATCTTCTACCATTTGCTCGATCTCCTCATCCTTCAAACCACTAGAGGATCGAATCGTAATATCCTGCGCCTTTCCGGTGGCCTTATCCTTAGCCGTTACATGTACAATTCCGTTGGCGTCGATGTCAAAAGTTACGTCTATTTGAGGAACACCCCTGGGTGCGGGGGGAATTCCCGTAAGTTCAAATCTTCCTAAAGTTTTATTGTCTTTGGCAAACTCCCTCTCACCCTGAAGAACATGTATATCTACGCTGGTTTGGCCATCTGCGGCAGTAGAAAACACATTGCCCTTGGAACATGGTATGGTAGTATTCCTGTCTATAATTCGTGTAAATACACCCCCAAGAGTCTCTATACCGAGAGAAAGGGGAGTCACATCCAGCAGCAAAACATCCTTGACCTCACCGGCCAGCACCCCCGATTGGATAGCAGCACCTAGGGCAACACATTCGTCGGGGTTTACCCCCTTATGAGGCTCCTTGCCTATAAGTTTTTTTACGGCCTCCTGCACTGCAGGAATCCTCGTGGAACCCCCAACAAGAATAACCTTATCTATATTCTCGGGCTCCAGCCCTGCGTCGGACATTGCCTGCCGTGTGGGACCAATGGTTTTTTCAACTAATCCTTCAATCATCTTTTCAAACTGTGCCCTGGTCAATGTAAGATCAAGGTGTAAAGGACCAGCACTGGTAGCTGTTATAAAAGGCAAATTAATATTAGTTGAGGTCACTGAGGACAATTCCTGCTTTGCCTTTTCAGCCGCCTCATTGAGACGTTGGATAGACATTTTATCTTTGGAGAGATCAACGCCATGGGCACTCTTGAACTCATTGACCATCCAATCAACTATCACTTGGTCAAAATCATCCCCACCAAGACGGTTATTGCCGCTGGTGGCCTTAACTTCAAAAACACCATCCCCCAGTTCAAGGATGGAAACATCAAAGGTGCCTCCACCAAGATCAAGAACCAAAATTGTATGTTCATCACCCTTGTCAAGCCCATATGCTAATGCGGCCGCCGTGGGTTCATTGATTATCCTTTTTACTTCCAAACCTGCAATTCTCCCAGCGTCCTTCGTCGCCTGGCGTTGGCTGTCGGTAAAATATGCTGGAACAGTGATTACCGCTTCACGAATCGGTTCACCAAGATAATCTTCCGCATCTTTTTTTAGTTTTTGGAGTACCATGGCGGAGATTTCTTGGGCCGTATAATCCTTTCCATCGACATTAACGCTAAAATTGGTACCCATATGTCGTTTTACGGATAATACCGTTCTATCGGGATTAGTCACAGCCTGCCTTTTGGCCACTTCTCCAACAAGACGCTCTCCTTCCTTGGAAAAAGCTACAACCGATGAAGTAACACGGCCGCCCTCGGCATTGGGTATAATTACAGCCTCCCCGCCCTCCATCGCAGCAACGCATGAGTTAGTTGTTCCAAGGTCAATACCAATTACTTTTCCCATAGATGCTTCCTCCTTTAAAGCTAGATTAGTATCTCTATAGGGAAATTCCCCTAAATTATAGAATCAATTCTTGAAAGATACCTTGACCATGGCAGGCCTGATGACCCTGTCATTCAATATGTAACCCTTCTGAACTTCCTCTATAACTGTGTTCTCTTCACATTCACTGTTTTCAACACGCATAACTGCCTCATGCCATTTTGGATCAAACTGCTCCCCTATGGAGGGAACAGGTTTCAAACCCTCTTCCATAAGAACCTCTAACAGCTGTTTAAAGATCATTTCGATCCCAACAGCAAAGGTTTCGCCCTGACATGCATCCTGTCCGGCAGTAACAGCCCTTTCAAAATTATCAAAAACAGGCAGAAGTTTTTGAATTAGATCTGCCGCAGCGAAATGTGCGGCTTCTTCTTTTTCCTTTATGGTTCTCTTCCTGTAATTGTCAAACTCCCCCTGTATTCTTTTAGCCCTTACTATCAGCTCCGCAATCTGGGCATCCTTTATTTCCAACTGTTCATGAAGGCATTTTATCTCCGATTCTAGGTCATCCATACAGTCACGGTCAGTATGATGCCCAGGCTCTTCACCGTTATCATTTTCTTCCTCTGGTGTCTCTTCCCCCCTAGAGCAGCAGCCCCTGTTTCCTGTTTCTTTTGGGGCTTCAGCATCGGTCGAAAAATTGTCTGCTTCCTTGGAAGGAGCAGGGAAAGGATGCTCCATATCATCCGAATTTCCCTGCCCCCGATCCAGAATATTGTCCTTCCTATCTTTAGCCAATTCATACCACCCCTATCCATAGTACCTTGTCAAAGCAACGGTGAGGGCCTCCGAAATAAAATCCACAATCGAAACAATCTTAGAATACTCCATCCTAGTTGGGCCTAAAACACTTATGGGCCCGATAATTTCCTTACCCATAGAATAGGTTGCTGTAACCAAACTACAGTCGTGGACTCCTTCATAGGTGTTTTCCTCTCCGATTCGTATCTCTATTCCCTCCGGAGGAAGTTCCAATATTTCCTTGACTATCCGTTCCTCCTCCAATAAAGTCAGGAGGGAATGAAGCTTATCAACATCCTTAAACTCCGGCTGCTTCAATATATTATGTGTGCCGCACATATAAATCTTGACTCCGGAATAACAGGAAAAAATCTCGTCTATGAGGTCAAAGATTAGATCAAGGAACTGCCTTTTGAGCCTTAGCTCCGCATATACTTCATGCAAGACGGTTTTGCTTATTGTATCTAGGGTAAACCCCTTAAATTTATTGGCCAGGACTTTAGATGCAATGAGCAGATCTTCCTTGGTCACAGTTTCTGGAATATCCAAAAATCGATGCTCTACCGTTCCGCTGTCCGTTACAACCACCAAAAGCCCACGCTGGCAGTCAATTTTCGTAAGCTCAATATATTTGATGGCACTTTTCCCAAGACGCGGACCCAAGGTGATAGCTATGCAATCTGTCATCCCAGAAAGGAGATCCCCAGTTCTTCTGATCACCTCTTCTAAATCAGAAAGTTTTCCTCTTAGCTTGTCATGAATATATTGTTGTATTTCCTCGTTGAGGCTCTTTCTCTCCATGTAATAATCTACATAGTGACGGTATCCTTTGTCTGTGGGAATCCTTCCAGCCGATGTGTAGGGTTGTTCAATCAGACCCATATCCTCCAGATCCGCCATTTCATTACGTACTGTTGCGGGGCTGATCCCAAGTTTATATTTCCTTGAAATGGTTCTGGACCCCACAGGCTCGGCAGTGGCTATATAATCCTGGATAACTGCAAGCAGGATGTTTTGTTTTCTATCATCCATCTTCATAACCGCCACCCCCTTTGTTAGCACTCATCCCGGACGAGTGCTAGACTGTTAAATTTAACATATCATTTCCGCCTATATTTTGTCAAGCAAATGAGAGGCTAAACAAAACTAAGAAATATCTCATTGGCTACTGCAAACGCCCTGTGGGATAATCTTATATTTTCATTATTCTCTACCAAGAAACCCAGTTCCTTAAAATGGTTTATTTCCCTACCATAGATTATGCCCAATTCCTTGCCAAAGTTTTTTTCAAAATCGGCGGCATTTACCCCTTTAGATGTTCTTAATCCTAAAAACATAAATTCCGCCATCTCCTGCTCAAGGCTTAACTCCTCTTTTTCCGCGGAAGGCAGCCTGTCTTCATTCAAGGCCCTTAAGTAAGCATACATTTCCCAGTGGTTTACATATCTACAAGAGCCGTACAGTGATGCTGCACCTAAACCAATACCTATATAAGGCTTCCTCAACCAGTAGCGAAGGTTGTGCTTACACTGAAATCCTGGCTTCGAAAAACTTGATATTTCATATTGTTCAAACCCATATGGTGTCAGTGCCCGATCTATGGAATCATACATCTCTCCACACAAATCCTGCCCGGGTAAGAGCAAATGGCCCTGGGACATTTTTCTGCCCCAGGGGGTATCATCTTCCAAAGTCAAACCATAGGCTGAAACATGTTTAACACCCAGTAATATAATATTTTCAAGAGTTTCCCCCCACTGATCCAGAGTTTGCCCAGGAAGTCCATAGATGAGATCAGTGTTAATATTTTTAATTCCTGCTTTTTTGACCACCGAAACGGCGTTATTTACATGGTCAGCATCATGCATCCTACCCATTTCCCGAAGCAGTTTATTATCCATAGCCTGCACCCCTAAGGAAACCCTATTAATACCCAACTCCGCCAGCTGTTTCACGTCCGGGCCAGAAATTGTACAGGGATTTGCCTCTATGGTAATTTCAGTATCCCTCACTAAATTAAAGTTCCTTTTTATTGCCCGCAGTATGCTTTGGATATACCTAGGACTCAACAAACTGGGGGTACCTCCACCGATATAAATAGTTTCCACGAGGTCCCCATGAGCGGCTTTCGCCCAAAGCCTTATCTCCTTTTTTAGGGCCATAATATATTCCGCTACCCTTTTGTCATTGGGTAGCGGAAAAGAAACGTAATCACAATAATTGCATTTTTTAATACAGAATGGGATATGAACATATATACCTAAACCCATTTACATAACACTTCCATAATTTTTTTCACTCATCAATACCCAGAACGGCCATGAAGGCTTCCTGGGGAATTTCCACATTACCCACCTGCTTCATACGTTTTTTGCCTCTTTTTTGCCTCTCAAGCAATTTTCTTTTACGGGTTATGTCCCCACCGTAGCATTTATCCAAAACATTTTTTCTCAAAGCCTTGACATTTTCTCTTGCGATTATCTTATTCCCTATTGCCGCCTGGATGGGTATTTCAAATAATTGTCTTGGGATTAGCTTCCTAAGCCTTTCGGTTAATATCCTACCCCGGGAATGGGCCTCATCCTCATGCACTATAAATGAAAGAGCATCCACCGGCTCACCGGCAATGAGAATATCCACCTTCACTAAATCAGCTTCCTTATATCCTTCCATTGTATAGTCAAGAGAAGCAAAACCTCGGGTTCCAGATTTAAGGAGATCAAAAAAATCATAGATTATTTCCGCCATGGGCAGATGGTAGGTGAGAACAACCCTCGTTTTCGTAATGTACTCCATATTTAAAAATTCCCCCCTACGATCCTCCGCCAACTCCATTACCGGACCCACATAATCATTGGGCACCATAATCGTCGCTTTTACGGAGGGCTCTTCCATTTTTTCCACCTCAGTAAAAGGGGGGAGTTCAGTAGGGTTATCAATATATATTACTTCACCGTTGGTTTTGGTTACCTTATAAATAACACTGGGTGCGGTGGTAATCAAGTCCAAATCATACTCCCTTTCAAGCCTTTCCTGCATAATCTCCATATGCAGTAAGCCTAAAAAGCCGCATCTAAACCCGAAGCCCAAGGCAACGGAGTTTTCCTTTTCATAAATCAAAGAGGCATCGTTAAGCTGAAGCTTCTCTAAAGCCTCCGTTAAATTTATATAGTCACTGCTATCCGCGGGGAATAACCCGCAAAAAACCATGGGAACAGCACTTTGGTACCCGGGAAGCGGCTCCTCTGCGGACACCTGGGAATGGGTAATGGTGTCACCCACCCTAGTATCCTGAACATTTTTTATACTAGCAGTAAGATATCCCACCTCACCGGCACGCAGTTTGTCTACATTTTCCTGGGAAGGAGTAAAAACACCCACCTCGTTAACCTCGTAGGTCATCCCGGTAGACATCATTTTGATCTCATGGCCCTTCTCTATGATTCCTTCCTTTACCCTTATGAAAGGTATGGCACCCTTATAGCTGTCATACATGGAATCAAAAATCAACGCCCTCAGAGGCGCAGATGGTTCACCCTTTGGGGAGGGCAAACGATGGACCACTGCTTCGAGGATATCATCCACCCCAAGACCCGTTTTCGCGGAGGCTCTAATTATTTCCCCTGGTTCTATTCCGAGAACATCCTCAATCTCTTTTTCAACCCCCTCGGGGTCAGCATTGGGAAGATCAATCTTATTTACAACAGGTATTATTTCCAAATCATTTTCCATGGCAAGATAGACATTGGCTAGAGTCTGGGCCTCTATCCCCTGGGCCGCATCCACAACCAGAACGGCCCCTTCACATGCCGCAAGGCTTCGGGAAACTTCGTAGGAAAAATCCACATGGCCGGGGGTGTCAATCAAATTCAAAATGTATTTTTCTCCATTCTTAGCCAGATAGGGTATTCTCACTGCCTTCATTTTGATTGTTATTCCCCGTTCACGTTCAAGTTCCATATGATCAAGAACCTGTTCCTTTAAATCTCTTTCCTCCAAAGTCCCTGTATATTCCAAAAAACGGTCAGCCAGGGTGGACTTGCCATGATCTATATGGGCGATAATACAAAAGTTCCGTATTTTCCTTTGATCGTAAACCTGCTTCATTCATGTTCCCCCTGACTCTTGTTATATATTTTGTTAATTATAGCATTGAAAAGCAAAAGCTATCAAGCAACCCCGTTGTTACGCCTAAAACGTCGGGATAAAATGTTCCAAACGAGAACCCCCTCCTCGATTTTAAACAAAATTGACATAATCCCATAAATTAAGGAGCCCAGGAGAACTGAGAAACCCACTTGGACAAATTGGCTAAATTTTCGGGATATGTCCAACACGCCTTCAATGTAACTAGCAGAGTAATAGGCGGCAAATCCCATAACTATTGATGCAATAAAAATACGGAAGAAAGACATCAAGAAAGCCCGCCCATTGATATGTCCAATTTTCTTTCGTAGATAATACAACAGAATCAACATATTGAAGATTCCGGCAATGGAATATGCAAGGGCTAAACCCCCGTGGGCCAGATATCTGATCAGTACAAGATTCAAAACTAGGTTCAAAGCAATGGTCATCACGCCAACTTTAACGGGTGTAATGGTATCTTGAACCGCATAAAAAGTGCGATTTAAAACCTGCTGTGCGGAATATCCAAATAGGCCGATACTGTAAAATAATAGAGCATGGGCGGTGGCAAGAGTTGCTTCGTGGGTGAATTTTCCCTGCTCAAAAAGGAGGCGTACAATGGGAACCCTTAGGGCAATCAGACCCACCGCGGCGGGAAATGTCAGGAAAATTACGGATCTCACACCCAAGGCCATGGTCTTCTTGAATTGAGTCATATCATCACGGGCCGCATGCTCGGTCAAAGTGGGAAAAACAGCTACAGCCACAGAAACAGCAAAAATCCCTATTGGAAGCTGCATTATTCTTTGGCCTGTCCTCAGAGCCGCCACAATCCCGTGGGGCAGCGTAGATGCTAAATTTTGATTAACAAATAAATTCAACTGTGTAACTGACAGCCCTATAAGCACCGGGAGCATGAGTTTAAATATTTGTCTAACCCCAGGGTGGGAAATATTAAAGCTTAACCTATATTTTAATCCAAGGCTGATAAGTTTTGGAAACTGAACTAAAAAATTGGCCATTGCACCAACTACCACACCTATGGAAAAACCCGCGATTCCGAAATATCTAGAAAGAACCCAGCCCGCGGCCACGATGCTTAAATTGTACAAAACAGAACCCAGCGCTGGCATCAGGAAATGCTTATAGGAATTTAAAATCCCCATGGATATACCACTCAAGCCCATAAATAATGCCTGAATAAACATAATACGGGTGAGCTTTACGGTCAACCCCATGGTTTCTTCAGTAAAACCAGGTACTAACAACTTTATGAGGCTGGGGGTAAAGATCATCCCAAAGGTAATTCCCAGAAGCATCAACGTAATAACCAAATTAAATATTATACTGGCAACTTCAAAGGCTTCCTCTTCCCTGTCCTTAGCTAGATAGCTGGAAAATACCGGTATAAAGGCAGAGCTAAGCGCACCGCCCACCAAGAGCATATACAAAAAATCCGGAATTGAAAATGCCGCATTGTAAGCGTCCGTAAGTTGGTTTTGCCCAAATTCGTAATATATAACAACATCCCGTATATAACCCAAAATCCGGGAAACAACCATGGCAACCATAATTACACCTGCTGCCCTTGCAACCCCATTTTTACCCGCCACGGGAAAAACTCCTTTCGCAGTTTAGGCAACAAAACACTGTATACTTTCTCAAAAAAAAGAGAAAAACCTTTATTTAGCTGCCCGCACTGCTTATAGAATGAAATATTTTTAACAATAAAATACGAAACCGGGCACTAAAATTATCGCACATTTGAAAAAAATATTCTTTGAAATATTCCAATCTTCCATGGTGGGGAATTCCAATAACAATTGCCTGATTTAAAAACACCATTTTAATTGAATTTTCATTCAATTTTACCTCTAAAAATTTTGCTATAGGATATCCTATCATTTGATTGATGCCCTGGGCTGTAATCTGTAGGGCGGCTATAAATACGATCAATAATATTATGTAAAACATACATTTTCTTTTCATATAACTACCTCGCTGCAGTGGATATTGATTTTATATTTTCACATTTTCCTCACTGGGTTATATCAATATCCGTCATTTATTATCTACAACCTGTTCTCTTTGATCTTATTTAAAAGACCATGAATAATGTGTGACATCAGTTCCGCTGAGTATTCCGCTTCCTCTAAGCTGTTGTTAACATTACCCATTTCTAAAACTAGGGAATTGGGATGTAAATGCTGGTTATACCTTCCATCTTGCATCCGAACCCCTCGGCAGAGCCCAGGATAAAGTTCATCCATCATTGAGCACATACTGTCAGCGAATTCCTTATTCTTTTTCCAATTTGGGTGATCAAGTCTCTTATCACTGCCTATAATAATTAAAATCTGCGCTGCCTTTTTCCCATCAATATCTATGATGTTTTTCTCCTTCACGCCAGCATCTCTGTGAATGTCCAATAATATCTGTATGGATTTGTTTTCTGCTAACATTTTTTTTGCGGTGTTTTTGGAGTTACTGTAAGATAAAGCCCACCTCGGATAGTCATGAATTTCCTTGCTGCGAACCACCGGGATGCCATACTTATTCTTTAAAGAATTTTCCAAGGTTTCAGCAACCTTTTCTACCCCACCGTTTTTACCCTCAACTTTTTTCACACCATCAGTGGGTAGATAAGTCTCAGCATTATGGGTATTATATATTCCTACTAAAGGGTTGTCCTCAGGCCAGGGGGTTAAAATTTCTTCCCCACCTGTCTTGACTTCTATATCTTCTTCGGGATCCAGAACTGTGTTACTTGTCTCTAATTGCTCATCATATTCCATATTTAGCTTAGGTGAAGTTTCCTCCAATGTACCTAAATCAAACCCTTTTATAAATCCCAGTTGAGATTTAAGATATGTTTTTGGATCTTTAACATTGATTTCAGTTAAATTAAATACCGCTGCTTCCACCACATCTTTAGGGGAGAACATTCCATGCCCATCATCAATCTGTGCAAGAAAAAAACCTTGGCGAAAAATGAACTTGATAAATTCCTCTGAATTTACACCAGCCTTTATCCTGTTTTTTAACTGATAATCATCGGCGTACACGGGCTCCACGCCCCGTATATATCTGGAATTAATAAAGGAATAAAGTCCAATAACAGAAACTGAGAAAATAAACAGTGTAGTATATAGTAATAGTTTTTTTCTCTTAGGCCACAAACCCCTGACAAAAAATATTTTACGCATTTTAACACCATCCCGCCCTATGATCAATAGAAATTCATCACCAACATCTTTAATGATTCATTTTATTGATTGCTTTGGGTTATTATTACCCTGGCAGTGCAGTGCCTTAATAAAAATACGGCCTTCCTCCCCCAGGCGGGGCGGAAGGCCGTCTCTAGGCTGTGTCTGACATAAATCTCTACCTTAGCTCGGTAGGAACAAAAGCATCAATGATACCAATTACAAGTGCGGCCAGAAGTGCACCAACAATGTTCACTGACAAAAAACTTGGGACGATGAATTGGGCTAAATAAATTACAACCGCGGAGGTTATGAATCCCACAATACCCCTTCTTTGGGGTGATATTTTGTCTCCCAATAGAACCTCAACTACATAACCTAAAACAGCTATTACCACAGCCGCTAACAAAGCACCGGTAAAACCAGACACTGTTATACCGGGTAAAAGCCAAGATACCAACAGTAAAACAAGAGCAGAGACAACAAATCTTATCAAGGTACCCACTATCACAGAAAACACCTCCCTATTGAATATCCTCAATATATATATTTACCCAATTAAAAATAAACAATACATATAGGTTGTGTTTTTTAGTCAATCATGGTAGAATATGCGTTGTGTTCATATCAAGATACAAAATTTACTAAGAAATATTTGCAATAAACCAGTTCAAGGGGGTGAAAAAACTGCCAAATATTAAATCAGCAAAAAAGAGAGTGCTGACGTCCGAAAGAAGAAGATTAAGAAACAGGGCCTATAGATCCTCCATGAAAACCAGCATAAAAAGATTTGAGCAATCCCTTGAAACTGGGGACATTGAGGAAATCAAGTCAAAATTTTCAGAGGCTTACAGATTGGTGGATAAAGCAGCCGCAAAAGGTGTGATCCACAAGAACACAGCAGCGAGACAGAAGTCTAGGATGAATAAAAAATTTAACAAAATTACGGCAAGTTAAAAACTGTAAAAACTTTCAAACCCTGCATAATGAGCAGGGTTTTTTGATTCCAAAAATAAACTCTAATTTTTTTTCAATCAAAACAAATACTATGGGGGAAAGGAGGGAAAATCCTTGTCCCCACAACAACGTCAAAAAAACAAAGAACAGGCACAGAAATATTCCCAGATAGCACGTGAAAATCCTGGCGGAGCAAAGACCCAATCAGAGATACAAAGGGAACAGCAGCAGCAGCAGCCGCAGCAGCAGCAGTTTCAACAATCCCAGCAAACCCAACAAACCCAACAACCCCAGCAGCAGCAGTGGCAGCAGCCCAAACAGACGCAGCAGCCTCAACAATAAGGATTGGATTCCCTAGGAAGTTATTTTCACATCAGACCTGCCGTCCTTCCACGGCGGCAGGTTTCTTAACATCTAGACATAATGCTAATACTACCATTTCTAAAAGTAATTTCGGGGATATCATGGACGTCTTCAAGGATATATCCACTTCCAGCAGCCTTTGGAGTCCTTTTTGCAAAGCATCCTCTGTGAAGTTTTTGGATTGCCTTAATATTTTCCGAAAGACATAGGGGTGAATTTGGAGACTTGCCATAACCCTTTTTTCAGAAAAGCCCTCCCCTAACAAACTTTTTGCCCTAAGCATAAGTCTGAGCTGTCTTGCCAGCATAAATAAAATATATACCGGTGCTTCTCCCTCGGAAAGCATCCCTTCTATCAACCCCATGGCTTCTGCCGGGTTTTTTTGACCCACCGCATCTACCAACGGGAAAATACCAGCAGTGGAGGATTTCCCAATTATCTTCTCCAAAATCTCCGTAGATATCGCATCTTCATCAGTAAAAAGTAGAAGTTTTTGAATTTCATTTTCTATCATTGAAAGGTTACCACCGGTGTTGGTAACAAGATACTCCAGTGCATCCCCTGTCAAAAATCTACCGCTGGCCTCAAGACGGTCCTTTATCCATTTCTCCAATCTCATACCTTTAATCGAGGAAAGTTTAACCACTCCACCAATATCTTTCAGTCTTTTGTAGAGCCTCCTACGGCCATCGGCCTCATCTGCCATAAAAACAACACAGAACTTCTCGTTCGGATCACTGATATACCCAAGCAGAACTTCCTCTTCATCTTTGGAGGCTGGCCTGCCCCTACCTGACCCAAAATACTTGTCCGCATTTTTTATTGTTAGCAGATATTTTCCCCCGGACATGGGGATGGCATTGATATAAGAATATAGGGATACAGCATCAAGGTTCCCCGCATCCACTTCCTGGTGGTTCCACCCAGATAGATGCCCCTGGAACAACCGCTCCTTTAAAGCCCTTAAGACCTCCGAAAATAAAAATTTTTCTTTTCCATAAAAAAGATAGATAGGACCTGGCTTATCAGTCTTCAGGGATTTAATAAAATCATCATATGTCATGACTACACCCATTTTTCAACCCCCAAATTATTTTATGGTCCTGATTTTGCATTTATATCCATCGCTTTTAATCATCACCGCGCCATGGCTGTCAGTACGATAAATAGGGATATTCCGTTCTTCCCAATACTGAATAATATCAGATGATGGGTGTCCAAAGCTATTACCTTCCCCAACGGAAATCACAACGGCCCCGGGGTTGACTCTGTTGTAGAAATCTTTATCCAATGAGTTTTTGCTGCCATGGTGGGGCAATTGCAGTATAGTGGAGGTTAAATCGTATGGGGCATCAAGCAATATGTCCATACCCACCCCCTCCAAGTCACCAGTTAATAGGAATGATACTTCCCTATATTTCAACTGCAGCACAAGAGAATCCTCGTTGGGATCCGTATATGCATGACCGGGTACTGGGTGAATTACTGATAGCTGGACCCCGGACCCAAGGTTTACCTTCGCCCCCTTGGATAATTCCCTATGGGGAATATCTTTTTGCTCAACCATGCCAAGGAATTTCTCATATTTTTCCCGCCAGGTATCAGTTGGTGGTGTAATCACCATCCCAATGGAAGAAATATTTTCCGAAACATCAAATAACCCATCAATATGGTCGGTGTCAGGGTGAGTATTTATCAGTAAATCTATTTTTTTCACTCCTCTGCTCCGCAAAAATGGCAGCACTAGATCCCTGCCCGGGCTAAAGCTCCCCGTGTAGTAGTCCGGCATTCCACCACCATCTATGAGCACCTTTTTTCCCGATGGCGATTGAATAAAAATTGCATCTCCTTGCCCAACATCTAAGAAGATAACCTCCAAATCTCCGCCCTTGGGCAAGAACAAAAGCAGTATTACCAGTAGCAAAACTACCAAGGAATGGTATCTGTACCTATAAAAATTAACTTTAAAATCCAGCATGTTCCCCCTTAACCAGATTTCCCCTATTGCTGCCAAAATAATATAATAAACCAAGCAAAATAGGATGGAGGGTGAAGGAACAAATTTGACGGAACCAGGTATTTTAGAGAAAAAAACGCCCGTGGAAATAAAAACGGACAACAATGCCCCCTGAAATTGGATCAAGAGATCCGCAAGACCTGACCATAAAAAAAACAGAATGTAGACAAAAAAACCATTGATAACAACTGCACCCACAAGTCCAACGAAAAATATATTGGCCGCCGCGGCGATGGGAGAAAAGGTGTTGAAATGATAAGCTATAATAGGGATAATCCCCAACTGCGCGGCAAAGGGGACGGTAAATATTTTCGAAAAGGGAAGGAAATGTAATATCTTATCCAGTATTGGCGTAAGATATAAAATAGCTATCACTGTTACAAAAGAGAGCTGGAACCCCGGCTCAAAAAGAGAGTAGGGACTCCAAATGAGGATTATCAAGGCAGCGAAGGATATCGCGGAATAGGGGTCATTCTCCCTACTTAAATGATATGCTAATAGGCCCAAAATGGCCATAATAGAAGCCCTTACCACAGATACGGTAAAACCGGACAGGGCACAATAGTACAGCAGTCCACCGATGGATACCACAAGCCCCACGGGTGGCTTTACACGCAAAAGCCTAATAACAGCGGTTATTAATAGCAAGATAAAGCCAACGTGGAGGCCGGAAACAGCGAAGGCATGGGCTATACCTATATTGCTAAATAAATCCCTATCCTCCCTTGAAATACCATCCTTGGAACCAAAAAGTACGGCTCCAAATAAACCCGCCTGTTCATCAGGTAACCTTGAAAAAATATATCTCCTAAAATCCCCTTTGGCCCTGAAGATTCCTGCCAGTATGGGGTTGCCCAGGCCGGAATCCAAAATTTCCAATTCTCCTCTTGAGTACAAAAAGGTGTTAATACCCCTATATCTCAAATATTCCCGATAATCAAAATCCCCGGGGTTCCTTTTTCCATTGGGGGCTCTTACCTCCCCGATAATTGTAATTTTATCCCCATACTCAGGAAGTTGGGCACCCTCATTATAAAAGTAAACCCTCACCTTCTCCCTGTGCTTTAATTCAGAAGTGAGGGTACCTATAATCCTATTAACTTTCATATCCCACACAAATCTGTCGTCTATGACCTGAATCTCAGAAACAATAACCCCCTGCAATTTCGCCCTTTCCCCAATATGGGATGTGAGCGGAGATGTCTCACTTGGTTCAGAAAGGGCATTCCATCCACCACCAGCCGTAATTGACAATAATAGTATGACACCCACAATGGGTTTTTGCCTTTTTAGGTGGTAGATGCCAATGGCAAGGAGAATAAAGGAAAAAAAACAATATAGAATGGGACCTATATTTAATATCTTTTCAACTATGGCGCCTAGAACGAACCCTGAGGTAATGAATATGAGAGGCTTATCCATTAAAATCACCATCTAGCAATATCCCAATCCGGTACGCTGCCAAATTTGGAGTCCAGCATGAAATTAACTATACCGTAACAGGATTACAATTTATCCTCTACAGATCTCACCTTACCTTCGATGGATATCTCCTTGTCCCTTCGATCATCAAGCCTCACAATGGTCATAACCCTTTGAGCACCGGCGTCAAATGGAACCTCATGGAGTCTCTTTATAGTATCAAAAATTTTGTCCAAATCCCCTTCTATAATCGTCCCCATAGCTGTCAACTGGAACTTTATTCCCTCTGTTTGTTGCAAAACCTTGTGACATTCCGCAACGTACTTACTCACGCTGGGTGAACCCGTACCCAAAGGTGCCACAGTTATCTCCGCCATGGCCATTGATCCATCCCCCCTTTTACATCAATGTACGGACACTAAATCCTTAAGTCCTTCAAACGTTTTTGGCCCAATACCTGACACTTCCTGAAGTTCCTCGATACTTGAGAAATAGCCATTGGTTTCGCGGTAATCTATGATTCTTTTGGAGTAAGCTGGACCGATACCCGGAAGCGCCTCCAGCTCCTTTGCAGTAGCCGTATTTATATTAACCAACCCGCTGTTTCCCCCGGGGCCGCCGGGGTGGGGGTCCCCATTCTCCCGAGCACCCCCCTGGCCACCAAATAAATCTCTTTCCGGAACATGTATTCTTTCCTCATCCTTGATAATTGCAGCTAAGTTTAGTTTTTCCAAATCCGCCTCAGGCTGGGGAATAGCGGCAGTAACAGCATCGTTTAGCCTTGTGCCGGGAGGAAAACTGTGAAGCCCCGATTTTTCCACAGCCCCCGTTATATGAACATAGACTCTGCCCGCATCCTCTTTAGTCTCACTATTAACCCCACTATCCACGATGGTAATCTCATTATCATCAATGTTCTGCCTACCTGCATATTTAGCACCGGCACCAAAAACTAATGCGGCAAGCAGAACCATCAGTACAATTTGGGTACGTCTATCCCATTCGAACACAAAATTAATCCTCCATTTTTCTCCTTACCCAAATAATACGACATTTTTCCATTTATTCCTGCTTATAGGGGTTGTTTGCATCGATCCTTTACAGCAAATAAACAGATCCTTATTTCGCAACAATGTTGATCAGCCTTCCCGGGATGACAATGGTCCTAACAATCTCCTTATTGTTTAGATATTTAGAAACCCTTTCCCGGGATAGGGCTTTATCTTTAATTTCCTCCTCGGAGGTGTCAACAGAAACGTTCATCCGATCCCTCAATCTTCCGTTTACTTGGATAACCATGGTCACATCATCAACCTTCAATGCCGCGGAATCATATTTTGGCCAGGCCTGTCCATGGACACTGGGCGCATTACCTATCCTTTCCCAAAGATCTTCGGCTATATGGGGTGTAAAAGGTGCAAGCAGTACAACTAAATTGGATACAGCCTCCTTGATTAACTGTAAATTTTGCTTGTTTCTGGGCTGTTGATCACAGTAACCCTGTATGGCATTATAAAATTCCATAATGGCACTGATTGCAGTATTGTAGTGAAACCTTTCACCGATGTCTTCCGTGACCCTTTTGATGGTATTATGCATCACTCGATTCAGGTCTTTTTCCCTTTCATCTTTTACACGATAAGCCTCGGGGGTCAAGCCCTTGATACTTCCTTCATAGGTGCTTACCAACCTCCACACCCTGTTGAGGAAACGATAACACCCCTCAACGGCCTCATCGTTCCACTCTAAATCCCTTTCCGGGGGTGCGGCGAACAAAATGAACAATCTGGCAGTATCCGCCCCATATTCATTTACAATTTCCTTAGGGTCAACAGTATTACCCTTGGATTTAGACATTTTCGCCCCATCCTTGAGGACCATTCCCTGTGTCAATAGATTTTCAAAGGGTTCCTCCGCCGAAATCATACCCATATCTTTTAATGCCATGGTAAAAAAGCGCGCATACATAAGGTGTAGGATTGCATGCTCCACTCCCCCAATGTATTGATCTACATTCATCCAATATCTTTCCTTGTTCTTATCAACAACATGATTTTTCTCTTGGGGGCTGGTATATCTTAAAAAATACCAAGAGGAATCAACAAATGTATCCATGGTATCCGTTTCTCTGGTTGCCATCCCCTTACATTCAGGGCAGGCGGCATTTAAAAATTGATCATGATATTTAAGTGGAGACTCTCCGGTGGGTTTGAATTCCACATCCTTTGGCAAATACACAGGAAGATCCTCTTCCTGCACGGGAACAATACCGCATTTTTCGCAATATAAAATGGGAATAGGGGTTCCCCAATACCGCTGCCTAGAAATAAGCCAATCCCTTAAACGAAAATTGATTTGCCTTTCCCCAAGCCCTTTCTCCTCAATATACTCTGTGATTTTTTCCCTAGCCTCCGGTGTTGGAAGTCCACTGATAAAACCAGAATTCACAGAAATACCGTCATCAGCGAAGGCTTCAATTGTCGATTCATTGTCATCATTTTTTTCCGTGGGGTTAACAACAATTTTTACGGGGAGATTGTACTTTTGGGCAAATTCTAAATCCCGCTGGTCATGACCGGGGACAGCCATTACAGCACCCGTGCCATAATCCATAAGCACATAATTGGCTATCCAGATGGGAACCTCATCCCCATTTATGGGATTCTCGGCATATGCACCGATGAACATCCCTTCTTTCTCATGCTCCTCGGAAGTCCTTTGAATGTTGTCCATACCTCTGGTTTCACTAATAAACTCCTTAACAGGATTCTCATATTTTGTACCCCGGGTCAATTTATCCACTAGGGGGTGTTCCGGGGCCAACACCATATAGGTAACACCGTACAGGGTATCCGCCCGGGTGGTGAAAACCGGGACCGTCTCCCCACCCTCCAAAGGAAAATGGATCAATACCCCTTCACTACGACCTATCCAGTTATTCTGCATAATTTTAACCTTTTCCGGCCAGCCCGGCAGATCATCAAGACCATCTAAGAGCCTGTCAGCGTATCTCGTTATCCTAAAATACCATTGTTCTAAATTTCTGTCATGAACGGTGGTGCCGCAGCGTTCGCACTGCTCATCTACCACCTGCTCATTGGCAAGAACGGTGCTGCATGATGGGCACCAATTTACGGAGGATTCAGCCTTATAAACAAGGTCATGCTTATAGAATTGCAGGAAAAGCCACTGGGTCCATTTATAATAATCCGGGTCGCAGGTGGAGATTTCACGATCCCAATCATAACTAAATCCAAGAATCTTTAGCTGTTCTACCATTTCCATGATATTCTCCTGCGTCCACTTGCTAGGGGGGATTCCATGCTGTATAGCAGCATTTTCTGCAGGTAGTCCAAAGGCATCCCAGCCCATTGGATGTAAAACATTGAAGCCGTTCATTGTCTTAAACCTAGCAAGTACATCCCCTATGGAATAATTCCTAACATGGCCCATATGAAGATTACCCGAGGGGTATGGAAACATCTCAAGGGCATAGTATTTGGGCTTGCCTGGTTCCTCCTTTACATTGTACAACCCCTCTCTTTCCCAATATTCCTGCCATTTCGCTTCAATCGCTTTAAAATCATATCTGTCCGTCATCACATAACCTCCTTAAAATAAAAGTAAACCCCCCGTCCTAATAACAAGGAACGAGAGGTTTTTGCCCGTGGTACCATCCTTTTTGGCAGTTTGTTCCTGCCCACTTATCTATAATAACGGCATTCTAAACCGGCAACGGGCTACTGTGTTCACCCACGCAGCTGCTGAACGAGTTCGATATGCCAACCTACCGTTTTTCACCAAAAACACGGCTCTCTTATGAAGGATGGTGTATATCTACTACTTCCAGTCATGGCTTTTCTGTATTTTTCTTTAATACATATTATATTTACATGGGATGCAAAGTCAAATCTCCCACCCATTACACAGAATCGTACTCCAGGGTGACAGCATCACCCCACAGCCTTTCAAGATTATATAAATCTCTTGCATCTTTATGAAATATATGAATCAACACGTTCCCATAGTCAAGTAAAACCCAACGGGCATTATTATACCCTTCCAACCCCATCAGTTCCATACCGGAATCGTCCATAATCTCTTTTACCTTTCTGGCAATTGATTGAACCTGTAATTCGGAATCTCCGCTGCCAATGACAAAATAATCCGTCACATAGGATATATCCCTTAAATCCATTACTACTACATTGCTGGCCTTTGAATCCTTTGCAATCCTAGCAGCCATTATCGCACCTGCAGCAGCATCCTCCAAATGTACCCCTCCTTTTATAATGGGTCTGATCCCAGTTTCCTGTTCCTATTCCGCAGGCACAGGGAAACCAGATCATTTATATCATTGCTCCCCACTGACCGATAGTTGCAGCAGTTATTATCTTGCACCCTAAGCATATCATACCGAAGGATTTACAAGAAACCTCCACGGCATAAAAATCGAGGGCTACCTTGCCCCAGTATAAAGATCATTCTTGTAAATATGCTGCTCCACGGATTCAGGCACAAGATATTTTATGGACTCGCCATCAGCAACCCGCCGGCGTATATCCGTTGAAGATATGGCCAAAGCAGGGACTTCAATGGTGTGGATTCTGTCACATAAGACCTCTGCAACTCGTTGAAATTCGGCACTGAGTCCTTTTAAATCATAACCAGGTCTAGTGGCTGCTATAAAAAAACATTTGCGTACTATCTCATCAACTTTTCTCCAGGTAAGTATCTCGAGTATGGCATCTGCACCTGTTATAAAATATAATTCTGTACTGGGATATTTTTTTTGAAAAGCATCAATGGTGTCAATGGAATAAGATTGGCCTTCCCTGTCAATTTCCACCCTAGAGACATAGAAGTGTGGATTGCCCACCACGGCCAGCACTGTCATTAGATACCGGGATTCTGCATCTGTAACCCTGTAATCCTTTTTATGTGGAGGTCTACCAGAAGGAACAAATACTACAGAATCAAGATTAAATATATCCCTAGCAGCTTCTGCAGTCACAAGATGTCCATAGTGTATGGGGTCAAAAGTACCCCCCATTATACCCAATGTTTTATACCCTTTTTTATTGTTATCCAAAGGATCTCTCCCCATTACCCATACTTCAGAAAGTTTATCAGATTTTCCCTTCTATCGCAAGATCCGCAATTTTTTGACAGCCGGACCCCAAGTGCATATCCCATGAATATGTAAAATTGGTTGGTTTTCACCAACCAATTTTCACCCGTTTATAGCTTTTATCAATCTTTGTATTGCTTTTTTTTCGATCCTGGAAACATAAGACCTGGATATCCCCATTCTTTTTGCTATCTCTTTTTGGGTACGTCTACATCCATCATTCAATCCGTATCTCATCTCAATTACATATCTTTCCCGCTTGCCCAACTTCTTAACGTATTTCCGAATCTTATCCCTATCATACCATTTTTCGACAGTTTCAATCACCAGATCTCTATCCGTTCCCAGGACATCCGACAAGGTTATTTCATTGCCCTCCTTATCAACCCCTATGGGGTCGTACAGAGAGACCTCCCCACGGTATTTTTTCCTCGATCTAAGATGCATTAAAATTTCATTTTCTATACACCTTGCGGCGTATGTGGCCAATCTAGTCCCCTTGTCAGGATTAAATGTATTGATAGCCTTGATTAACCCCATAGTCCCTATGGAAATCAGATCATCTACTTCCTCATTACTGCTTTCAAACTTTTTTGTTATATGTGCCACTAATCTCAAATTGTGTTCGACCAATATGTTTCTGGCCTTCTCATCTTTCTCTTTTAGAAGATCCAGGTACTTACTTTCCAATTCCTTTGACAGAGGGTGGGGAAAAGAACTATTGCTTATATAATGTATAAAATTTACATGATAATCACTTTTTAAAAGAACAATGTAGGACTCCAAATGAGAAAAACTCAACAAGTATTACCACCCCCCCCAACATAAAAAATACAGTTCATTATATTGTATGAAGGAGTGTACCGTGCCTGTCAGGGGAAACCCAAAAATAGGAATTAAAAGTTGGTCTACTTGCCTTTATTGAATTTTCATTATAAAATCACCGATTTCCTTAAAAACCGGGGCAGCAGTGTCACCACCACTTCTCCCACCTTCTGCAAGCACAACAACGGTATACCTTGGTTCATCCAAGGGAATATAACCGGCAAACCATGCATTTATCTTTGCCCCATGAGACCCAGTTTCTGCGGAACCAGTCTTCCCTGCACTTCCATATCCCGGTATCCATGCATTGACTCCTGTTCCCCACTGAGTGGTGCAGAAAAGCATCTCTTGTAGTTCCAGGGCTGTTTTCTCAGATAGGGTCCTATCTCCCTTGCCCCTCTTAAATTCTTTTATCGTATCTCCCTGGGGACCCCTAATTTCCCTTAGCAACCTCGGCTTAACACATAACCCGCCGTTAGCAATTGTGGACACCAATACCGATATCTGTAGGGGGCTTAAACGAACACCCTCCTGTCCTAAAGCAGCATTCCCTATTTTTCCTTCACCATATGGTGCGATATTTACAGATTTGAATGCTGGCACAGGATAACCAATAACTTCAGTATTATTTAGGTGAAGCTTCTCTGAGTATTCCATTATTTTTTCCCTACCAAGCCTAAGGGCCAGCTCAATAAAAACACAATTACACGAATGGGCCAAACTTTCTTTAAAATTTATCCTCCCATGGCCCCCTTTATTCCAACAATTCATCACAAGGCCCGAATCAAAAACATACTCTCCTTTACAGAAAAACTCTTCCCAAGGATCAACCACACCTTCTTCCAGGGCAGCGGCAGCAATAAGTATCTTAAATATCGATGCGGGGTGGTATGGATCAAGGGCCCTATTGTTAAATGCGTTTTCCTGCCCCTCCGCAGCAGAATCCAGATAAACACCCAAAACATTCTGGTCATAATTTGGCCTGCTGGCCATGGCAAGAACATCCCCGGTGAAAACATCCATAACAACCACTGCTCCCCTTATATCCCTACTGTCCATCACTTCCTCAACCTTCCCTTGAATGAAGCTGTCAAGGGTCAGCACCACTTGGTTTCTACCAATGCTTGTTTCTGTAACAAACTGTTTAAAGGACAAACCGGGTATAACCCTTCCATGGGCATCCGAGGAAGCCAACCAATAGAATTCCGGGGTTTCCCCCCTCAGATACTTTTCATAAATCTTTTCAATACCTTTCACGCCGATTATGTCAGTGATTTTATAGCGATCCTCCTCGTTTTTATCAGGTAGGTCTTTTTTAAGAATATCATCCCATGCCTCCTCATCCATATTGTTCACATGACCAACAATATGCCTGGCTAGAGAGCCAGGACCATAGCGGGTTTTCAGAGGAATAACGTAGGCCCCCATTATATTGGCAGATTCAATTTCCCTAACCTGGTCTCGGGATAAATTAGGTATAAAATTGTTATTTCCTTTGACCTTGCCTCTAATAACTGACTTGGGGACTCCAAGAATCTCGCTGAGACGCCATATCTCCTCATCCTTGCCTAAAATCTCCGGAAATAACATCAGGGTGGGGGTTACCCTTGTATCTGTAATGGTTAAACCATTCCGATCCAGGATACATCCCCTGGGAACATCCTCACCAGCAATTAAACTGGTGTGATTTTTAACTGCTTCCACGCTTAATTGGTCACCCATCACCAGCTGCAGATGGGCAAGCCTTAAAAATAGCAAAAGAAAAACCATGTATAACATGGCAAGTATAATATATATTCTTTTTTTACTAGCAGTTCCCATACACTTCACCTTTTGCCGCCTTTGTATTCATAATCTTGGCAAATCTAGGGGGTTTTATTCTACCTTAGATTTTTTTCGTAATAAATAGTTTTTGTTTACGGGAGTATCCAGCGGTATATGAACCTTTTGTTTGGGATGAGGTGCGCTGAAAATTGATTTCCCTTCCTCATCCCAAATTTCATCAATTTTAAACCTAAAAGGATCCCCGGTAGGCCCAAATATTTCTACAATGTCACCCACAGAAAATTTATTTCTTTGCTCCACTAGAGCCATTCCTGTCCTCTGGTTGTAGTTAAGAATCTTTCCAATAAATTTATGAGACCTCATATACTTTGAATCATCATAGGTAAAATCATGGGCAGTGGGTTTACCAAAATAAAAACCAGTACTGTATCTTCTGTGGCTGACTTTTTCCAGTTCCTCAAGCCATTCACCCCTACATATCCATCCATGGGGATCCTCAATATAGCTGTCGATAGCCTGTCTGTATGTCCTCACCACAGAGGCTGCATAGTGAACACTTTTCATCCTGCCCTCTATTTTAAAACTATCAATTCCAGCCTCAAACAGCTGAGGAATATACTGAATCATGCACAGATCATTGGCATTCAATATATATGTTCCATCATTATCCTCACCAACCGGGTAGTAATGGCCGGGTCGTTTTTTTTCCATCAGATAATATTCCCATCTACAGGGATGAGAACAGTCACCCTTATTAGCACTCCTCCCCGTCATTACACTGCTTAAGATACATCTACCGGAATAGGAGACACACATGGCACCATGAATAAAAGCCTCAACGGGTATACTGAGTCCTTGACGAATTTCCCTTATCTCCTTCAGGGAAAGTTCCCTGGCCAAAATGATTCTTGCGGCCCCCGCCCTCTCCCAAAATAAGGCAGATGAAATATTTGTACAATTGGCCTGGGTGCTTAAGTGAATCGGGATGCTCGGTATGGTCTTCAGGGCTATATCAAGAACCCCGGGATCGGACACAATTACGCCATCAACCTTACAGTTTTGAAGCTCTAAAAGATACTCCTTTACATGTTCCAAATCCTCATTATGGGCAAATATATTCACAGTCACATAAACACGGCGGCCTCTTTCATGTGCATAGGTCACCCCCTCAACCAATTCCTCGAGGGTAAAATTGGCTGCACCCGCCCTTAAACCAAACCTTTTTCCACCCAAATACACAGAATCTGCACCATAATCAACGGCTATTTTCAATTTTTCCAGATTCCCAGCCGGTGCCAGCAGTTCTGGTTTCTTCAAAATAATTTACCTCCAAATAAAATATTTTATCCCCCGCCATTGTTTTTAGCAGATAAATGACCTTCATAGGTATCACTAAATGCATGATGACCATCCTCTTTTGCAACAAAATACAGATATGATACATCCGCTGGATATAAAACGGCCTTTATAGATGCCTCTCCTGGGGAACAAATCGGCCCCGGCGGAAGGCCCTGGTTTAAATAGGTATTATAGGGGGATTGCACATCCAAATCCTCGTACAAGAGTTCGTCTTTGATTTCCCCTAGAGCATATTGTACCGTTGCACAGGATTGCAGCCTCATGCCTTTTTTTAGACGATTATGAAAAACAGCCGCTATAATGGGCCTTTCCTTTTCAATTTTGGCCTCCCTTTCTACAATGGAGGCAAGAGTCACCACCTCATGAACCGAAAGCCCCAATTCCTCCGCCCTATGCTGATATTCAGGACCGTAGATCCGTGTAAAGTTTTCCAGCATCATTTGTATTATTTCTTTTTCATTGGTTTTAGGGGAAATTTTGTAGGTATCAGGAAACAGAAAACCTTCCAGTGAATATTTGTTCCTTTCGTTTTGACCCAAATAGGGAAATTCAAACTTTCCTGTTTCAAAGGTATGAAGGAATTTGCCCGCGTCCACCACCCCTTCGCTCTCCAGCAGCCGGCTGATTTGAAGAACATTGTAGCCCTCGGGAATTGTGAATGAAAGAGTTTTTACTGTGCCTTCTTTCAGCCTTTCAACTACCTGTGGAATTGTCCAGTGCCCATCAAAGTGATATTCCCCTGCTTTTAACCCCTGATCCGTCTTTGTTAGCCGCGTGTAAATCCTGAACAGATACTCACTTCTTATTACCCCTTGATCTTTGAGCCGGCTGGCTATTTGGGAGGTGGTACTGTTGTTGTCTATTGTCACGTGAATAACGTGGTTGTCCACCCCCACAGCACTGGTGGAATAGTGGATAAAACCAAGAACCACTCCAAAAATCAAAAGCATTATTACCATCATTTGCCTGTAATGATGGTAGTTATATATCTCCCTTAAATGGGGTGGTTTTTTACCTGGCAAAGGTTTTCGGGGTGAAATAAACAATGGCATAGCACCTCTCTATCTAGTATAGCCGTCGAAGCCCACCATCAAGGATTGGAATATGTTTGTAGGGGTTTTCCCACACCCCTCAATATAATTCTATCCTCCGGAGGATAATAATCCTCCGAAATCACTTCTTGCCCAATTAATTTACCGTTTTTTCTTAAATCCCTTTCCACTAGAATGCGGAAGCCATCTTTTCCATCGTACTTTATAAATTCCTTGCCCGCCTCAATCTCCGGATCATCTTCATAGGTCGTTCCGGGCTTCACCACTTCTTTAATTACCCTGTTAATTTTTATTTCCGGCATTTCA